>NZ_WIAE01000004.1:0-253634 GCF_009828605.1 Arthrobacter zhaoguopingii | reverse complement strand
CTCGCGGCCGGGGTGGACACCCTGGTGGTGGACACCGCCCACGGGCACCAGCGCAAGATGCTCGATGCCCTCAAGATCGTGCGCTCCCTGGACCCGCAGGTGCCCGTCGTGGCCGGGAACGTGGTCAGCGCCGACGGGGTCCGGGACCTGGTCGCGGCCGGGGCGGACATTGTGAAGGTCGGGGTCGGGCCCGGGGCGATGTGCACCACCCGGATGATGACCGCCGTGGGCCGGCCCCAGTTCTCCGCCGTGCACGAGGCCGCCATGGCGGCCCGGGAGCTCGGCGCGCACGTGTGGGCCGACGGCGGGGTCCGCTACCCCCGGGATGTGGCCCTGGCCCTGGCCGCCGGGGCCAGCCAGGTCATGATCGGGTCCTGGTTCGCCGGGACCTACGAGAGCCCCGGGGACCTGCACACCGACAGCGACGGCCGCCGCTACAAGGAAAGCTTCGGCATGGCCTCCGCGAGGGCGGTGCAGCACCGCACCCAGGCCGAGGACGTCTTCGCCCGGGCCCGGAAGGGACTCTTCGAAGAAGGCATCTCCACCTCCAAAATGTACCTGGACCCCGCCCGTCCCGGTGTGGAGGACCTGCTGGACATGATCACCGCCGGAGTGCGCAGCTCCATGACCTACGCCGGAGCCCGCACCCTGGCCGAATTCTCCGACCGCGCCCTGGTCGGCATCCAGTCCGCCGCCGGCTACGAAGAAGGCCGCCCCCTCCCACAAAGCTGGTAACCGCACCGCGGCAACTGTGCTGGAGGAGGGTCCCAACGGCCGCAAGTTCCGGGGCGCGGGGCCGGTTCGACCCCTGAGCTCCCGGAGAAACCAGCAGCGGAGACCAGGGCGGGTGCCACCCCGTGATACCCGCCCGGGTCTCCGTGGACGTAGCCGCAGCCGAATGCCCGGCCACGGCTGCGCCCGTCAGCCGACTGTCTTGAGGAATTCGAGCAGGTCGTTGTTCAGGCGCTCCTTGTGGGTGTCCGCCAGGCCGTGCGGTGCGCCCTCGTATGCCTTGAACTCGGCCCCTTTGATCAGGGTGTGAGAGAGATTGCCTCCGACGTCGAAGGGCACAATCTGGTCCTCGGTGCCGTGGATGACCAGGGTCGGCACGTCGAATTTCTTCAGGTCCTCCCGGAAATCGGTCGCAGAGAACGCGGCGATGCTCTCAAAGGCGTTGCGGTGCCCCGAGGCCAGGCTCTGGGTGACGAAGGACATCTGCACCCCCTCGCTGGCCGCCCCGGGGTTCTTGTTGTTGCCAAAGAACGGCCCCGAGGCGAGGTCCCGGTACAGCTGGGCCCGGTCCGCCAGGGAACTCTCCCGCAGCCCGTCGAAGACATCAATTGGCACGCCGCCGGGATTGTCATCGGTCCTCAGCATGAGGGGCGGGACGGCCGAAATCAGGACCGCCTGGGCCAGCCGGGAGGTGCCGTGCCGGCCGATATAGCGGGTGATCTCCCCGCCTCCGGTGGAGAAACCCATGAGAGTAACGTTTGTCAGGTCGAGGGCATCCATGACTGCGGCGAGGTCGTCGGCGTAGGTGTCCATCTCATTGCCGTCCCATGTCTGGGTGGACTTCCCATGCCCACGCCGGTCGTGCGCGATGGCACGGTAGCCGTTGCTGGCCAGGAAGAGCTGCTGGGATTCCCAGCTGTCGGAGTTCAGGGGCCAGCCGTGGGCCATTACTACGGGCCTGCCGGTCCCCCAGTCCTTTAAGAAGATTTCGGTGCCGTCTTTGGTGGTTACAAAGCTCATCGCTACGCCTTCCGACTCTGCTGTGGGGGATCCGGGCTCCGCATCAGGTACCGGCGCCCGGTAGAGCAATAGTTGCGCAGACGCGCCAGCGGCCGAACGGTATGCGTCAAATGGCCCGAATGTGACGGCCCGCGATGAACGAGCGATTTTTACTGTAGACCCGGTACCGGCCCCCTGGCCGGTGGATCCCAGACCTTGGCGAGTCTCGCCCTTAGTGCGGCGTTTTCGGCTTCGAGCCTGCCGATGCGCTGGCGGACCGGGTCGATGATTTCCTCGAGTTCGGCCAGCGTATATCTGGGGGTGATGTGCCGGGGGCAGTTCCAGTCATAGGCCTCAACCTCAACGATGACGGCGCGCTCGACGGCCCCCCGGTAGCCCTCCACTGTCAGGGCCTTGAGGATGTCCGGACCGTCTTCGGGTGTGACGATGCGGGCGCGGCCAAAGAGCTTGAGGCGGGTTTGGCTTGCATAGTCGACGGCGATGATCGCGACCCTCTCCGCTGCGCGGATATTTCCGGTGCTCACGTATTGCAGGTTGCCCTGGAAATCCGCCCAGCCGATGGTGTGCTTGTCCAGGACTTTGAGGAAGCCCGGCGGGCCGCCGCGGAACTGCACGTAGGGCCACCCGGTCTCCCCCATGCTGGCGAGGTACATCCCGTCCCGCTCCTCGAGGTAGGTCTGCTCGCGCAGCCCCAGCGGGTCGGCAGCGGAGTCCGCGAGAGCGCCGGCGTCCGGGGCCGGGAAGTAGCCGGCGGTTCCGTGGTGTTCCTGCACCTTCCGCACCGAGGAGGTGAAGGCGATGTCTGCGTAGTGCTTGCTCATTGCGGTCCTTTGGGAGGAATGGTCGGCGGCCCGGACAGGAGGGGCCCCTCCCTGCGGAACCGGAGCCTTGATCGGGTGGTCCGGGGTAGCTGTGCTGCGCCGGACTGCGGTCAATGCCCGCAGGGCCCTGCCACTTGACGCTGTGTCGTCGGGAGCCGGTACTGATTCAACCGTCATTCCGGCTCGTCTATTTCTCCCCCGGCGAGATGGTGGCGGCCCTTACTCCCCAGGCGCCGCCAGTGATGGCAGGAGCACCACCCGGCCCCGCGCCGACCCGGCCGCGACCAGGCTCTGAGCGGCAGCGGCCTGCCCCAAAGGGAAGGTTGCCCCCACCCGGGGCTTCAGCCTGCCGCCCACAACGAGGGCGGTAAGCGCCTCAAGGTCACCCACGTCGAGGCGAGCGTAGACGGTGGTGGCATGGGGTGCGCTGTCGACGATGGTTGCCACGCGAACCTGCGGAGCGGCCACCGCGCTCGTCATCTGGAGGGAGCCATGACCGGCGGCATCAAAGATTGCGTCGACGCCGCCCGGTGCCAGTTCCCTGATCCGCCCGGCGGCGTGCTCGCCGTAGGCGACCGGATCCACGCCGAGGAATGTGAGGTAGGCATGGTTGCTGGCCGATGCGGTTCCAATGACCCGGGCACCCCGGGCGATGGCAATCTGGCTGGCGAGGGAACCGACGCCGCCGCTGGCTCCATGGATCAGCACACTTTCGCCTTTGCGCACGCGCAGGGTGTGGACGACCGCCTGGTAGGCCGTAAGTCCTCCCAGCGGCAGGGCTGCGGCCTCGGCCCAGGTCATGCTTCGGGGTTTGTGCACGAGTGTTCCCACCGGGGTGGCGACCATCTCGGCATAGGTCCCCTGGTGCAACACGGCCTGGCGCGTGTACCCGAGCACTTCGTCGCCGGGAACGAATTCGGACACTCCCGCACCAGTTGCCTCGACGGTTCCCGCAACGTCCCAGCCCGGGGTGACCGGGAAAAAGGTGTCCATATGGTCCTTCATCACACCGTGCTGGATGGCGATGTCCGCGGGGTTGACAGCCGCTCCGCGGACCCGCACGAGCACCGAGTCCTGCGCCATCCTGGGCAGGGGTGCCTCTTCAACGACCAGTTGTTCCGGCCCGCCGAAGGCGTGGTAGACGACTTTCTTCATAGGTTTCCTTCTTTACACCCCTGGAACCTCAGGGACCCAGGGGCCGGATCGGTGGTGAGGTTCAGGCGCCGGGCAGGGCCATCGGCAGGTCCAGAAGGACCTTGTGGTGGACGATCTTCCACTCGTTGTCGATCCAGCGCAGGTCGGTGTCGTAGTAGCCGGCCTCGATCGGGGTTATGGTCCCCTGGGCGCCCAGAGTTCCCTCGGGCCAGCCGCCGTCGGGACGGACACTGCCCTGGACCTTGAACACCACGAACTGCGCATTGAAATGCGCGGTGTCACCATCGACCTCGATAATCGAGTCGACCGGGAGGTGGTGGCTTGATCCCCCGGGGGGATGCGGGGCCATGAAGTTGTCAACAGCGTAGGCCACGGCGGCGCCGCCGATCATGGGCTCACCGACCCGCTGATAATCACCCGCGAAGGTTTTCTCGAAGATTTCGATGACGGCGTCATCGGTGAACAGGGCACCCTGGCCGACCCCGTCCCGCCTGTCGGTGGCTCGGGTGTACCGGGCCAATACTTCCTGCACTGCTCGTTCGGGGCTCACTCAATTTCCTCTCAAGGGACCGGCCGGACAAAGGGTCTGTCCAGCGCGAGCGATCAACCTGAGACTATCATCTATTTATCTGAGACTCTCATGCATATATGTGAGAGTGTCCCGTCGCGACGTTCTACTGGTCGCCCTACACCGGGATGGGCTGGCTCCCCGCGGCCGACTGCTGCATGGCCTTCGTGGGCCGCGTCAGCAGCTGGAGTGCCGTGCGGACCGTCGTCAGTTCGTCGTCGGTGAGGGAAGCGAGCACCTCGGCGATCCACTCCCGGCTCTCACACAGGTTCTTGGACATCTCGAAGCCTGCGTCAGTGGCACCGATCAGTTTGATACGGGCATCGCGGGGATCGGCAAAACGCCGCACCAGCCCCAGTTCGAGGAGCTTGTCGGCCTTGGCCGTGATGTTGGAGGGGTCGCACCCAAACTGCTCGGCTATTTCCCGCATGGAAGAGGGCTTGAGGGCGGCGAAGCCGAGGACCCGCGCCTGAGCAAGGGTCAGTCCGGCCCGCTCGGCAGCGCGTTCGAAGTCGAGAAGGAATTGGCCCACGAACTCAAGCATGGCGAACCGCACCTCGGGGAACTGGCCCTGGGCGAAGTCGCCGGTCAGAGTTTCCCTGGTGAACGGCCGCTGAGTAGTCATCGGCCAAGTTTACCCGGGATGGTGGAGTAATAAGACAGTGTCAAGCGAATCCGTGACAGTGTCTACCATTGGATAAATCTGCAGCAGCCTCCCGACCGAATTCCTACCCCGCTTTCCGGGTGAGGAAGTCGCGGATGAGGTCGGCAATCTCGTCCCCGTGGGTCTCCAGGGCGAAATGGCCTCCATCGAGCAGGTGCAGCTCCGCGTCGGGAAGATCCCGCAGATACGCCTTCGCCCCCTCGGCGCCGAAGATGGGGTCATTCTTGCCCCAGGTGATCAGCGTCGGAGGGAGATGGGTTCGGAAGTACTCCTGAAAGCCCGGATAGAGATCAAGGTTGAACTGGTAGTCCCAGAACAGCTGCAGCTGAATTTCGGTATTGCCCGGGCGCTCCATCAGGGTCTGATCCAGGGTCCAGGTCTCCGGGGACAGCCGGTTCAGCCGGTCCTCCGGGACCCCGAAGGTGTACTGCCACTTGGTCCGCTCGGGCAGGAAGTACTTCCGCACACCGGCCTCGTTGGCGGGCCGGTCCTTGGCATGGGCGAACAGGATGTCCCAGAAGGGGGTGAATCCCTCAAGGTAGGCGTTGCCCGACTGCACCAGCAGGGCACTGACCCGCTCCGGCTGCGTGCTGGCGATGCTCAGCCCGATGGGCGCGCCGTAATCCATGATGTACACGGCGAATTTATCGAGCTTCAACTGGTCGATGAACTTCACGGTGATTTCGGTCAGGTGCTTGAAGGAGTACTCAAAGCCCTGGACCTGCGGCGCATCGGAGAAACCGAACCCGATCATGTCTGGGGCCACCAGATGGAAGTCCCCCGCCAGGTCCCTCATGAGCCGACGGAACATGTGCGAGGAGGTGGGAAAGCCGTGAAGCAGCAGGATGGTGGGTTTCGAAGGGTCTCCGGCCTCCCGGTAGAACACCGTATGCTCGTCGACCTGCGTGGTGTGCGTATGGGTGAGGGTGCCGGAGGCTGTGAAGGCGCCAGCGCCCTCGATGGTAGTCATCTCGAATGATCCTTCCTTGGCATCGTGAGACCACGTGGAAGTGAAACGCTGGCAGGAACGCCGGTGGCAGTCAACGATGTGGCGCCCGCCGCAGTTTTGTGACACCCGCCCGTTTTCGCGGGCGTCGGCGGGGGTCAGCCCCTCCGGGCGTAGAGGCCTTCCACAAGCAGGTCCATCAGCCGACCCGCCTGGGCCCGCTGAGTTGACTCTCCGGCGGCCAGCGCAATGCCGGCCAGGCTGATCAGGACGTCATCGGCGGGAATCTCGCTGCGCGCACCGTCCTGTTCCACCGCGGCATCGAGCAGTTCCTGGATTGCCGCGTTCAGGAGGTCCCGGCTCTCGGCATAGGGGGTCCCGCCCGAGGCGATGACCTCGTGCAGGGCGTCGGCCATGCCGATCTTCGTCGTCATGTAATCCATGAAAAGGTCCATCCAGGCGCGCAGGGCGGCCCGGGGCGCCAGGCGCTGAAGCAGTTCCGGCACGGCGCTGCTGACGGTTGTCAGTTCGTTGCGGTAGGCCGCTTCAATGAGGGATTCCCTGGTCGGAAAGTGCCGGTAGAGGGTGCCGATTCCGACGCCGGCTTCCCGGGCGATCGCGTCGAGGGTTGCCTCGAGGCCCTTCTCGGAGAACAACCGCACGGCGGCCGCCAGCAGCAGACTGCGGTTCCGCTGGGCGTCGGCGCGGAGCGGACGGTTAACAGTGGCGGACATTGCGGTTTCAGCTTTCGGTCATGGCAACAAGCAGTGCCGGATCGGAGGATTCCCGAGGTACCCGGAATAAAACGGAGTACCCTCCGGTTAGTCTGAAAGTATACGGAGGACCCTCCGCTTCAATTCTAGTCGAGTTCGGCCCGTTGTAAGGAATACTCATGTCCCCAGTTCGTTTCACCACCCCCTTCACCCGTGAATCCACAACACACGACGTCATCGCCGGGGTGGATCTGACCGGCAGGCGCGCCGTGGTCACCGGGGCTGCCTCGGGCATCGGCGTGGAAACCTCCCGCGCCCTGGCTGCCGCAGGAGCCGAGGTCACCCTGGCCGTGCGGAACCTGGAGGCGGGCAGGCGCACCGCGGCCGAGATCACCGCACAGACCGGAAATCCCCGCGTCCAGGTGGCCTCCTTGGAGCTCACCGATCAGGCCTCCATCGATGCCTTCACCGCAGCATGGGAAGGCCCCCTGCACATCCTGGTCAACAACGCCGGCATCATGGCCCTCCCCGAGCGCCATCTGACCCCGGAGGGCTGGGAGCTGCAGTTCGCCACCAACTATCTGGGCCACTTCGCCCTGACCCTGGGTCTGCACGGCGCCCTGGCCGCCGCCGGCAACGCGCGGATTGTCTCGGTGAGCTCCAGCGCCCAACTGGTGTCGCCAGTGGTCTTCGACGACATCCACTTCGAAAACCGCGAGTACAACGAATGGATCGCCTACGGACAATCCAAAACGGCAAACGTGCTCCTGGCCGTGGAGGCCACCCGGCGGTGGGCGAAGGACGGCATCACCGCCAACTCCCTGATGCCCGGCGGCATCCGCACCGGCCTGCAGCGCCACCAGGAGGACAACCCCGAAACCCGGGCGATCTTCGACGCCTACCCGTGGAAGACCCTGGAGCAGGGATCATCGACGTCGGTCCTCCTGGCGGCTTCGCCCCTGCTCGAGGGAATCGGCGGACTCTACTTCGAAGACAACAATGAAGCAGAACTGACAACCGATCCCAGCTCGCAAAACGGGGTGCACCCCCACGCCCTGGATCCGGAGGCCGCAGCACGCCTCTGGGACCTCGGCGTCACGATGATCGCGGCCCGCCGCGGGGGAACGGCGTAACTGCAGGCGAGGAAAGAGCAGCCAGGATCAGCAGGAGGAACTCCCCTGGCCGGGAGTTCCTCCTGCTCCGCGGTGGTTCGACCCGCGGTAGACCACCGGGGGAGTGCAATTGATCACTGCTGACGCCGACAATTTCCCCTGCGCGCCTCACTAATGGACAATAAAGACAAGAACTTTCTTCATGCTGCGTCCCGGAGCAGCTGGCCAGCCACTCCGGGCCAGACCCCGTCGACGTGATCCCCCGCAGCCGGTGAACGGTGCAGGATCCCGGCCCCGGGGCTTCCCCCAACCACCTTCCCCCAGAGGATTTCCCATGAGCAACGACATCACTGCCATCGCCGAGACCATTTACGAGCGGCTCTGCGCCGGATTTACCGACGGCGACTGGGACGCCTTCTTCGCCTACGTCGAGGACGAACTGCCCGTCGCCTGGCCCACCGAGCCCGGAGCCGGAAGCTACGCGGGCGTCGAGGGACGGCAGTTCCTTGAGCAGCAACTGCGCTTTTTCGGCGGCGAGCACCGCCTCACCGAGATCACCCGCACCGCGACCACCGTCGCAGGGGACACGGTGTTTTTTGAGGACATCAGCCGCGGCGAGATCGGCGGCGCCCCCTACCACGCACGCCACTGCGTCATCCTGACCATCCGGGGAGGCAAGGTCGCGGGCTTCCGCGAATACGTCGCCCAGCAGCCGGCCGGCTCCTGATCCTCGATCCCGACGTCGACGCCGCGCGCCGGCCGCCCGGCAGCGCCCCGTACGTGGGCGGGAAGGCCCGGGCGTAAAAAGTCGGCCGCCTTGCCCCGGCAGCTAGCCGGGGAAGGCGGACAGGGCCCGCTCAGCGACCTTCATGAGTTCGGCCCGGCCTGCGCCGCCTGCGGCCTGTACGGCGAGGCCCGCCGTTACGGAGGCCAGATACCGCGCGAGTTCGGTCGGGTCTTCGGAGGCGGACAGGTCACCGGCCTCGATGGCCTCCTGGAAGCGCTCGACGAATCTTTGCTCCCCCGCACTGCGGCTCGAGGCCAGGAAGTCCACGATCCGCTGGTCCTGGGGATGGCCCGAGAGCCCGCCCTGGATCGACAGGCACCCCGGCGGCCGCCCCGGCAGGGTGATGGCCTCAACGTTCTTGTGCAGGTAGTGCGCTGCGACCTCACGGGCGGTCGGCTTCCCCAGCGCCTCGTCAACGTAGGCCATCTCGACCTGGGCGTACCGGCCGACGGCCAGCCGGAACGTGTCCTCCTTGTTTCCAAAGGCGGCATACAGGCTCGGCCTGCTGATGTTCATTGCCGTCGTGAGGTCCTCGAGGGTGGTCCCCTCATACCCCTGGCGCCAGAACACGTCGACGGCGCGCTCCAGCGCCTGGTTGACATCGAACTCCCGGGGCCTGCCTCGGACCGCCATGACGCCCACTCCCATCCGCTGCCGTCCATCACCCTGCTCCTTCGGAGAGCAGCTTATCTATACTTTGGGAAACATAATTGATGCGAGGGAAATTTCCCCTCCGCCGCGCCGGCCCGGCTCGGCCCCGCAGGCACCCCGGGGCGGCGAAATAGTCCCGGCCCAAACGGAACGGGCCGCCACGCCGGTGGCGTGACGGCCCGTTCTACAGAGAACTACGCTCCGTAGCCACCATCGATGTTCAGGACGGTGCCGGTGACGTAGGACGCCCCCGGGCTGGCAAGGAAGAGTACGCCCGCGGCAATCTCCTCGGGACGCGCGAAGCGGCCCAGGGCCGTGTAGGAGTTGAACACCTCAGCCATGTCGCCGCTTTCCGGGTTCATCTCGGTGTCGGTGTAACCGGCCTGGAGGACGTTGATGTTGATCCCCCTGTGTGCGAGGTCACGCGAGGCGCCCCTGCTGAAGCCGGCCAGCGCGGACTTGGCTCCGGCCTAGTCGGCCAGTCCCGGTGAGCCGACGCGGGTGCCGACACCCGAGCCGATGCTGATGATGCGGCCGCCCTCGGGCAGGTGCGGGATGGCGGCGCGGATGGCCGCCACGATGTTGGTGTAGTTGATCCGGTGCTGGCGTTCAATGGCGTCGAAGTCCTCGAACTCGCTGGCCACCGGGGCCCACACGGTGATGCCGGCGTTGTTGACGAGGATGTCCAGCTTGCCAAAGTGTCCGACGACCCGCTCGATGAGCGCGACGGCCTGGGCCTGGTCGGCCTGGTCGGCCTGGAAGGCTGCGGCGCGCACACCGTGGGCCTGAAGCTCAGCGACGGTCTTCTCGGCCGATTCGGTGTTTCCGGCGTAGCTGATGGCGACGTCCGCCCCGGCCGCCGCGAAAGCCCGCGCCGTCGCCCCGCCGATGCCGCGGCTTCCGCCGGTGACGAGGACTACTTTGCCTGCAAATTCCTGTGACATGTGTCTGATTCCGATCCGGGCCCAAGCCCTAGAGTTTTTGACTACATGGATCAGAACTAGGCCCGTCCGCTTTTTATTCCACGTGGAACAGAAATAGTTCTCCCGGCCTCCATCGGCGCCCGCAGCGGCCCGCATCGTCCGGCGCAGCAGACCTCCGGCGCCGGAGTGTCCCCTACGATTAAGTCCATCGAGGCGAGCGCCGCGGCGATCGGAGGGCAGGCAATGACACAACTGACGATCCTCGCCGGCGGTGTCGGTGGAGCGCGTTTCGTCCGTGGTGCCCGGACCCTTGCGGCGGCGATGGATCTGGACATCACCGTCATCGCCAACACCGGGGACGACCTCTGGCTCACGGGACTGCGGGTCTGCCCGGACCTCGACTCCCTGATGTATTCCCTCGGCGGAGCGAACGACACGGAGCGCGGCTGGGGCCGGGCCGGCGAGTCGGAACGGGTCAGCGCTGAACTGACCGCCTACGGGGTGGGCTGGCCCTGGTTCACCCTCGGGGACCTTGACCTGGGGACCCATATCGCCCGCACCGCACTGCTGCGTGAAGGGCTTTCCCTCACCGAAGCCACCGAACGCCTGGCGGCGCGGTGGAACCTTGGAGTGCGGCTGCTGCCGGCCACCGACGACGAGGTGGAGACGAACGTCGAGGTGGCCGACGAGGAGGGGGAGACCCGGCTCATCCACTTTGAGGAGTGGTGGGTGCGCCACCGGGGCAATATTCCAACCCGCCGGTTCGTCCAGCAGGGCATCCAGTCCGCGGTTGCCGGCCCGGCCGCGCTCGAGGCGGTCGCCTCGGCCGACGTCGTGCTGTTCGCCCCGTCGAACCCCGTGGTGTCCATCGGGACCATCCTCACGCTGCCCGGCATGGGCCAGGCGCTGCGCACCTCCACGGCCCGGGTCGTCGGGGTGTCGCCGATCATCGGCGGCGCCGCGGTGCGGGGCATGGCCGAGCTGTGCCTGCGGACGATCGGCGTGGAGGTGTCTGCGGCCGCCGTCGGCCTTCACTATGGATCCCGCCCGGCCGGCGGGCTCCTCGACGGCTGGCTCATAGACCCCACCGATTCGGAAGCACTGGGGCCGCTGCGCGCGGCCGGGATGGCGGCACGGGCGGTCCCGCTGTGGATGACCTCCGACGAGTCATCGGCGGCGATCGTGGCCGAGGCGCTGAACCTCGCCGCCGGGACGCGGACGGCCTAGGCGGCCGGCAATCCCCGGGCGGCGACGGCCCGCGCCGTCTGGGACCCTACCCCGTGCCGCAGCAGGAAGGTGAGATCAGGGAGCTCGTCGACATCCCAGCGCAGCGGGGAGGACGGGGGGACGTCAAGTACCGTGTGGCCGCTCCCTTCGTGCCGCTGACGGGAGCCCGGCCCGAACTTCGGGTCGAGGTCCGGCGCCCGGCCGGCCAGCAGGGTGGTTCCCCTGCCGGAGTGGTCCGTGACCATCGCCCGCCCGGACCGTCCGGCGGCGGCGAGGACCCGGTCGAAGTCGGCGGCCCGAACGCCGGGAAGGTCCGCGGTCGCCACCGCCACCGGGCCGGGCCCGGCCCGGCGGAGGCCCGCCGCAACCGCGGGGTTCAGGCCCGTGCCGGGGTCATCGACGATCAGCACCCCGCGCGGCGCCGCGGCCCGCATCCGGGCGTCATTGCTGACCAGGATGACCCTTCGGACGGCGCGGCTCTCCTGGGCGGCCGCGAGGGTGTCGAGGGCGAAGGCCAGGGCGAGGTCCTCGACACCGTCGAGCTGCCGCCGCAGGCGGGACTTGGCAAGGTGGAGCCCTTTCACCGGGATCACCAGGTTCCAGGTCATGGCCGCTCCGACCCGCCGAAGGCGAACACCGGACGCCCCGTCAGGGGGTTGTCGAGCCGCACAGCGGGCACTCCGTACACGGAGCGGATCAGTTCGGGGGTGAGCGTGCTGGCGGTTTCCCCGCTGGCGACCACCCGTCCCCCCGCCAGGACGATGACATGGTCGCAGGCCGCTGCGGTGAGGTTGATGTCGTGCAGCGCCGCGACGACGGTGGACCCGCCGCGCGCGAGCTGCCGGAGCAGGTGGAGCACCCCGGCTTGGGCGCGGAGGTCGAGGTGGTTGGTCGGTTCGTCCAGCAGCAGCACCCCGGTCTCCTGGGCCAGCGCGCGGGCAATGTGCACCCGCTGGCGCTCTCCGCCGGAGAGGCTGTCGAGCCGCCGTGCGCCGAATCCCTCGAGGCCCACCTGGGCCAGGCTGCGCTGCACAATGAGTTCATCCCGGGCGGTTTCGGGGGCGTACGCAGGCCGGTAGGGCAGGCGACCGGTCAGGACGGCGTCGGCCACGCTCAGCGGGACGTCGGCGTCGACCTGCTGGTCGACGAAGGCAAGGTGCTGCGCCCGCGCCTTCCGCTTCAGGCTCCGCAGATCCGTCCCTGCGAGGCTGACCTGCCCGGCCGTCGGTTTGAGGATCGCCGCCATCAGGCGGAGGAGAGATGACTTGCCGGCCCCATTGGGCCCGAGCAGCCCCGTGACGGCGGAGCCGGGAAGGGTGCATTCGATCCCCGACAGGATCAGGCGCTGACCGGCGCTGTAGCTGAGCCCGTGCGCCCGAAGCTCCCCGGCGGCGGCGATTGACCCTGCCGCGCTCATGACTGTGCCTTCCGCCGCCACAGCAGCACGGCGAAAACCGGTGCACCGATCAGTGCGGTAACGATCCCCACCGGGATCTCCCGCGGCTCGAACACCGTGCGGGCGAGGGTGTCGGCCCAGACCAGGAACACCGCGCCCGCCAGCGCCACGGCCGGCAGCAGAACCCGGTGCCGTGCACCGGTCAGCAGTCGCACCGCGTGGGGAAGAATCAGCCCCACGAAGCCGATGGACCCGCTGACCGAAACCATCGCCCCGGTCAGCACCGCCGTTCCGGCGAGAAGCACCCAGCGCAGCGCCGGGACATTGAGCCCGAGGGCGCCGGCGGCGTTGTCCCCGAAGGAGAATCCGTCGAGCAGTCCTCCCGTGAGCAGGATCGGGATCCCGGCGAGCAGGAACGCGGCAGCGGTGATCGCCACCGAGGTCCAGGTGCTGCCGGCCAATGAGCCAAGGAGCCAGTTCAGGACCTCCCGGTAGGAGTCTCCCTTGGCGGAGTAGAAGATGACGAAGGATGTCAGGGCCGAGGCGGCCGAGGAGACGGCGAGGCCGGCGAGGACGGTGCGGGAAGGGCTGATCGCCCCGGCCGCAGCGGCCAGGGACAGGGTGAGCACCAGCGCGGCCATCGCCCCGGCGAACGCCGCGAGGGGAAGCACGACGGCGGCGCCGAGCAGCAGGACCGAGACGGCGCCCAGGGAAGCGCCCGAACTCAGTCCCAGGAGGTAGGGATCCGCAAGGGGGTTCCGGGTGAGGGCCTGCATCACGGTGCCGCTGAGGGCGAGCCCTGCCCCGACGAAGGCGGCCGTCAGCAACCGCGGGAGCCTCAACTGCCAGAGGATGGCTTCCTGCACCGACGACAGGGCTCCCGCGTCACCACCCGCCGGAGAGGTGCCGAAGCCGGCGACTCGTTCGGCGGCCGAGCGTGCCACCTGGAGGGGTGAGATGTCGGCCGGCCCGATGGTCAGCGCAAGTACCACGGAGACGGCGAGCACGCCTCCGAGTGCCAGCGGGACCAGGGAGGCCGGGCGAGCCCCGACCCGGCGCACGGCCGCCGGATACCGGCCGGTGGGCGGCGCGCCGTCGCCGGGGCGGGCACGGTGCTGCAGGCTCACGGAGCGAGCGGGTCGAGCTGACGCAGCTGATCCTCGAGGGACAGTGCCGTGTCGACGCTTCGCACGCCCGCTTCACCGCCCGCGAAGGGAACCGTGAGGTAGCGGGACTCCCGGACGGCGCGGAGCTGGGCCGTGGCCGGATTGGCGGTAAGGTGGTCGATCTTCTGCTCAGCGGTGTTCCAGGCCGCGTCAACGAGGACGATGACATCCGGATCGGCCGCGGCCACGGCCTCCCAGGACATGGGGCTCCAGCTGTCGTCGATGCCTGCGGCGACGTTGCGCAGCCCCACGGTCTCCATCAGCAGCTGGGGTGCGCCGGTGCCTGCTCCCACGTACGGGGTTTTCTCCCCCGAGCTGTACCACAGGGCGGACAGGCCCGACCCGTCCGGAGTGATTCCTGCCAGCTTGTCCGCCTCCTGCGAGACGACCAGGTCGGCCCGGGCCTCCACGCCGAAGATGCGGCCCATCTCCGTGATGTCGTTGAAGATGGAGTCGAAGGTCAGCGGATCGGGCTTGTAGCCCTCCGCCTTGCAGGCGGCCGGCGAGACGTACGTCCGAACGTCGAGTGCCTCAAGGGACGCGCGGTCCCCGGCTCCCTCGGCAGAGAAGTTTGACTCCCAACCCCCATAGACGAGGTCCGGTTCCAGGGCGAGCGTGGCCTCGGTCCCCGGAAGCTGGTCGGAGAGCACAGGAATCCGGGCGTCGGCATACGCGTCGGGCAGCGGCCCGTCGGCGAAGGCGCTGCCGACAATCCTGCTTCCCAGGCCGAGGCTGAGCAGCATCTCGGTGGCGGTCGACTTGATGGTGACGACGCGCTGGGGCGCCGCCTCGAAGGTCACCGGGGTGCCGCAGTTGTCGATGGTCACCGGATAATCTGCGGCGGCCGTCCCGGCCGGTGGATCCACCGGGGAGGAGCCCGGCTGGGAAGGGCCGGCGCAGCCCGCGGCAAGGAGGATCAGGGCACCGGCAGCCGCGAGGTATCGGGGGGTGGAAAACATTGTCCGTCCAGGGGGCGCAGGGAACGCTTCGGTTGAAGCGCTGGAGTTGGCCCACCCGTGACCCAGATCGAGGCCACCCGATCGGCAGACGCGCCGATGGAGGTGTTCCGACGATAGCACCGAAAGTGCCATATACGTACCGGATGGAACATAATATGACCAGGCTCACGGGCGCGCCACACAGAGGGCCGCGCCCATGGGCTCGGGGCCCACCGGGTTTCCACTTTTTAGAACAAACTGTCCAAAAATGGGAATATCCTCATCTGGGGCTCGTTATACGTACCGTACGATACAAAATCATGGCCCCGGCCACTCCCCCTGAGGAACCCCAATGTCTGAAAACACAAGCCTTTCCGGCAAGACCGCCCTCGTCACCGGCGGCTCCCGCGGCATCGGAGCCGGCATCGCCCGTTCCCTGGCCGCCCAGGGCGCCACCGTCGCCCTGACCTACTGGTCCTCCGCCGACGCCGCCGAGGCCCTCGTCGCCGAGATCACCGCCGGCGGCGGCAAGGCCGTGGCCGTGCGCGCCAACAACGCCGACCCCGACGCCGCCCGCCAGGGCGTCCGGGACGCCGTGGACGCGCTGGGCTCCCTGGACATCCTCGTCAACAACGCCGGCGGCGGCTGGTTCGAGCCCTTCACCGAAACCCCCGACGAGCACATCGAGGCCTCCATCGACCTCAATATCCGCGGCACCGTCTACACCACCCAGGAAGCCCTCAAGCACCTTCCCGACGGCGGCCGGATCATCACCATCGGCAGCATCAACGCCATCAGCATCCCCTTCGTCGGCGGTGCGATCTACGGCATGAGCAAGGCGGCCCTCGTCGGCTTCACCAAGGGCCTGGCCCGCGACCTCGGGGCCCGCGGCATTACCGCCAACCTCCTGCAGCCCGGCCCTATCGACACCGACGGCAACCCCGCCGACGGCGAATCCGCCCACATCATGGCCGGCATGACTGCCCTGAAGCGTTTCGGCACCCCCGCCGACGTCGGGGCCCTCGTCGCGTGGATCGCCAGCGACGCAGCGAACTACCTCACCGGAGCCACCATCTCGAACGACGGCGGCTGGACCGCCTGAGCCCCCGCCGACCAGCACACCCCGCGGCGGATCGGTAATCCCGGGCCGTGGGGTGTGCCGGCGGCACACCGGAGGACACCCCCTCCGCCCTTACGCAGACGAACGAAACACCTGGCAGGCAGCGCGCCCGGCCACGGTCCGGACGATGGAGACCCCATGAATGATCAGAACGCCCCCGTAGCACTCGGCAGGGTCGGCATGTGGAGCATTGAGCTCAGCGGCCTTGAACCAGCAGCGGCAACCGAGGTGGCAGCCGAACTCCACTCCCAGGGTTGGGGTGCCATCTGGCTCGTCGGCGCGGGAGGCCCGGGGATGTGGAAAGCGGCGGAGCGGATGCTCAACGCCGGCAGCGAGGCGGCCGTCGCCTTCGGCGTCATGAGCATCTGGGGGGCTGACGCCGACGCCGCCCCGGCCGAGCACGAACGCCTGACTGGCAAGTTCGGGCCCCGGCTGATGAGCGGGTTCGGGGTAAGCAACTCCCACTCGGCCGCCGCCGTCGGCAAGGACTTCACCACTCCGATCAAGGAGATGAACAAGTACCTCGACCTGCTCGACGGCGCGGCCCCGGCCCTTCCGCGATCCCAGCGCCTGCTGGGAGCCCTCGGTCCGCGCATGGTCGACCTTGCCGGCCGGCGCACCGCAGGCATCCACCCCTTCCTGGTCACCGCCGAATCGAATGCAGGCTACCGGGACATCCTGGGCGCGGAGGCGTTGATCGCGCCGCACCTTGGCGTCGTACTGGAGGAGGACCCCGCACGTGCGCGCGCCATCGCCCGCCGCGGTGTGGGCATGTTCATCGGGTTCCCGGCCTACCAGGCCAACCTGCGCCGCCTCGGCTTCACCGACGCCGACCTCGTCCCGGGCGGAAGCGACCGGCTGATCGATGCGACGGTCGCCTGGGGCAGTGTGGACCGCATCGCGGACCGCATCGCCGAACACCATGCAGCAGGCGCCGATCATGTGGCCCTGCACGTGATGAACGGGCAGCCCGGGCTCCCGCTCACCGAGTGGCGCGAGCTCGCCCCCCTGGCACGCCGCTAACGCAGGCGCGCCTTCCCGGCACCCCTCCCCCCTACCGTGAAAGTGACACCGCCATGACCACCTCGTCGAACATCGGGTACGCCGCCATGCTCGAACAGTTCCACCCGACCGAGGCGGTCGCGCTGGCCGCCTACGCCGAGGAAAGAGGCTTCAGCGGGGTGATGGCGGCCGACCATTTCCAGCCCTGGGTGCCGGCCCAGGGGCAGTCCTCGTTCGTGTGGAACGTCCTGGCCGCCGTGGGTGAACGCACCCGCGGCGGCTTCGGGCCCGGCGTCACCACGCCCACGTTCCGATGGCACCCGGCGATGGTGGCGCAGGCGTCGGCCACCCTTGCCGCCATGTATCCGGGCAGGCACTGGCTCGGGCTGGGCTCGGGCGAGGCCCTCAACGAGCACATCGTGGGCGGGTACTGGCCGGAGGTCCCCGAACGCATCAACCGCATGTTCGAGGCGATCGACATCATCACGAAGCTGTTCACCGCGTCCCTGGCCGGCAGGGACGTCCGCCATAACGGTCAGTACTACAAGATGGAATCGACCCGGCTGTGGACCATGCCCGAGGTTCCGCCGGAGATCCACGTCGCGACGGCCGGCCCCGTGACTGCGAAGCGGGCGGGCAAACACGCCGACGGGCTGATCACCGTCGGGGCGCCGCTTGAGAAAATCGAGTCGCTGTTCGAGCGGTTCCATGCGGGGGCGGCCGAGGCGGGCAAAGACCCGGCCACCCTGAAGAAGGTTCTCCAGCTCCACCTCAGTTGGGCCGACACCGACGAGGCCGCCCTGGCCAACGCGATGACAGAGTGGCCCAACGGCGGCATGAAGTTCCCCAAGGGCGACATCCGCTCGCCCTTCGAACTCGAGCAGATGGCCAAACTGGTCCGGCCCGAGGACTTCGAGGGGCGCATGGTGATCTCGGCGGATCCCGACGTCCACCGCGCGCAGATCCAGCGGTTCGTGGACCTCGGCTTCGACACCATCTACCTCCACAATGTCGGCCGCAACCAGCGGGAGTGGATCGACGAGTTCTCCCGCAGCGTCCTTCCAGCCCTGAGGTGGTGAGCATGGATCAGCTGCGGGCCTTCGCGCTCCAAGGCATCGGGGAGATCACCGAAGGTGCGGACCTGGCGGAGGTGATCCGGCAGGTGTCGGCCGGGACGCTGCGGAACGGTGACATCCTGGTGGTGTCGTCGAAGATCTTCTCGAAAGCCGAGGGCCGCCTGGTGCGGGCCGAGGACCGGGAGGAGGCAATCACCCGGGAAACCGTGAGGGTCGTCGCCACCAGAACCCACCCCGGCGGTGTGACGCGCATTGTGGAAAACCGCAACGGGATCATCGCGGCGGCGGCGGGAGTCGATACGAGCAATACAGCGCCGGGCACCGTCCTGCTGCTGCCCGTCGACCCGGATGCCTCCGCGCGGCGGCTGTGCCGCAGCCTTAGGGAGTCCACCGGGCTGCGGCTCGGCGTCATCATGGCCGATACGCTCGGCCGGCCCTGGCGGCAGGGCCAGACGGACGCGGCGATCGGGGCGGCAGGGGTGCAGGTGTTTGAGGATCTCCGCGGGACCCGCGACCGGGCAGGCCACCTGCTCAAGGCATCGGTTCCGGCGGTCGGCGACGAAATAGCCGCCGCGGCCGACCTGGTCAAGGGAAAGGCCGAAGGGGTTCCCGTCGCCGTCGTCCGCGGACTTTCGCGCTTCGTCGTCGACGACGCCGACCTGGACTCCACCCATGGCGCAGCGAGTCTGGTGCGGCCGGCGGCAGAGGACATGTTCAGGCAGGGCTCCGAGGAAGCCTATGCGGCCGGATACGCCGCCGGGCTGGCGGCCCGTCCCGCCGGAGACTGAGCGGGCGCCCCACCGGGGCGGCTCGGCGGAGTTCAGTGCAGTAACCGCGGTAGCCGCTCAGTGTGCCGGGCCGGGCACCACGATGCCGTTCTCGTACGCATACACCACCGCCTGCACCCGGTCCCGCAGGCCGAGCTTCATCAGGATGCGCCGCACGTGGGTCTTCACCGTCGCCTCCGAGAGGAAGAACCGTTTCGCCAGCTCCGCGTTCGACAAACCCTCCGCCACCGCCTCCAGGACCTCCCGTTCCCGCGGGGTCAGGTCGGCCAGCCGCTTATCCGGCACCGCTGGAGCCGCCTGCGCCGGCTGCAGCGACCTCACATAGGTTTCCAGCAGCCGCTGGGTGACCCGCGGCGCGACGACCGCGTCACCGCTGGCCACCACGCGCACCGCCGAGACCAGGTCCGACGGCGCCACATCCTTGAGCAGGAAGGCCGACGCTCCGGCCTGCAGCCCGGCGAACGCATACTCATCAAGGTCGAAGGTGGTCAGGATGATGATGCGCGATGCCGCCCCGGACGCGGTGATCCGCCGGGTGGCCTCGATCCCATCCCCCAGCGGCATCCGCACATCCATCAGGATGACGTCGGGAACCAGCCGGCCCGCAAGGCGGACCGCCTCCTCCCCCGTGCCGGCCTCCCCCACCACCTCGAGATCCGGCTCGCCCTCAAGGATCAGCCGGAAACCCATCCGCAGCAGCGGCTGGTCATCGGCGAGCAGGACCCGAATGGGCTCGCCCGGCGTCGTGGGGTTCGTCGTCATTGTTCCCTTTCCTCTCTTGGTGTCCCGCCCCGTCGCCGGCGTCGGGAACAATCAGCTGTGCTTCCACGACCCAGCCGCCCGAGGGCCTCGCGCCGCTTTCGGCGGTGCCCCCGTAAATCGCCGCCCGCTCCCGCATGCCGGCGATGCCCCGGCTGGAGCCAAGGGATACCACAGGGTCCATGGCGCCCCGGCCGTCGTCGGAGATCCGCAGAGCCACCCGGTCCCCGGCTCTTGCAATGGAGACATCCACCGCCGTGACGCTCTTGCCGTAACGCAGGACATTGGTCAGTGACTCCTGGATGATCCGGTACACGGTGAGCTGGAACGCCGGATCATCAGGCAGCCCCGGTCCACTGCTCGTCACGCGCAGCGGCAGGCCCGCAGCACGGAAGCCGTCGAACAGCTGAGCCAGCGAGCCCGACGCAGGCAACGGCTCAAGGGAACCGGCCTGTGCCTCAAGGCGGAGGACGCCCAGGACACGGCGCATGTCGGCGGTTGCGGCACGGCCCGTGCTGGAGAGCTCACCGAGGACGGCCAGCGCACGGTCTGGGTCGCGCTTCATGACGACGGCGGCACCGTCCGAGAGCGCCACCATGACCGTCAGGGAGTGCGCAATCACGTCGTGCATTTCCCTTGCGATGCGGTTCCGCTCCTCCGCCGAGGCCAGTTCCGCGTTGCGGGCGGCCCACCGGCGTACCTCCTCCTCGTGCTCGCGGTCGCGGCGGACCGCAGCCCCGATGCCGACGGCAATGGCCAGGAACAGTATCAGGAACCCGCTGGACAGGAAGATGACAGCGGGCGCTTCCTCGAACCTCTCGCTGGGCCCGAGGAGGATTGCTCCTATCGCAGTGACGGTCGCACCGACCGCTGCCGCGAGGGTTTTCCCCAGCGGATAGGCCGCGGCCACCGTGTACAGGGCGGCCAGGACGGCGGAGCTGATGCTGACGGTCCCCCCGGCGAGGAGGGTCACCGGGGGATCGAGCAGCGCCACCACGGTGAGGACGGTCAGGGGACGGTCCCGGCGGACCGCGAGCGCCCCGGCCGCCAGGAGGACGCCCGTCAGGCCCAGCCAGTTGCCGGCGGACGCCGTCAGGACGATGGCGTCGGGGAGGGCGATCACAAGGTAGGCCAGGACGACGACGGCGTCCATGATCCGGGGGTGTCGGCGGAAGTACCTCCGGAGGGGACCGCGCCTGCGGGTGTTGAGCTCGGTGAGGGAACCTGCCGCCGTTCCTTCGATGGGTTCCCCCACCGAGGAGGTGCCGCTCATGGTTTTCGGTCCATGGGGCGAGTGTAGGGGGTGATCAGACGTCCCGCTTCTTGGTGACGACCAGGGATGCCGCCAGGAGCAGGAGCGACCACCCGCCAAGTATCAGCGCACCCTGCCACTGGGTGAAGGCACCCTCGGCGATGGTTGTCGCGACCATCTGGTCCCCGCCCGAGCTGGGCAGGAACCGCCCGAGCTCGGCGACCCACTCAGTTCCCATACCGAAGACGGTGAAGAGGATCGGCAGGACAAGCAGGACGCCGATCGAGGTGACGACCCCGCCGGCCGTGTTGCGGATCAGCGTTCCGATGGACATGGCGAAGATGGAGACGAGGGCAAGCACCAGCCCGGTGTTCACGATGTGCAGGAGCGCACCTTCCTCACTCAAGGCATAGCCCAGGTCCGCGCTGTTCAGGATGGGCTGCGCAACGAAGTAGCCGATAAGGGCCGACCCCGCG
Source organism: Arthrobacter zhaoguopingii (assembly GCF_009828605.1). Lineage (NCBI taxonomy): Bacteria > Bacillati > Actinomycetota > Actinomycetes > Micrococcales > Micrococcaceae > Arthrobacter > Arthrobacter zhaoguopingii. The sequence continues at coordinate 232,342 of NZ_WIAE01000004.1, read as the reverse complement.
CCGACGATGAAGGAAATTCCGGCCATGACTGACTGCTTCGCCAGCAGGGCAAGGCTCCGGCGCGGAAGCACGACCAGAGTCGAGCGGATTATTCCGGTTCCCCACTCTGATGCGACAAGCACCACGGCAAGCGAGGCCATCAGCAGCTGCCCAAAGGCGAGGCCGGACCCGGGGATGCCGAGTCCGGCGGGTGCGGCGTCGGACGGCCCCTGCATCTGCGCGGTCATCTCCGGATCGCCCTCAATGCCCAGGGACACTGTGGTCTGCCAGGCGAGCAGGGCGGCCAGGCCGATCATGACGACGGTGGTGATGAGAATCAGGATGACCGTCGAGGGCACGCTGGTGATCTTGATCCACTCGGACTTCAGTGCCCGGACGAAGGAGACGCCGGATTCGAATTCGTGCCGGGGATGCGCGCGCGGATCCGGCAGGGCGGGGGTGGGTGCGGTGGTGGGTGCGGTGGTGGCTGGCGTGGTCATGCTCGGTGTCCTTCGGTTGAAGCCGCAAGGAGACCGCTGGAGGGCAGGCTGTGCGACTGGTATTCGACTTCTTGAGAGGTGAGCTGCATATAGGCGTCCTCGAGGGACAACTGGATCGGAGTCAGTTCATAGATAAGGACGCCGTTGCGTACTGCGATTTCCGCGATACGGCGGGGCTCCACACCGGTGATTTCGAGCAGTTCGGGCTCCAGGATCTGCGAGGAGACGCCGTCGGCAGCGAGGCTGCCGAGGAGGTCCTGCGGCCGGTCCGCGCGGACCCGGACCCGGGCTACACCCTGACCGTCGATGATCGACTGGATCGGGGCGTCGGCGATGATGCGTCCGCGCCCGATCACGATGAGGTGATCGGCCGTGAGTGCCATCTCCGACATGAGGTGCGAGGAGAGGAAAACGGTGCGCCCCTCGGCGGCGAGAGACTTCGCAAGGCGGCGCACCCACTGGACGCCCTCGGGGTCCAGCCCGTTGACCGGCTCATCGAGGATGACGGTCTGCGGATCGCCGAGGAGAGCAGAGGCGATCCCCAGGCGCTGACCCATCCCGAGCGAGAATCCGCCCACGCGCTTCTTGGCGACGGGACCGAGACCTGCCAGTTCGATGACTTCCCGGACCCGGCTGTCCGGGATGGCGTGGGTCGCGGCCAGGGCGCGCAGGTGGGTGTAGGCGGAGCGCTTGGGATGGACCGCCTTGGCGTCCAGCAGGGCTCCCAGCTCGCGCAGGGGCGCCTTGTGCTTGACGTAGGGCAGCCCGTTCACGGTGGCCCGGCCCCCGCTCGGGTTGTCGAGGCCCACGATCATGCGCATGGTGGTTGACTTGCCCGCACCGTTCGGGCCAAGGAATCCCGTCACCTTGCCCGGCTGCACGGTGAACGACACGGCGTCGACGGCGGTCTTGGTGCCGTACCGCTTTGAGAGTGCCTGTGCCTCGATCATAACTGCGTCCTTCAGATAGTGAAATGCGTTCTGGAAGCCTGCTTCTGCAGGCTTTCTTCCAACCTAGGCCGGGGCCGGTGGCCGGTAACCGGCCCCAGGGATGATCCCTGGGCACGCCGTCGTACGTCTTTCGAATGACGCCGGGTGCCGTGCCAGGACGGCCGGAGTCGAGCTCCTTGCTGGGCGATGATCCGAGGACAACGTCCTTCTACCCCTCTAAGTTGCCGGCCACTTACATTATTCCCGCGGGGCCGCAACGCGCCCCCGGCTCGGCTGTCGCCGTCGCAGGGGCGTTCCCAGCCAGCGGGGGCCTACCGGGCCTGCAGTGCGTCGAGGGCGACGGCCATGGCGGCGGCAACCCGTCCATCAACCTGCCCTCCGGGGACGGTGACCAGGTAGCTGTCGCCCAGTGACCGGCGGCGTTCCGAGGTCAGGACAGGCTGACCGGCCGTGTCGAGGAAGTCGAAGTGGAACAGGAACGGGGACGGGAGGAAGTCGGCGATCGGCGTCAGGTCCCACAGCCGCCTGGCCACCGCCACACCGGCGCTGCGTTCGCTGCCCACGGCCTTCACCCCGTCAGCGTCAAGGTGCCAGGTGGAGCGCAGCAGGGACTTCCCGAAGTCTTTCCGGAAGCTGCCGATCGGCCTGCCGCCGACGTCGAGCACGTCGTAGGTGGCCCCGGCGTCGAGGCTTTGCCGTGCCCGAAACGAGAACAGAGCGGTGGTTCTCGCTTCGTCCGCGTAGAAGGTGACCTGCTCCCGAAAGGCCGCCCGCTTCTGCTGGGCGACGGCGAGCAGGGCGCCCGGCGCGCCGGCGTCGTCCGTGGCACGGATTTCGTAACGGTTCACCAGCACGGTGAGTTTCTGCACCAGGGTGAAGCGTTCGATGCGTTGCAGCGTTTCCATTGTCTTTTTTTCCTCAGGATTGCTCCGACACCGGGTGCGGTGCGGGAGGGGTGGTCGATTGACCCCTGAAGCGTAGGTGAGGACGGTATGCCGGCGCGTCAGCAGTAGGAGGGAGATTCCGGCCCGGGGGCGTCACCCTTTCGGCTGATCTTTCGGAACGGCCGGAGGCAAAGCGGGGCCTCCGGCCGGAACGCTGATAGGACTGGGTGTATGACTGACACGGGATCCCCTTACGCCTTCGACCCTTCAAGCGTCATCGCGTCGCGGTCCCTGCGGACGGCCGACGGCGGCGGCGTCACCGTGCGCCTCTGTGCGCCCCAGCGGATGCCGGATGCCCCCGGGGACTGGTACTGCGCTTTCCGGATCGAGGGGTTGGGAGCGGAGAAGCCTGACGGCTACGCGCTGGGCATCGATGCGGTCCAGGCACTGCTGCTGGCCACGGTCAGGATCGGCGACCGGCTGGCGCTGACCGCACAGCCGCTCACCTTCCTCGGAGGATCGGAGCTCCGATTCCCCCGGACGACGGAGCACGGCACCGAGCTGATCCTGTAGCGGGGCCGATTCCGGAGGAGCTCGGCCCTGCAAGGGCGGCGCGCCGCCTGTCCGGGCTTCTAGGCGCTCCGGTCAACGCGCGAGCGCCACAGCAGGTAGACGAAGTACGGGGCGCCCACCAGCGCGGTCATGATCCCCGCAGGGATCTGCGCCGGAGCGATGACCGTCCGGCCCACCGCGTCCGCCAGGACCACCGTGCAGGCTCCGATGAGCGCCGCCACGGGGAGCACCCGCACGTGCCGCGCCCCCACCAGGCTGCGGGCGGCATGCGGTGCGACCAGGCCCACGAAGGCGATCACCCCCACCGAGGACACCGCGCCCGCCGTCAGCAGCACCGCTGCGGAGAGCGCCAGCAGCCGCGAGGCGGTCAGCCGGACGCCCAGCACCCGCGGGGAATCGTCGTCGACGGCGATCAGGTCAAGCTCGCGCCGCAGGCCGGTGAGCACGGGCAGCGTCAGCGCGAGCGCTGCCAGCGGCGGAAGGGTCGAGGCGAAGGTCCGGCCGTAGGTGGAGCCGGAGAGCCAGGTGAGGGCCTTGGTCTGGTTGTACGGGTCGGTGCTCACCAGGAGGACGGTGATGGCCGCCGCGAGCCCGGCCGACACCCCGATGCCGATCAGCACCAGGCGGTTCTGCTGCAGCCCGCCGCGGAACGCCAGCCCAAAGACGAGCAGCGCGGCAACCGCGGAGCCCAGGAGCGCCGACCCGGTGATGAGCCAGGATCCCGCCAGCGGGACGGTGGTGATGACGAGGATGGCGGCCAGCCCGCCGCCTCCGGACACCCCGAGGATGCCCGGCTCTGCCAGCGAATTCCTTGAGACCGCCTGGATCAGGGCGCCGGCGATCGCCAGTGCCGCCCCGGCGAGCACGGCCGCCGCGACGCGCGGCACCCGGGTTTCCAGCACGGCGCTGACGCGGTCGCCGGCCCGGCCGGTGAGCCAGTTGGCCAGGTCGCCGAGCAGCAGCTTCGCATCACCGAGCAGCGCTCCGGCCACCAGCAGCCCGACCAGGAGGAACACCAGGCCGCCCAGGACGGCGAGGAAGACCCTGCGGGAGCGCAGCCGGGCCAGCGCGTCCCCGGCGGCGCTCAGACCGGCATCGGACATGCGCAGCGCCAGGACCACCAGAAACACCGCACCGAAGACTGTGGTGACCGCGCCCGTCGGCACCTCCACTCCGGCCTCGGCGCCGAAGGCGCCGCGTACCACCACGTCGGCTCCGATCACCACCACCGCCCCGGCCAGTCCGGACACGGGGAGCAGCGCCCGGTGCCGGCCCAGCCCGCGGACGCGGGAGGCCAGCAGGCGCACAATGGCCGGCGCGCACAGCCCCACGAACCCGATCGGGCCGGCGATGGCCACCGCCGACGCGGAGAGCACGACGGCAAGGACGACGGCGCCCACGCGGGCCAGGCGCGGATCCGCCCCAGCCAGCCGGGAGGCGTCATCGCCCAGGCCGAGAAGATCCAGCCGGCGGGACAGAACCAAAAGCCCCACGGCGGCCGCCGCGACCACCGGAGTGAACTGGAGCAGTTCGTCGGGCCGGGACTGGGCCAGGCTGCCCTGGCCCCAGGCGTAGAGCCCGGTGGTCTCCTGGCTGAAAAGCAGCAGCAGGGCGCCGGTGGCCGAATGCAGCCCGAGTGCCAGCGCGGTGCCGGCAAGCACCAGTCGGATCGGCCCGCCGTTGCCGTTGGCGCCGCCCCCGGACAGGGAAAGGACCAGCAGGGCCGCGGCCAGACCCCCGACGAAGGCGAGGCCGCCGGAGAGCAGGGCGGGAAGGGTGATGCCGAAGGCCGCGACGGCGACGATGACGAAGTGGGCGCCCGCGTTGACCGCCAGCGTGTCCGGGGCGGCCAGGACGTTGCGGGTGGCCGACTGCAGGGCGGCTCCGGCGACCCCCAGCGCCACGCCGACCAGGGCTCCGGCCGCCAGCCGGGGGAGGCGGGAGGCGAGCAGGACCGCCGCCTCCTGGTCGGAGCCGCTGCCGGCCAGAAGCCCCAGCAGGTCGGCGGGTCCGACGTCGGCGGTGCCCTGGGTGAGGTGGATCAAGGCGAAGAGGACCAGGACCACGAGCCCGACGCCGGCAGCGGCGGCGGCCGAACCCCGGGCGCCCGGGACGGGGCGCAGGTGCGGGAGCGCGGGCGCGCCCGCCACTGCCACCGGTGCGGCCGGGGCAGGCCGGGCGGCCCTCTTCGCAGTCTCGGTCATGGCGCGGCTGGCGCTACCTGGTCAGGGCCGTGGTGATGGCGTCGACGTACTGGGTCATCGAGGCCGGGCCGCCGAACATCCAGATGCCGTCGTTGAGGCGGTGTACCTGACCGGACTTCACGAACGGCAGGGACTTCCACACGGCGTTGTCGGCGAGTTCCTCGGTGAAGTCACCGTCGACGCTGTTGGTGATGTAGACGAAGGCGTCGGCGTCGAGGGTGGTGAGGCCCTCGACGTCGGTGGAGGCCAGGCCGTAGGCCGGGTCGCCTTCCTGCGTCCACGGGGTGGCCAGCCCGAGTTCGGTGTTGATGTCGGTCAGCAGCGAGCCTTCGGCGAACGGGCGGATTGACACCGTTCCGTCGGCGACCCAGCCGTCGGCGAAGGCGACCTTGGATCCGGCCAGCCCTGCCTCCTCGAGGGTGGCCTTGCCTTCGGCGACCGCGGCGTCGAACGTTTCGATGGCGTCCTCGGCCTTGGCCTCGGTGCCGGTTGCTTCGGCGACGAGCTTGAGGTTGTCCTTGGCCTGGTCGATCTGCCGGCCGGCGTCGGCCGATTTCACGACGACGACGGGGGCCAGATCCTCAAGCTGCGTGATGACGGTTTCGGCCAGGTCGGTGGTCGCGACGATCAGGTCCGGATCCAGCGAGGCGATGGTGTCCAGGCTTGGCTCGCCGCGGGTGCCGATGTCCGTGGCGGTGTCGTCAAGCTTGCCGGCCTGGACCCAGTCCGTGTACCCCTTGATGTCGGCGGCGCCGACGGGCATGACGCCGAGGGTCGTGAGGTTCTCGACGACATTCCATTCGGTGCCGACGACCCTGGTCGCCGGAGCATCGAGCTCCACGTCGACGCCGCGGGCGTCGGTTACGGTGACGGGTTTTCCGCCCCCCGAGCCGTTCGAGGCCGCTCCTGCGGCGTCTTCGGTGGTGCCGCAGCCGGTGAGCAGCAGCGCTGCGGCGGCCGTGGCGGCCAAGGCCTTGGAGATCTTCATGGATGGATTGACCTTTCGCTTGGGGAGTTCTGTCTCTCGCTGTGCCGGCCGACGGCGCGCGTGCGCAGCCGGCCGGTCAGGGGGTCGGTGTGCGTGACGATGGGAATTGAGTAGACGTCGCTGAGCAGGTCCGCGTCGAGCGCTTCGGAGGCGGGCCCGGCGGCGGCGATCCGGCCGTCGGAGAGCACTACGACGTGATCCGCGAGTGCGGCCGCCTCGTCGAGGTCGTGAAGCACCACCCCGATCGCTACGCCGTGCACGCGGGCAAGGTCGTGGAGCAAATCGAAGATCTCCACCTTGTAGCGCAGGTCCAGGTGGTTGGTCGGCTCGTCAAGGAGCAGCACCGAGGTGTCCTGGGCCAGGCAACCCGCGAGCCAGACGCGCTGCAGCTGCCCGCCGGAGAGTTCGTGCACACCCCGGCCGGCCAGGGCCGTGATACCTGTCAAATCCATGGCGCGCTCCACGGCCGAGGCCCCTTCGGGGTCGGCGGCGCGCCATCGGCCGCGGTACGGATGGCGCCCGAACTCGACGACGTCCCGCACGCTCAGCCCGTGGGGTACCGGGCGGCTCTGGGACAGCAACGTCACGTGCCGGGCGAAGTCGCTGCGCTTCATCATCAGCGCATCGGCCGCCGGGCCGTCCGAGGGCGTCACGGTGATCGCCCCCGAGGACGCCGGGTGCAGCCGGGCCAGTGCCCGCAGCAGGGTCGACTTGCCGCTGCCGTTGGGGCCGACGAGGGCAAGGATCCGGCCGGGCTTGAGGGTCAGCACTGCTTCGTGAACCACGTCCCGGTCCCCGTAGCGCAGCGTGAGGTCATGGGCTTCGAGGCCCGAGAGTTCCCTTCGTTCGATCACAAAAGCACATTAGCTTAGCCTTACCTAAACCCTATAACCGGCGGTTTCCTCGGGGTTGGCACGGCCGGCGTTCTCGAGGCAGTGGATGAGGGCCTGCGGGTGGGAGTTTCCCTGGCCGGGTAGTGCGCGCTGGGTGGGCGCGGTGCACGGAATAAGCGCGGCCTTTCGCCGCGTTGAATCGGCAACAGACCAACAAAGAGTCGCGGCCGTGGCAGCGCACCGCAGAACTTTTCGGCAGCGGCAAGCTGCGGGCGCCCATCCCAGCAACACCCCGCCCCTCCAAGGACCACCCCCACCTCGACAGGGATACCCCGGGGCCCGTTCCGTTTCACTTCTTCACCACCAAGAGGTCTCCCTAGGAGAAACAATGTCCACCTCCATCTCGTCCACCGCCCCGGCATCCACGGGCACCCTGCGCCGCCCCGCACCTCCGAACACCCACCAGATGGCGCTGATCATCTGGCTGTCGGTGTTCCCGACGCTGACCATCATCAACCTCGCCTTCGGCCAGTGGCTTGAGCCGCTGCACCCGGTCCTGCGCACCCTGGTCCTCGCCACGGTCGCCGTCCCCATCGTCATCTACGGCCTCGCACCCCAGCTGCTGCGCCTCCGCGCCCACATCCTCACCCGTTTCCTGAACCGCAGGTCGCGCCGCTGAGCAAAGCCCTGGCGGGCTGCTGACGCCGGACCAGACACCGGCCTCGGCTGGTCCACCTCAACCGGGACCCGTGCGAATCGCACGGGTCCCGTTTGTCATGCTGTGAAGATCTCCGGGTCAGGTGCGCCGGGGTGGTGTGCCGTCGATGTTCCGGTTCGGCAGGCCGGGCCCGTGGTGAAGACAGGGACCGGCCGGAAGTAAGGGAGCCCACCCCCGGGAGGGTGATGGGCGTCCTTGGTTCACCGGGGCCTGATGGCGGTGCCGCCCCCGGCCCCGGCATGGCCGGCGATGGGTCAGACGCGGCCGGGGAAGCGGGTGGTGATTTCCTGGAGGATGAACTCGTTGCCATCTGGGTCGTGAAAGATGGCGAAGGAGAAGTAGCTGGCGCGCTCCGGAGCCAGGCCCGGGACGCGCCCCTCGGTCTTGGGTGTGGGGATGCCGCCGTCCGCCTCGTGGAAGACCTCGGTGATCTCGATGCCGCGGGAGGCGATATCGGCGCGGGCCGCCTCGACGTCGTCGACGACCAGGTAGGTGCCGCGGGTCGAGCCCGGGGCGGCGTCGGTAAGGCCGTTGCTGATGATAAGGGAGGCGTGCGATCCGGTCGGGGTGTAGTGCACGGCCCGGAAGCCCCCCTCGCCCTTGAGATCGACGTCGAGCCGCCAATCGAGCTTGTCGTAGAACGCTTTGGCGCGCTCCACGTCGGCGACGGGCAGGATGATGAGTTCGAGCTTGTAGTCCATGATTCGGTTCCTTAGCTATTCCCGGGCCCGCCAGGAACATGGTGGACGGACCCCGAACTTCTGACAGTTCAACTGGATTGGCTGGGTACGGACACACGCCGGGAAGGCTGTAGGCGCACACTCCCGCTTCACCGCTTCACCGCTTCACCGGCGCGGAATACCGACCGGGAACGGGGCGTCGCGGCCGCAGATACCCACGCCGCCGGCATTGCGCTGCCGGATCACACCGCACGCGTGGCATCCTATCGACTGCCTATGGACGCCGACCAGAAACTCTCCTTTTGTTACCAGGGCCGTGTTGCCAGTGCCGTCGCGGACGCAGCGAAGCCCACCACCGGGACGGTGGCGGGCTTCGCTGGGCGGGCTGTTGAGGTGGACTTTACTGGGTGTCTGCCGCTAGGAAGGGGCGCAGCACGTTGACCAGCTCCTCAGGCGCCTGTTCGGCGAGCCAGTGGCCGGCGCCGGGGATGACGGCGGTCTGCACCTGGGGGGCAGCGGCCTTGATCCCGGCCGCGGCGGCCGGTCCCCAGCTTTTTTGGCCGCCGATGCCGATCACGGGGATGGTCAGCGGGGTCTTGGCGCGTTCGGCGTTCTGCGCAACCAGGGTGTCCCACTCCCGGTAGAGCTCGAAGCTGGCGCGGAGGCTGTCCTTGTCGCGGTTGTACTGCTTGACGTAGTACTTGATCGCCTGCTCCGACGGAGTGAACCCGCCGCCCTGGATCCGGTATTCGTAACGGTAGAACTCATCGGCACTGTTCCGGACCAGGTTCACGATCAGCTCATCGTCCACCCGGTTGAAGGGGATATGCCACAGCCGGTTGTTGGTCGGCTCATCGGAGAACAGCGATGGACCGCCCTTGGTAATCCCGGGAGGGCCAGGGACCTCAACGCCGGCGAAGCGGTCGACCCGGTCGCGGTGGTCCGCGGCCAGGGCGTAGCCGATGAAGTAGCCAGTGTCGTGGCCGACCACGGAGAACTTCTCATGGCCGAGTTCGGTCATCAGGGCGGCCAGGTCATCGGCCAGGGTGGCGGTGTCGTAGCCGTCGGCCGGCTTCTCGGTCAGCCCGATGCCCCGCTGGTCGACTGCGATCACGGTGTGGTCCTCGGCCAGCGGCCCCATCACCGAACGCCACGCGTAGGAATCCTCCGGCCAACCGTGCACCAGCAGAACCGCCGGGCCTTCCCCGCCGACCACCGCGTGCTGGCGGATGCCGTTGGCCTCGACGAAGCGGCTCTCGAAGGTGTCACTGAAGCCCGCCGGCAGTTCGTGCCCTTTGGTCACCCAGCTTTCCGGTCCCGCCTTGGGCTCGGAGGCTCCGGCGGAGACAGTGCCGACCACCAGCGCTGCGGCGGCCGCCGCGGCGGCACCAATCCAGCGACGCCGCGTGCGTCCGGCGGGACGTACGGACGCGGTAGTGGGATGCGTCGAAGCTGCATCAGAAGGAAGGTTGGGCATGGAGGTCCCCTTTCATGAAACTCACCGAGGGTAATTGATGGTTGCCGTCACCAAAGGCCTGCTTCCGTGCCGGTAGAACTGCGCACAGATGACGCGGGCCCGAAGGTGAATTCGGGTCCGCGGCATAGGCCGGCGCCGGGGTCAGGGCCGGAACCCGTGCGGGCTCCGGCCCTGGCGGAGGCAGTTAGACGCGGCCGGGGAAGCGGGTGGTGATTTCCTGGAGGATGAACTCGTTGCCATCGGGATCGCTGAAGATGGCGAAGGAGAAGTAGCTGGCGCGCTCCGGGGCAAGGCCCGGGGTGCGTCCCTCGGTGTCGGGGGTGGGGATGCCGCCGTCGGTCTGGTGGAAGACCTCGGTGATCTCGATGCCGCGGGAGGCGATATCGGCGCGGGCCGCCTCGACGTCGTCGACGACCAGGTAGGTGCCGCGGGTCGAGCCAGGGGCGGCGTCGGTGAGGCCGTTGCTGATGATGATGGAGGCGTGGGATCCGGTCGGGGTGTAGTGCACGGCCCGGATGCCGTCTTTGCTCTCGGTCTCGATGTCGAGGCGCCAGTCGAGCTTGTCGTAGAACGCCTTGGCGCGGTCCACGTCGGCGACGGGCAGGATAATGAGTTCGAGCTTGTAGTCCATGATTCAGTTCCTTGCTGGATTTGGTGAATGGGAGGGTGCGTTCGGGCTGACCGGCATCGGCCGGAAGAGTACCGTCAGAAGGTCTCGGTACTCCTTGTTTAGGACTTTGCGATCCTGTTTACGTATCAACCCATGGGGGCCGAAGATAATTCCCGGACTCCGCTCGCAGCAGTGACACGACAAGGGTGATGGACTCAAGGCAGTTCACGCCGGCTCCCTGCGCCGCGCTCGAGCGAATCCCCTGCCCGGAAGATGCTCGGGCCACCAATACCAGACCCCACGCTCCCGCAGGCGGGACCCGCAGGGCCACCCCGCCTCGCCCGCTCCGAGCTAGGGGGATTCCCCGTCGGCGCGGGAAGTGCCGAGAAAACCATGAAGCAACGATGCCGTCCCCTGCAGGTGATCCTCGGTGGCCCGGAACGCTTCCTCGTGGTCTCCGCGCAGGATAGCGTCGACAATTTCCTGGTGCTGCCGGTTGGAGTGCTCAAGGTTCGGCTCCAGCAGGGGTATGCGGTCCAGCAGGTCGCTGACCCGCGCACGGGCATCGGCCACCGCAGCGGCCAGGCTCGGCGAGCCGCTGACTTCCGCAATGGCCACGTGGAACCGGGCATCCTTGGGCCGGTACGCATCAGCCGGCGCTCCCGCCACCTCCGCCAGCGTATCGAGCAGGTGCCTGCGCTGCGAGGGGGACAGCCTCGCTTTGGCTGCCAGGGACGCCGCCGCCGGCTCGAGCACGCCGCGGAGGATCAGGACGTCTTCCACCTCTTCAGGACCAGGCTCCGGGAGCGTTCCGGACTCCGGCGGCCGACCCCGGGAAACGTAAGTGCCACCGTAACGGCCGCGCTGCACCTCGACATATCCCGCCTTTTGAAGCTCGGCCAGGGCCTCCCGCAGGGTGGCGCGTGATACGCCCAGCAAATCGGCGAGCTCCCGCTCGGCAGGCAACTTGTCACCCGCCGCGAGCACTCCCAGTTTGATGTTTTGCAGCAGCCGTTCAATCGTTTCCTCGAAGGCGTTCCCGTGTCGAACCGGGCGAAGAAACCGGGCGGTACCTTCGGAGAGTTCGGCTCCCATGCCACCATCCCTTCCGGTCTAGAATCAGGCCTAATCCCGATCAGCTGTAGATCAATTCTGCACCGCTGCGCCAGCGGAAGGTGGATCTGTCCCTCACCATTTCCAGGTGTTTTTGCTGATCTATTGACGTACTCCGTGATCTACCTCACACTGAGACCAAAATTTATGGACTATTAACAGACCATTGAGCCCTCAGGTGAAGGGATTGCCATGTCAACGTCGGATCGGCAGGACGCGGACCAGAAGTACCTCCAGCAGCGTCAGCTCAAACGCGGGGCCGCCGGATGGGTGCTGCTGGCCGGCCTCGGAGTGGCTTACGTCATCTCCGGTGACTTCGCAGGATGGAACCTCGGCCTGGCGGAAGGCGGCTGGGGCGGACTCCTGATTGCGTTCGTGCTGATGGGCATCATGTATACGTGCATGGTGTTCGGTCTGGCCGAGCTGTCCTCCACCCTGCCGGCCGCCGGCGCCGGATATGGTTTCGCCCGGCGGGCGCTGGGCCCGCTGGGAGGGTTCGCCACCGGAATGGCCGTACTGATCGAGTACGCCGTGGCGCCGGCCGCCATCGCGATCTTCATCGGCGGTTATATTGAGGCCCTCGGGCTCTTCGGGCTGACGAACTCCTGGCCCGTGTACCTGGTGGCGTACGCCATCTTCGTGGGAATCCACCTGCGCGGCGTGGGCGAAGCCCTCCGTCTGATCTTCGGAATCACCGCGATCGCCGTCGTCGCGCTGGTCGCGGTCGTCATCGGGCTCATTCCCCACTTCAGTGTTGGGAACCTCTTCGATATCGTTCCCGACGGATCACCGGCTTCCAGCGCATTCCTGCCGATGGGCATCAGCGGCGTCGTCGCCGCCCTCGTCTACGGGATCTGGTTCTTCCTCGCCATCGAAGGCGTTCCACTCGCCGCCGAGGAGACCGCGGACCCGAAGAGGGACATGCCGCGCGGCATCATCGCCGCCATGCTGATCTTGGTGGTCTTCGGGGCCCTGATGCTCGTTCTGGTACCGGGCGCCGCCGGGTCGGAGGCCATGAGTACCTCCGACAACCCCCTTCCGGAAGCACTGCGCCTCGCCTACGGCGACAATTCGATCCTCGCCGAATTCGTTAACTACGCGGGCCTGGCAGGACTGGTCGCCAGCTTCTTCTCGATCATCTACGCGTACTCGCGGCAGTTGTTTGCACTCTCCCGGGCCGGATACCTTCCCCGGTGGCTGTCGCTGACGGGCAAACGGCGCACTCCCTACTGGTCACTGATCGTTCCCGGCACCATCGGGTTCATTCTCGCCGCGGCCACCGGCAACGGTGGGCTTCTCATCAACATCGCCGTCTTCGGTGCCACCGTCTCCTACGTCCTGCTCAACCTCTCCCACATCGTGCTGCGGAAAAAGGAACCGGATCTTCCCCGGGGGTACCGGACGCCGGGCGGCGTCGTGACAACCTCCGTCGCGCTGGCCCTGGCCGCCGTCGCCGTCGTCGCCACCTTCGTCGTCGATGTCCTTGCGGCGTCGATTACTGCGGGAATCTTCTGCGCGGCGCTCCTCTACTACTGGTTCTACAGCCGCCACCGCATCGTCGCCGGCGCGCCGGAGGAGGAGTTCGCACGGCTCGCCGCTGCCGAGGCGGAGCTGAAGAAGTGAGGCTCTGACGAACGAAAGCCCTGAGCGCCGCGCCTGCCGGCGGGCTCCGACCCATCCATGAACCAGGACCGAAGCGACGGATATCCAATGACTAATGAACCAGAGAATTCCAAGGCACCGTTGAGCGTCGAAGAGCTGAAGGAGAAGGTGGCTGCCGGTGAGATCGACACCGTGGTAGTCGCCATCACCGACTCCCTGGGCCGGCTTCAGGGCAAGCGATGCGGGGCGCGGTCCTTCCTGGAGGATGTGCTGGGCCACGGCGCGGAGGGCTGCAACTACCTCCTGTCCGTGGACGTGGAGATGAACACCATCGACGGCTACGCTATGTCGTCCTGGGAAAACGGCTATGGGGACATGGTCCTGCGGCCGGATATTGCAACGCTGCGGCTCGTTCCGTGGCTGCCGGGCACGGCGATGGTCCAGTGCGACATCCTCTGGCTCGATGACCGCCCGGTGAGCCAGTCGCCCCGGCAGATCCTCCGGGCCCAGATTGAACGACTTGAAGCCCTGGGCTACCGCGCCCACATCGGCACCGAACTCGAGTTCATCATGTTCGATGACACGTACGAGGAGGCCTGGAACAAGAAGTACGACGGGCTGACCCCCGCCTCCCGCTACAACGTTGACTACTCACTCCTTGCCACCGCGAGACTCGAGCCGGTGATCCGCAGCATCCGTACGGGCATGGAGAAAGCCGGCCTGGTCGTGGAGTCATCCAAGGGTGAGTGCAATTTCGGACAGCAGGAGATCACCTTCCGATACCGGGAGGCCCTGACCGCCTGCGACAACCACGCCTTCTACAAGCACGGGGCCAAGGAAATCGCCGCCCAACAAGGGAAAAGCATTACGTTCATGGCCAAGTACAACGAACGTGAGGGCAGCTCCTGCCACATCCACTTCAGCCTCACCGATCTGGACGGTAACCCCGTCCTGCCCGGGGACGGCGAGCACGGCTTCAGCCCGGTCATGGAGCACTTTTTGGCCGGTCAGCTGGCCGCCATGAAGGAAATGGCCTACTTCCTGGCCCCCAACATCAACTCCTACAAGCGGTTCGTCGAGGGCAGTTTCGCTCCCACCGCGATTGCGTGGGGCCTGGACAACCGCAGCTGCGCCCTGCGCGTGGTCGGGCATGGACGGGGCCTTCGGGTGGAGAACCGGGTGGGCGGCGGAGACGTCAACCCATACCTCGCCGCCGCCTCGCTCATCGCGGCGGCCATCCACGGCATCGAAAACAAACTCCCGCTCGAACCCATCACCACAGGGAGTGCCTACCAGTCGGGTGCGGACCGGATCCCCACAACCCTGCGGGACTCCCGCGCCCTGCTGGCCGCCAGCGAGATCGCCCGCAAATCCTTCGGCGACGAGGTGGTGGAGCACTACCTGCACGCGGCCGACGTCGAACTGAAGGCCTACGACAGTGCCGTCACCGACTGGGAGCGCAAGCGTGTCTTTGAACGTCTCTGAGCCCTACCGCCCCCGCATCGGGCTGACCACCTACTACCAGGAAGCCGCCTGGGGGGTGTGGACGGCGGACGCCGCGCTGCTCCCGGGTACCTATGTCGAGGCCGTCGTGGCCGCCGGGGGAACCCCTGTCCTCCTGCCACCCGTCGGGACCGATCCCTCCGTCGTTGAGCTGCTCGATGGGCTGATCATCGCGGGCGGGACCGATGTCGGCCCCGAACAATACGGCGCGGCCCCCCATGCGCTGACGCACGCGCAGCCCTCCCGTGACAGCCACGATTTGTCCCTGACGCGTGCGGCGCTGGCAGCCGGAGTGCCCCTTTTCGCCATCTGCCGCGGCGCCCAGATCCTCAATGTCGCCCTGGGCGGCTCGCTCATCCAACACGTTCCGGATGTGCTGCCGGAGTCCCGGTACCAGCCGGCCCCCGGGGTGTTCGGGAACGTCGATTTCACGACGGCGCCCGGAAGCATCAGCCAGGCCCTGCTGGGGCCGCGGGCCAACGCCCCCTGCTATCACCATCAGGCGCTCGACCGGGTTGCCGAGGGTCTCCGCGTCACTGCGGCAGCGACAGACGGCACCATTGAGGCCGTCGAAACGACGTCGGGAGGGTGGGTCCTTGGGGTGCAGTTCCATCCCGAACAGAACCCCGGCGACCTGCGGCTGTTCACGGGCTTCATCCACGCCGCGCGCACGTACCGCCTCACACGAACGGAGGGCACGGTCCATGTCGAACAGCACGTTTGATGTCCTGAACCCGACCACTGAAGAGGTCATCGAAACTGTCGCACTGGCCAGCCTTGAGGACACCGACCGGGCCATCGACAAAGCCGCGCGGGCCTTTGAGACGTGGCGCCACGTCGCGCCGGCGGACCGGGCTCTGCTCCTGCGTCGTTTCGCCGCGGCGGTTGACGCCGATCTGGAGCATCTCGCCCGGCTGGAGGTCCGCAACGCGGGTCACACCATCAGCAATGCCCGCTGGGAGGCCGGAAACGTCCGGGACGTCCTCGCCTACTACGCCGGCGCGCCGGAACGCCATCTCGGGCAGCAGATTCCCGTCGCTGGAGGGGTCAACATCACCTTCCATGAACCCCTCGGCGTCGTAGGGGTCATCGTGCCGTGGAACTTCCCGATGCCCATCGCCGCGTGGGGATTCGCCCCCGCACTCGCGGCCGGCAATACGGTCGTCCTGAAGCCTGCCGAACTGACCCCGCTGACCGCGCTGCGGATCGGGCAGCTGGCCCGGGATGCGGGCCTTCCCGAGGGAGTACTGCAGATCCTTCCCGGCAAGGGCTCGGTAGTGGGCGAGCGGTTCGTCACCCATCCGGCCGTGCGGAAAGTAGTCTTCACCGGCTCCACCTCGGTGGGGAAGCGGATCATGGCCGGCTGCGCCGACCAGGTCAAACCCGTCACCCTGGAACTTGGCGGCAAGAGCGCCAATGTCATCTTCGCCGACGCCGACCTTGAGGCAGCCGCAGCCGCGGCTCCCGGAGCGGCCTTCGACAACGCCGGCCAGGACTGCTGCGCGCGCTCCCGGATCCTCGTCGAGCACAGCGTTTACGAAAAATTCCTGGAGCTGCTCGAACCGGCGGTGAAGGCCCTGAAGGTCGGCGACCCGCAGGACGAGGCCTCCTTCATGGGTCCGCTGATCTCCGCCGCCCAGCGCGAAACGGTCTCCGGTTTCGTGCCCTCTGGCACACCGATCGCCTTCCGGGGGGAGGCCCCCGGCGGCAAAGGATTCTGGTTCCCGCCGACGGTACTGACCCCCTCCCCCGGGGACCGGGTGATGCGCGAGGAAATCTTCGGACCGGTCGTCGCGGTGGTTCCCTTCCAGAACGAAGCAGACGCCCTTCGACTGGCCAATGATTCGATCTACGGGCTCTCAGGATCCATCTGGACCAGGGACGTTGGACGGGCCCTTCGCATGGCCCGCGGGCTCGAATCGGGGAACCTGTCGGTCAACTCCCACTCGTCAGTCCGGTACTCCACGCCCTTTGGAGGCTTCAAGCAGTCGGGGCTGGGCCGGGAACTCGGGCCCGACGCCCTCGACTCCTTCACCGAGACAAAAAACGTCTTTCTAGCCACCGGGCCGTGACGCCCAACCGAACGCCAGCATAAGGAATCCCGAATGACCCAGCAGCTCATCTCCCACCGTCTCGAAGGCCGCAGCGCCGTGATTACCGGCGGCGCCAGCGGCATCGGCCTGGCGACCGCCCGCCGGTTCGCCTCGGAAGGAGCCCGGGTCGTCATCGCCGACGTCGATCCGACCGCGGGCCTGCGCGCCGCCGAGGAGGTCGGGGGCCTTTTCGTGAAGGTCGATGTGACAAGCGAAGAGGAGGTCAAGCACCTCTACGCCGTCACCAACGAGACCTATGGGCGGGTGGACATCTCCTTCAACAACGCAGGCATCTCCCCTGCGGCGGACGGCTCGATCCTGGATACCGGCATCGAGGCCTGGCGGAGGGTGCAGGAAGTCAACCTCACGTCCGTGTTCTACTGCTGCAAATACGCCCTCCCCTATATGCAGGCTCAGGGCAAAGGCTCGATCATCAACACGGCGTCGTTCGTCGCTGTTCTGGGAGCGGCGACTTCCCAGATCTCCTACAGCGCCTCCAAGGGCGGAGTCCTCGCCATGAGCCGTGAACTCGGCGTCGAATTCGCCCGGCAGGGGATCCGGGTCAACGCGCTCTGCCCCGGCCCGGTCAACACGCCCCTGCTGAAGGAGCTTTTCGCCAAGGACCCCGAGAAAGCCGCCCGGCGCCTCATCCACGTTCCGCTGGGACGATTCGCGGAACCGGAGGAACTGGCCGCCGCCGTGGCTTTCCTGGCCAGCGACGATGCCTCTTTCATCACCGCCTCGACCTTCCTGGTCGACGGCGGGATTTCCGGGGCATACGTCACTCCCGAGTGACCCCAGCGGTTCCAGCGGCCGATTCCGCGGCGTCGACACCGCGCCGGTACTCCCAATGCGGAACCAGGGCGTCGACGAACGATCCGTAGCGTTCGAACCGGGCCCGGGAAGCTGCCGAGGTCAGGTCGACGACGCGCGCCGTGAGGGCCTCCACCACGGCCATGCTCGATACGTAGGATTCAAAAGGGCGTGGTGTTCCCACCGAAGCGGGCAGCACCGCACTTGCCACATCCGCCAGGGGGGACAGCCACGGGTCGGTGAAAAGGATGAGTTTCGCACCCTGGTCGACGAGCGTCCGGCCAAGCTTCTCGGTTTCGGCCTCATAGCGCCGGAAGTCGAAGGCGACGGCGGTCGTGCGTTTGTCGGCATCGCACAGGGCCGCCACCCGCTGGGTGCGCGCTTCGTCGACAAATTCCACCCCCGGCCGCAGCTCCTGGAGCATGGCGGAGAGGTGCCGGGCCAGGGACGAACTGAACCATCCACCGAAGACGAGCACCCTCCGGCGCGGATCGGCAAGGAGCTCCGCCGCCGCCGTGAGGTCCTCCGGTGAGAGGCGGTTCAGGGTGTCCGAGATCGCCGAGCCCAGGGTGGCGGAGAAGTCGTCGAGCGCACCGCCCCCGGCACTCTGCGCCTCAGGGTACAGTTCCACCGGCGTCGTCACCCGGGCGACCACCTCGACCTTCACCGCGTCCTGGAAGTCCGCATAGGTGGCGTAGCCGAGGTGGTTCACGAACCGGATCACTGTCGGCCCGCTGACCTGCGCAAGGCGCGCCAGCTTGGTCGAGGACGCGAGCCCCGTCGCCGCCGGCCCGCCGAGCAGGGTGCGCGCCACCTTGCGCTCGGCGGCCGACATCTCGGACAGCTGGCGTCGAATGCTTTCAAACACGGGAAGACCCGCTGGAGCTTCCTGCTCGGACATGCCCTACCTCCGTCAATGCATCCGTTTCCGCACCGGCCCGCCCGGACTGGAAGTCATGCTACTTTCCGATCACTGCGTCCATGCCGATTCCCAGGAAAATTCCCGCGCCGGGCGAATCGCGGATCCTCAGGACCAGACGTCGCGGCGGAACAGGTCGTCCTCCGTCTCGCCTCGGACGATCAGGCGCGCCCGGCCTCCGGAGACCGCCACCACAGGAGGGCGGGGCGTGTAGTTGTAGTTGCTTGAAAGGACCCAGCAGTAGGCCCCCGTCCCGGGCACGGCGAGGAGGTCCCCGGGGAGCAGGTCGGAGGGCAGGTAGACATCCCGGACGACGATGTCCCCGCTCTCGCAGTGCCGCCCAACCACCCGCGACAGCGCGGCGTCGGCGCCCGAACTGCGGGAGGCCAGGGCCGCGGAGTAGTCCGCCCCGTACAGCAGGGGCCGCGGGTTGTCGCTCATGCCGCCGTCGACGGAGACATAACGCCGGGGGAACAGGCCGCCTTCGTGCTCGACGGCATTGGTCTTGAGCGTCCCCACCTCGTACAGGGTGAAGGTCGTGCTGCCCACGATGGCGCGTCCGGGTTCGATGGAGATCCGCGGGACCTCGATGTTCAGGCGGGCGCAGGCCTCTCCGACCACGCGGGCCATGGCCGAGGCGACGTCCTTCGGGTCCTGCGGGGTATCGGCCATGGTGTAGGCGATGCCGTACCCGCCGCCCAGGTCGAGTTCCTCAAGCACGCGCCCGTGCTTCGTGCGCATCCCGGCGATGAACGCCAGGAGGCGCTCGGCGGCGAGGGCGAACCCCTCCGACGAGAAGATCTGCGAGCCAATGTGGCAGTGGATTCCCAGCAGCCGGATGCCCGCGTCCTGCAGGGCGGACGCCACCGCGGTCTCGGCGGGGGATGGCCGCCCGTCGACGGAGGCCATCGAAAGGCCGAACTTCTGGTCCTCATGCGCCGTTGCGATGAACTCGTGCGTCTCGGCGTGGACGCCGGGGGTGAGCCGCAGCAGCACGGGCGCGGTGGTGCCGTGCTCCCGGGCGAGTTCTCCGACGCGTGCCAGTTCCTGGAGGCTGTCGACGATGATCCGGCCAACTCCCATCTCGAGGGCGCGGATCAGTTCGGCATCGGACTTGTTGTTGCCGTGCAGGCCGAGCTTCGCGCCCTCGATGCCCGCCCGGGCCGCGAGTGCCAGCTCACCGCCCGAGCAGGTGTCCAGCCGCAGCCCTTCCTCGTCCACCCATTTCGCCACCTCGACACAGAGGAATGACTTGCCGGCGTAGTAGACGTCGGCCCCGCCGCACAGTGGTGCGAAGGCTTCATGAAAGGCCGTGCGGAACGCGCGCGCCCGCTGCCGGAAGTCGTCTTCGGACACCACGTAGGCGGGAGTCCCGAACTCTCCGGCCAGCCGCGACACGCCGACGCCGCCGATGCTCAGCTCCCCCGACAGCGACCGGCTCACGGTGCTTGCCCAGAGCTTGGAGGGCAGGGCATTCAGGTCGGAGGGAACCTCGAGCCACCGGGGCGCCAGGGGCGACGCGGCCGGTGCCGTTGTCTGTTCGATCGTCATATCTGTGTGTGCCTCGTTCCGGTGTCCAGTGATTGCACGGCTCCCCCTTCCCCACCTGCGCGCTGCCCAGGCACCGGTGAGGGGTCAGGAAGCCGCCGAAAGCTCTTCCTCGTCGATGACCATCGGGTTGAGGACCCGGTGCAGGAAGGACTGGGTGCGCTCCTCCTGGGGGTTGCCGATGACCTCCTGGGCTCGCCCCTGCTCGACGATGTAACCGCCGTCCATGAAGACCACCCGGTCCGCGACCTCACGGGCGAAGGCCATCTCGTGGGTGACGATGACCATGGTCATGCCTTCGTTGGCGAGCGACTTCATGACGGCCAGGACCTCGCCGACAAGCTCGGGGTCGAGCGCAGACGTCGGTTCGTCGAACAGCATGAGCTGCGGCTCCATCGAAAGCGACCGCGCGATCGCCACGCGCTGCTGCTGCCCGCCGGAAAGCTGCCCGGGGTAGGCGTCTTCCTTGGAGGACATGCCCACCCGGTGCAGGTTGAGGCGCGCGGTTGCGGTCGCGTCCTCCTTGCGCCGCTTCAGCACCTTGACCTGGGCGACGGTGAGGTTTTCCAGGACGGTCAGGTGCGGGAAGAGGTTGAAGGACTGGAACACCATGCCGATGCGCCGGCGGATGCGGTCCAGGTCGGCATCGGGGTGGGTCACCTCGTCCGGCCCGACGAGGACGGTTCCGGAGGTCGGGACCTCCAGGAGGTTGACGCAGCGCAGCAGGGTCGATTTTCCCGAGCCGGAGGGACCGATGATGCAGACGACTTCCCCGGGTTCGATCTCGAGGGAGATGTCCTTGAGTACTTCATTCGAGCCGAAGCTTTTCTTGAGGTTGCGGATCGAGATGGCGTGCGAGCCTGGTGCCGGGATCGGTTGGGTAGCCATGGTCAGCGTGCTTTCGCGTAGCGGGCTTCGAGCTTGCGCACGAGGCCGGACAGGGGAAGGGTGATCGCCAGGTAGCAAAGGGCGGCGACGATCAGCGGGGTGGCGTTCACGGAGCGGTTCAGGAAGTCCTGGGCGAACTTCGTCAGTT
Source organism: Arthrobacter zhaoguopingii (assembly GCF_009828605.1). Taxonomy (NCBI): domain Bacteria; kingdom Bacillati; phylum Actinomycetota; class Actinomycetes; order Micrococcales; family Micrococcaceae; genus Arthrobacter; species Arthrobacter zhaoguopingii. The sequence continues at coordinate 211,319 of NZ_WIAE01000004.1, read as the reverse complement.
CGTACTGTGCGGCCGTGACCCCGAGGACATAGACGAGGGACGAGTCCTTGACCAGGAGGATCATTTCGTTGGTGAGCGGCGGAATCACGACCCGGAAGGCCTGCGGGATGACGATCGTCGCCATCGTGCGGGTGTGGCTCATGCCGAGGGTGCGGGCCGCCTCAAGCTGCCCCTTCGGGACGGCCTGGATGCCGGCCCGGAAGGTCTCCGCCATGTAGGCGGCCGCGGTGATGCCGAGGCCGACCATCACCATGCCGTATTTGTCGCCGGGGAACTGGAACCCCGGGAAGGCGTTGGGGATGCCGTAGGCGACCATGAAGAGGACGACGAGGGCCGGTACCCCGCGGAAGAACTCAATGTAGGCGCCGGCGAGCCACCGGTAGGCCGCAACCGAACTCAGCCGCATCACGGCCAGGAGCAGCCCGACCACGAACGCGAAGATGAACGCAAGGGTCGCGTAGATGATGGTGTTCACCAGACCGATGAGGATCACCCGCGGGAGCATCCGTTCGAGGATGTCGAACCTCAGGAAGGCCGCGCTGAAGGTCGCCCAGTCCGTCATGAACGCCAGGAGGCCGACGACAGCGATCCCGAGGGCGTACTGGATGCCGAGCGAGACACGGGCTCTCTGCCGGCGTGTCAGCCGCGGCGCTGCGGCCTCGGTGGCGGGATAGGTGGTCTGTGTGCTCATGGTTTCCTCACTGGTGCTGCACGTGATCCGGATCCGGCCCGCGGCGGCCGGCGGCCGCCGCGGGTGGGCCGATCAGCTCTTCGGCACGTCCCCGATCCATTCCTTATAGATCTCGTCGTAGGTGCCGTCGCTCTTGGCGTCCGCGAGGACCTCGTCCACGACCTTCTTCAGGGCCGTGTTGCCCAGCTTCATGCCGAGGCCGTACTGCTCCCCTGTGTCGAACTGGGTGCTGATGCTCGCCTTGCCGGGGTTGGCCTTCAGCGCCTCGGTCCAGACGGGCAGATCGTTGATGGCTGCATCCACCTGACCGGTCATCAGCGCCTGCGTCAGTGAGGCGAGATCCTGGAACTCGATGATTTCGCACCCGCACTCGGGGTGGGCCTGCGCGTAGTCGAGGCCGGTTGTGGCCGACTGGGCGCCCAGCTTCTTGCCCTCGAGCTCCTCGAGGGACGTGACGTCCGCGCCCTCCGGGACCAGCAGGGCCTGGGTCGCATCGAAGTACGGCTCGGAGAAAAGGATTGCTTCCTTCCGGGCGTCGGTGATCGTCATGCCGGCGGCGGCGATATCGCACTTCCCGGTGGCCATGTCCTCACCGGACTTGATCCCCTCGAAGGGCGTGTCGATGATCGCCGTCTGGGCGCCGAGCCGCTTGGCCACGAGGTTGACCAGGTCGATGTCGAACCCGACGGTCTTGCCGGAATCATCGTTGACCTGGAAAGGGGCGAAGGGAAGGTGCGTGCACACTGTCAGCTTGCCCGGGGAGACGAGGGAGACGCCGTCGGCCTTTCCGGCCGAGGCATCCGGGGCGGCGGCGGACGGGCTTCCGCAGGCGGTGAGCGCCAACGCGCACATCGCGGCGAGGGCGGCAAACTTGGACCTTCCGTGCAACTGCATGGGTCTCCTTCGTGCTGGCCGGACGAGGGTCGGCCGGGGCGGAAATGGCTGGCACGGCGGGCATTCCGGGGCTTTCCATCGCGCGGGCGGCTTCGCAAGCCGCCCGTCGTTGTCGGTCCCGGGACCCCGGCCGCCCCCGGTGTGGGGACGGTCACATTGTGCGTGAATCGAGTATGAACTCATTTACCCCGAGCAGCAAACCGGGTCCAAAGAATGATTCGATTCAGGCGGGTGGAGGGCATCCGGCCCCGGCGCAGCAGCGTCGGCGGCCGCACCGCCGACTAGTCTGGCGGGATGGACACCGAGGAACACCCGCTCACCGGGGGCAACGCCACCCCGGCCGTCGTGCGCATTGGAGCGACTGTCCGCAAGCCCTGGACCGCCTCGACCCCGGCCGTGCAGGCCTTTCTGGACGCCGTGCGATCGGCAGGGGTGGATGTACCACAGCACTTCGGGCGGGACGAGTCCGGGCGGCAGGTCATCGAATTCATCCCCGGCACACCCGCCCTGGAGCTCCCTCCGCTGACTCCGGAGGACCTTGCCCGGGTCGGCCGGATGGTCCGCCGGATCCACGATGCAAGCAAGGATTTCGACAGCAGCCGGGCCGGCGGATGGGAGGTCCTCATTCCGCCCGCCGCCGCCGACCTGGTGTTCCACAACGACCTCGCGCCGTGGAACCTCATCATCGGCGAGCGCTGGGTCTTCATCGACTGGGACGGTGCGGGGCCCAGCACCCGGCTGTGGGATCTCGCCTACGCGGCACAGGCATTCACCCTCTCGGATTACCACCGGGAACCCGTCCGGGCCGCGGCACGGCTGCGCGCCTTCATCGACGGATACGGCGCCGGCGAAGAGCTCCGGGGCGAGCTCCCCCATGCCATGGGGGAGCGGGCCGCGGCCATGCACGCCCTGCTGCGCCGCTCGCACCTGACCGGGCGGGAACCGTGGGGGTCGATGTACAGTGCCGGCCACGGAGACCACTGGCGCCGGGCGGCCGCTTACGCGGTCGAAAACCGGGACGTGTGGCTGCGCGGACTGCTGGGCCCCTGACGGGCCGCGGCGGCCGAGGCCGCCGTCTCGACCGGCGCCCTTCATGACGGGTTCCCGTAATCTACCGTCGCGGCCGCAGCAGCCAGCCCCTATCTTCCGCGGAACCGCGCGGCCCCGGCCGCAGCACCGGCCGGCCTGCAGGGGGTGGCTCTGGTGGCCGGTGGGTGCCCGACGTAGGCTTTCCGCCATGACGGAGGTCCAGGGCATGGCCTGCGGCAGGCTGGTGTCACTGAACGTTGGAGTCCCCAAGGGCGTCTCCTGGCAGGGAAAGACTGTGCATACCGGCGTCTACAAGAGCCCGGTGGAGCGGCCGCTGATGGTCCGCAGGCTCAATATTGACGGTGACGGCCAGGGCGACCTGAACGGGCACGGCGGTGAGCAGCGGGCGGTGCTGGTCTACCAGCGGCAGTCCTACGAGCACTGGTCCGGTTTCCTCGGCCGCGGTGATCTGACGCCCGGCTCCTTCGGTGAGAATTTCACCGTCGACGGGCTGCCCGACGACGAAGTGTGCATCGGCGACCGCTACCGCATCGGGGAGGCGGAATTCGAGGTGACCCAGCCCCGCGTCACCTGCTTTCGGGTGGGCATGCGCCTCACGGAACCGCGGATGCCCGCCCTCCTGGTGGACCACCGCCGTCCCGGGTTCTACCTGCGGGTCATCACCGAGGGCGAGGTCCGTCCCGGCGACCCGATCATTCGAACACTCAACGGGCCCCACCGGCTCACGGTCGCCGAGACCGACGCACTGCTGTACCTCCCGGATCGCTCCCAGGACGCACTGCGGAAGGCCGTCGACATTCCGGCCCTGAGCCCCGGCTGGCAGCAGTCCTTCCAGGACCTGCTGGACACCGACCTGGCCAAGGCCACTGTGACCGGGGCGCCCGTCGAAGAGCCGAGCTGGAACGGATTCCGTCCGATGACGATCACGAAGGCCGTGTCCGAAACCCCGACCATCACCTCCATCTACCTTGGCGACGGCGACGGCGTTCCACTCGAACCGGTCGTTCCCGGCCAGTACCTCACCCTCCGCGTTTCCGTGAAGGGTGCGGCATCCGTCCGCAGCTACTCTATTTCGGACGCTCCCGACCCGCACACCTACCGGATCAGCGTGAGGCAGGAGGAACACGGGCTGGTGAGCCGCTACCTTCATGACGGTGTGCTGGTCGGGGGGACCGTCGATGTCGCCGCCCCCCGCGGGCAGTTTCGGCTCCACGCCGGAACCGGGCCGGTGCTCCTCATCTCGGCCGGGGTCGGCGCAACCCCGCTGGTCCCGATGCTCAAGGAGTTCGCCCGCACCGGCAGCGACAGGGAGGTCTGGTGGATCCACGTCGCACGGAACCCCAGCGAGCACGTTTTCGCCGGGGAGGTGCGGGGACACCTGACCCGGCTTCCCCACGCCCGCAGCGCCATCTTTTACACCCGGGCCGGGACTCCCGTGGCGGACTCGTTTACCGGCCGGCCGACCGTCGACCAGCTTCGTTCCCTGGGAGTTCCCGCGGGCGCGGCGGCCTATCTCTGTGGTCCGCCCGCCTTCATCGGCAGCATGACGGACGCGCTCACCGACCTCGGCCTCAACGCCGGGTCGATCTACTCTGAACTGTTCAGCACCCTGCCGCCGATCAACCCCGGGCTTGTCGATGCCTCCACCGTGCCCCCGCATCAGCCCGCCGGCGAACCGGGCACCGGGCCCGCGGTGACGTTCGCCCGAAGCGGCCTCACCGCCCGGTGGCGCGCGGGCGACACCTCGCTGCTCGATCTCGCCGAAGCCTGTGATGTGCCCACCCGGTGGTCCTGCCGCACCGGGGTGTGTCACACCTGCCTCACGGCGGTCATCTCGGGGAAGGTGGCCTACCAGCCCGATCCCCTCGAAACACCGGCCGAAAGCCAGGCGCTGATCTGCTGCGCCCGGCCCACCGAAGACCTCGTGCTCGACAGTTGAGAATCAGCTCCCTCCGCTCGGGCACAGGCCTTCAACCCGGCAGATCGATGAGGTAGCTCCGGATCTCAGTAACCCTGGCGGTTTTCACCGCGGATGCGAACCGCAGCACGTGGCAAAAGGCCTGCCTGCGTCCGTCGCGGAAGGTCAGGACGCCGTCGGTGCTGCCCTCCCTGCCATGGGTGAGGATCGACGTGAGCTCGATGGCGGCAACTTCGCCCTGGCCGGAAAGTCTGGCCGTCAGCTGGCTGAGTCCTTCGATCGACGCGGCGCCGGGCAGGCCCCAGCGCACCTTCTCGTCGAGGAGCCCACGAAGGTGCGGCTCCTTGACCTCGGCGAGGGCGAGGACGACGTCCCGGATGATCAGCTGACGGGGCGCATTTCCGCAGCCGGCCGGTTCAGTCACAGCAACCATTCCGGAATCCCCTCTTCCTCGCTCGATCGGTTCGAGGCTACACCGTCCATCCGACACACGGGCGCGTCACAAGCCCTGCGGATCGCGTGCGGCACGGGCGATCCATGCCTCGAGCTCCGCCGGACGCCGGAACGAGATCACGGGAGGCATCGCGGGGTCGGCCTTGATCCTTTCGAGCGCCTCCCGCTTCCGCGGGAACGCCCGGAAGTGCCACAGGATGATCGAATCCCGGGTGAAAACCCGGCGGAAGGACTCGGTGTTCCCGTTGCACACCTGTTCGCGGGCGACGCACCGGCGAATCGTCCGCCGGATCAGGCGCGACAGGGAGAGCCACCGGGGGTAATCGAGTGCCACGACGAGGTCCGCCCGTGCCAGCATAAGGTCCCGCCAGCCCGAGTAGGCGCTGTCGATGACCCAGCGCTCCTGCGCGGCAATACCGGCGGCGATCCGGCGCTGCTCCTCGGGCGGCCGGTTCTGCCAGCCCGGGAGCCACCCGAGATCGTCGTCGGCCGAATATTCGGGGAGCCGGGCGGCCGCGGCATAGGCGTGCGCGGCCGCGGACTTTCCGCTACCGGTGACCCCGTGGAAAATGACGCGCTGAGCAGTGGCACCGGGCATGGGGTCAAATGTAGCGTGCGATTCCGCAGCCGGGCAGAAGCCGCCAGTACCGGCTGCTGTGCTTCTCGGCCAAATCCCGGCGGACCGGTTTCGATCGACCGCCGCCGATGCAATGATCGGTTCATGGCCTTTCCCGTCCCGCTGCCCAGCGAGCTCCGTGACAAAAGTGTGTCCCTTCGGTCCCTGACCGACGACGATTGGCGGCTGGAATACGAGCTGAGCCGTGTGCCCGACGTGCCCGCGTGGACGTATTACCCGGCGGACATGGACGAAAATGCCGCCCGGCGCCGGATCGCCCGGACGAAGGAGCGTCACCGGGAGCGGCTCGCCGGCCGGTATGCGGTCCTCCTCGACGGCCTGGCGGTGGGAACTGCGGGGATGGCCGAGGTTGAGGGCGCCGAGCCCGAGCTCTTCTATGTCCTGTCCCCCGCCGGCCGAGGCCGGGGCGCGGCCACCGGGTCGGTGCGCCTTCTCACGCAATGGCTGTCCTCGCAGGGCTTTTCGACCGTGGCCCTGGAGACAATGGCGGGCAACACCGCCAGCGAACGCGTCGCCGAGCGCGCCGGCTTTCGAAACACGGGCTCCCATCCCGGTACGCACCGCGGCCAGGCGGTGCAGTTGAACCGCTGGCTGCGCACCTAGCGGACCGGACAATGTCCACCCTGGGTTGGATGGAGCATGGGCACCGCCGGGCCTAGAGTTGAACATCATGGACCTCCACCTCCGGCTCGCGCGCTGGGTGCGCGCGCATCCCGGCACGGTCGACGCCTGCCTCGCACTGGGACTGCTCGTGCTCCTGATCCTGCAGTTGGCGGCCCGTGGGGTGGCCGTATATCCCCTGCTCATCCCGGTGACTTGTGCCCTGGTGGCACCGCTGGCCTGGCGCCGGTCTCGGCTGCTGCTCTCGGCCGGCATCATCGCCGGGGTCTCGGTGCTGCAGCTCCTGGCCGGAATCGACCCGGTGCCGGCCCAGATCGTCATCCTCATCACCGTCTACACGCTGGCCGCCTACGCCCCACGGTGGGCGAGCCTCGGCGGGCTGGGGTTCGCCTTGCTGGGCGCCGCGGCCGGCCTGGTGCGGTATGGGGCGATCCTCGGTGTCGGCGGAGGCGGGTCGCTGTTCCTGATCTCGCTGTTCCTCTTCGAGTCGCTCATACTCCTGGCCTGGACGATGGGGGACCTTGCCCGGTCGCGGCGTCGGGCCTATCAGGCCCTTGAAGACCGCACCCGGCGCCTTGAGGTCGAGCGCCAGCAGGAACGCGACCTTGCCGCCGCCGACGAGCGCAGCCACATCGCCCGGGAGATGCACGACATCGTCGCGCACTCCCTCTCGGTGATCATCACCCAGGCCGACGGCGCCCGGTACGCCAGCGCGCAAAAGCCCGAACTCGCGGTGCAGGCGCTCGGCACCATCGCCGACACCGGGCGCGGCTCGCTCCGCGAGATGCGGCGCCTGCTCGGTGTCCTCCGCGGCGACGAAAGTGCCTCCACGCGTCCGCTGCCCACCCTCGACGACATCGATTCCCTCGTGAGGTCGGTGCGGCGGGCGGGCATCGCCGTGTCCTGCCGCCGCATCGATACACCGCGGCGGCCGCTTCCCCTCGGCGCCGAACTCACCGCCTACCGCGTGGTCCAGGAAGCGCTGACCAACGTGCTCAAGCACGCCGGGCCCCAGACCGCCGCCGAAGTCACGCTCACCTACGGCCCCCGCGGGCTCGGCATCACCGTCGACGACGACGGCCGGGGTGCGGCGGCCGACCCCGCCACCGCAGGAGCCGGGCTGGGCATCACCGGCATGAGTGAGCGGGTGCGCCTCTACGATGGCACCGTGTCCGCCGCGCCGCGCAGCGGCGGGGGCTTCCGCGTTGAGGCTTTCCTCCCCTACACCGAGACATAGGACCGTGCGCAGCGCCGGCGGATTCCCGACCACAGGAGCAGAACGTTAATGGACACCACCGCAGGAGAAGTGCCGCCCAGGCAGGCAGCCGGTTCCATCCGGGTCGCGATCGTCGACGACCAGCACCTGGTGCGCAGCGGATTCGCCATGCTGATCAACTCCCAGCCCGACCTCGAGGTGGTCGGCGAGGCCGCCGACGGGCAGGAGGCAGTTCGGACGCTCGCCGTCACCCGGGCCGACGTTGTCCTGATGGACGTGCGCATGCCCGGTATGGACGGCATCGAGGCCACCCGCCGCATCCTCGCCGAGTCCGGTACCGCTGGGAGCAGCGGCGCCGGCCCCCGCGTCGTGGTGCTGACGACGTTCGACCTCGATGAATATGCACTGTCGGCAATACATGCCGGCGCGTCCGGCTTCCTGCTGAAGGACGCGCCGCCCGAGGAGCTACTTGAGGCGATCCGGACGGTCCACCGGGGCGATGCGGTCATCGCGCCCTCGACAACGCGCCGCCTGCTTGACCATGTGGCACCGCTGCTGCGCCGGCCCTCTCCGGTCCGCGACGCCCATGCGGCCGCGGTCGCCCGGCTCACACCCCGCGAGCGGGAGGTGTTCGAACTGATCGCCCAGGGGTTGTCGAATCCGGAGATCGCCCTGAAACTGTTCCTTGCGGAAGCCACGGTGAAGACCCATGTGGGCCGCATCCTCGCGAAGCTTGAAGCGCGGGACCGGGTGCAGGCCGTCGTGATGGCCTACGAGATGGGCATCGTCCGCCCCTGATCGGGTCCGCTTCCGCCGGGGTTCCCTGCGGTGGGAACAGCGGTCCTCGTGTCATCCCCTGGTATGAGGTCCGGTCCGAAAGCTCCACCTCTGCGCTGATTCTGCCGGTGCCGGCGGCGCCTAACGTGGAACTATGACCATCGCAATGAATTCACCCGTGCCCCCTTCGGGTTCAACCTCCCCCGCCCCGACCGGCGCCGTCGCCGCCCGCGGCGTATCCAAAAGCTACGGGCGCGGCGAGACCGCCGTCCACGCCCTCCGGGACGTCTCGCTTGACTTCGAACGGGAGCGCTTCACGGCGATCATGGGCCCGTCCGGGTCGGGCAAGTCCACCCTGATGCACTGCCTGGCCGGCCTTGACAGCATCGATGCCGGACAGCTGTGGATCGGCGGGACCGAGATCACCGGCCTTCCCGACGCCGCCCTGACCCGCCTGCGCCGTGAGCGGGTGGGATTCGTGTTCCAGGCCTTCAACCTGGTGCCGACCCTGACCGCCGAGCAGAACATCACCCTGCCCGTCGCCCTCGCCGGCGGTTCCGTGGACCGGGAATGGCTGACGCAGGTCTCCTCCACGCTGGGGCTGACCGACCGGCTCGCCCACAGGCCGCACGAGCTCTCCGGCGGCCAGCAGCAGCGCGTCGCCGTCGCCCGGGCCCTGCTGACCCGCCCCGACGTCATCTTCGGTGACGAACCTACCGGCAACCTCGACACGGCCACCGGGGCGGAGGTGCTGTCCCTGCTGCGCCGCAGCTCGCGGGAGATGGGCCAGAGCATCATCATGGTGACCCATGACCCGGTCGCGGCCTCGTACGCCGACCGGGTCGTCCTCATGAAGGACGGGGCCCTCGTCGGTGACCTGGAACAGTCGAGTCCTGAGGCAATCCTCGGCGCCCTCGCGAAGCTGGGGGCCTGACGTGCTGCGGGTAGCCCTGGCGCAGGTACGCGTTCACGCCCGGCGTTTCATCGCCGTCGGCCTCGCCGTGATGCTTGGGGTGGCCTTTGTCTCCGCGGCCCTCACCGTCGGTGCCACCACCAAGGCGACCCTCGGTGCGAGCATCGGGGCTTCCTACGCCAAGGCCGACCTCGTGGTCTCCGGGCCCGAAGGGCCCGGAGTTCCACCCGCCGCCGTCGGGACCCTCGAAGCCCTCCCCGGGGTGGCGGCCGTGCACGGCTTCGAATGGGTATTTGTCCAGCTGGCCACGGGGTCCAGCACCTCGTCCGCCGCGCTCACCAGCACGGCGCCAGCTGAACTGGAAACCGCCGAGGTGACGCAGGGCTCCGCGCCGTCGGGGCCGAACGAGGTGGCCCTTGACAGCACCTCGGCCGCCCGCCTGGGGGTAACCCCAGGTGACACCGTGGCCTTCATTACCGGCGGCCCCTCCACCGACCCGGCCGGAGCCCTGACGGTGACCGGTCTGACGGCACGGAGCCCGGATCCGACCCTTTCCGACACCGTCCAGGTGCTCGCGGCGGCATCCCTGGTGCGGGCAGCCAACGGCGGCGAAACCATCGTGCGCCACGTCCAGCTGGCCGTGGCGCCGGGTGCGGATCCTGCCGCCGTGGCGGTGGCCGCCTCAGCTGCCCTCAACGACCTGCCGGCGGATCAGCGGGAAGGCGTGATCGTGCGCACGGCGGCCGAGCAGACCACGGCGGACGTTGCCTCCCTCTCGAATGGAGACGACATCCTCACGGCGATCCTGCTTGCCTTCGCCGCCGTCTCCGTCCTGGTCGCGGGGCTGGTCATCTCCAATACCTTCTCCGTGCTGGTGGCCCAGCGCACCCGGGAACTGGCGCTGCTGCGCACCATCGGCGCCGAACGCCGGCAAATCCGAAGGTCGGTCCTGGTCGAGGCCGGCGTCGTCGGGGTGGTGGCCTCCGTCCTCGGCGTGCTCCTCGCCGTCGGGGTTCTTGCGGCTCTCGTCGGCCTGGCCCGGCGCACCGACGTCGGTTCGGTCGCTGTCCTCGCTGTTCCGCCGTCGGCTGTGGTGGCCGGCCTGGTGGTGGGTGTCCTGATGACACTGCTCGCCGCCGTCGTCCCGGCGCGGGCCGCCACCCGCGTCGCTCCCCTGGCCGCGCTGCGCCCAACCGGTCCGGCGGACGCGAAGAGCAAGAGCGGCAAGGTGCGCCTGGCCGCAGGCCTTCTGGCACTCGTTGCGGGCGGAGGCCTGCTCGTGCTGGGTGCCCGGTCCGCCGGGCTGGTTCCGGCCGTGGCCGGGGGCGGGGTATCCTTCCTCGGCGTCGTACTTCTCGCACCGTTCTTCGTTCCCTTCAGCGTCGCCGCAGTCGGGCGGCTGGCCCGGCCCCTCGGAGTGGCCGGACAGCTCGCGTCCCTCAACGCCGTCCGGAATCCGGCACGGACCACCGCCTCGTCCTCGGCCCTCATCGTCGGCGTGACCCTGGTGACCATGATGATCGTCGGGGCGCAGACCGCCCGGACTTCGTTCGACGCCGAACTGGCCGAAAACTTCGCCGTCGACGTCGAGGTCTCCGGCCTCGGCGGCGCGGCCGGGGCGGCCGGCCGTCCTCCGGGCGGCACGGCGTCCACTGCCGACGCCCAAACCCTCCTGGGGGTCGAGGGCGTGAAGTCAGCGGTGGAACTGACCCCGGTGCTGCTGGCCAGCGACGAGGACGGCGGACGGCTCGTGTACGCCGCCGATCCGGAGGAGCTGGCCACTGTCCTGCGCTCCCAGGACATGGTCCTGACCGACGGGATGGTCCTGGCGCCGCAGACGCTGCCTCAGGCCGAAATCACCCTCAATACGGCGAATGGGCCCGCGACACTGCCGGTCACGGCGACGGATTCGACCTTCTTCGTACCGCTGATCACCAAGGCCACAGCGGAGCGGCTGGGCGGCACCCCGCCGGACGCCCTGGACGCATTCATCGGGGATACCGGGGAAAGCTCCAGCCAGGCTGCAGCCAACGGAACCCTCGCCGGATACCTGGGCACGACGTTCTGGCTGCAGCTCGACGACGGGCTGGACGGGCCGGCCGTGTCGAAGGTCAAGTCGCAACTCGTCGCCGCCACCGGGGTGCCCGAATACCAGGTCTCCGGATCGGCTATCGAGCGTGTCGCCTACAACGAGATCATCGATGTGATGCTGCTGATCGTGACCGCGCTACTTGCGGTGGCGGTGCTGATCGCCCTGATCGGCGTCGCCAACACGCTCTCACTGTCGGTGCTTGAGAGGCGCCGGGAGAACTCGCTGCTCCGCGCGCTCGGCCTCACGAGGGGGCAGCTGCGCGGCATGCTCGCCGTCGAGGCGGTGCTGATCGCCGGCGTCGCCGCACTGCTCGGCACAGGCCTCGGGATTGGATATGGAGTGCTCGGCGCACAGTCGGCGCTCCGCGAGCTTGCGGCCGTTCAACTGTCCCTGCCGGTCGGGCAGATCGCGGCGGTGCTCGCCGTGGCGGTCGCTGCAGGGCTCCTCGCCTCGGTGCTCCCGGCCCGCCGGGCCGCGCGGCTCTCGCCCGTGGCCGGTCTCGCGGCCGACTGAGGCCGGCCACCGGTTTACGGTCGACGCCACAGCGCCCCGGCCCTTCCTGCGGTCCTCGCCATTTGAGGACCGCATCGGAGGGCCGGAGCGGACGCCGTGGCGAAGCTTCAGGATTCGCTGCCGAGGATCTCGCGGACCAGCGGGATCACCTTGGTGCCGTACAGCTCGATGTTGTTCATCACCGAGGTGTGCGGCAGGCCCGTCATACCGAATTTGAGCTGGAACCGGGAGGCGTGGAGCACCCGAAGGTTGGCGGCGATCTTGCGGGCCACCGTCTCGGGGGAGCCGACATAGATGGCGCCGTGCGGGCCGATGTCGTGCTTGAACGATTCCGGGGTCGGGATGGCGAACCCGCGGGTCTTGCTCACGTGCTTGATCACCTCAAGGTACCGGGGCCAGAACTCTTCCTGGGCCTGCTCATCGGTCTCGGCGACATGGCCCATGGAATGCACGCCGATCGGCTGGGCCGGGCGCTCGAAGTGCTCAAGCGCCTCGAGGTAGAGGTTGGAGAACGGCTGGAAGCGGGCGGGCGAGCCGCCGATGATGGCAAGGATGAGGTTGTACCCGTGGCGGGCGGCCCGGACGACGGACTGGGGGCTTCCCCCAACGCCGATCCAGGTGGGGAACGGCTCCGCCTCGAGGTGCGGGACGACGTCCTGGTCCTTAAGCGCAGCACGGGTGGTGCCGTTCCAGGTGACGGGGCTGCCCTTGAGCAGCTGGGCGAACAGCTCCGACTTCTCCTCGAAGAGCACTTCATAGTCGCTGAGGTCGTAGCCGAAGAGCGGGAACGAATCGATGCTCGAACCGCGGCCCAGGATCACCTCGGCCCGCCCCGAGGACAGCGCGTTCAGGGTGGAGTACCGCTGGAAGACCCGGACGGGATCGTCGGAGCTCAGCACGGTCACGGCCGAGCCGAGATGGATGTCCTTGGTCCGCGCCGCAATGGCGCTCAGGACCAGGTCGCCGGCGGAGAGCGGGTAGTCGTCGGTGTGGTGCTCGCCGATGCCGAAGAAGTCAATGCCCACGGAATCCGCGAGGACGCCCTGCTCGACGATGTTGCGGACCGTCTGGGCGTGAGAATTCAGGGTTCCGTTCTCGTCGGAATGGACATCCCCAAAGGTGTCGAGTCCGAAGGTCAGGGGAAAGCCCGTCCGCAGGCTTGATGAGTCGTTCACGGTTGTTCCTTTTATCTGGGTGGAGGGTGCGGGCAGTCCCGCGGGGTGCCTTGCGGCGTTACCGCGGACAGCGTGCGGCCTACGCCGCGGTTTTCTCGGTGAGGACCTGCGCGAACTGCTCCTTGTTGAGCGAAGCGCCGAAGACCGGCCCGCCGGGTTCGAGGATCCGGCCCTCGTGGAGGCCGTCCAGCAGGACGGCGTCGTAGCCGATGTTTTCCACCAGGGCGGCGACCATCTCCACCGCCTTCCGGTCGTCCCCGGCCACTCCGAGCGCCAGCCGGTCCGCGGCGCCCGCCGGCCGGCGGTCGGCTTCGAGCTCGTGGTACCCGGCGTGGTTGAAGGATTTGACCACCCGCGCGCCGCTGAGGTGCTGCTGGACGATTTCGCTGCTGCCGTGGCGCGGGTCCTCGAACAGCTGCTGCGTGCCGTCGATGGGTGCCCAGTAGTTCATCAGGTCGACGACGACCTTGCCGGCCACCAGTGACGGATCGAAGCTACGGAACTTGTGCAGCGGGATGGCCAGGATCACGATGTCGGCGTCGGCGGCCACTTTGGCGGGCCAGTCCGCCTGCGCCCCCGGGATGAGGATCTTGGTGATGAGGGCGATCTTCGCGGGGTCTCCGGATCCGGCAATGGTGACCGGGTAGCCGGCTTCGCTGGCGACCCGGCCCATGGCGGAGCCCACGTGGCCGGCTCCGAGGACGCCGATCCGTGGGAGGCGGGAGGCGGAAGTGGTGTTGCTCATCGGGGGTCCCCCTTGGAGGAATTGGCTTCGAAATGCTGGTGGAGTGAATCGAGGATGTCGGCGAGGTTCTCAAGCTGTGACGGTGTCAGGGCGTCCGAGAAGTGCTCCTTCACCGCCTGGAGCTGCGGCACCGAGGCACGCCGGAAGGCGTCGGCTCCGGCGTCGGTGAGCTGGACGAAGGCGCCACGGTTGTCCGTCAGGCACTCTTCACGGCGCACCAGGCCCCGCTTCTCCATCCGCCCGATGTGGTGCGAGAGCCGGCTGCGCTCCCAGTTGATGGCCCCCGCCAGTTCCGAGGACCGCAGCACGCGCCGGTCGGCTTCGCTCAGCGCCAGCAGGACCTCGTAATCCTGGCCTGACAGGTTCGAGGCGCTCAGGACGGTGGCCATGCGGCGGCGGAGTTCGGCCGTCGTATCGAGGAGCCGGCGCCAGGTGGCGAGCTCGGTGCCCGTGGGGCTTCGACGGGCTGGATGGTGGCCCCGGTTATCGTTGGCGGTGCTGTGGGCGGCCATGGTGTTCCCTCCAGATTTGGTTGACATGTCTACAATAGCTCCGAGTAGTTGATATGTCAACTTCGGTCGCGTCGGCGGTCTTTATTGACATGTCTACTAAAAGGCTCCTATCCTCGCTCTAGTTGATACATCAATTACAGGCTCAAAGCGTTGGAGATGAAATGGCTAACATCCTCGGGCAGTACCCGATCGTGATCGGCGTCGACAGCTTCGGCGACGTGACAAGAGGCAGCGACGGGGAGCTGCTCAGCCAGCCCCGCAGCATCCACTCCCTGGTGCGTGAAGGTGTTGTCGCCGAGGAATCGGGTCTCGACTTTTTCGGCCTGGGCGAGCACCACGTTGAGGAAATGCCACTCTCCGCGCCCGACATCGTCCTGGCGGCCATCGCCGCCCAGACCTCCCGCATGCGGCTCGGCTCGGCCGTCACCGTCCTGAGCTCGGATGATCCGGTCCGCGTCTTCCAGCGGTATGCGACCCTCGATGCCGTCTCACAGGGGCGGGCTGAGGTGATTCTCGGCCGCGGCTCCAGCAAGGAATCCTTCCCCCTCTTCGGCTTTGACCTCGAAGACTATGACCGCCTGTTCGAGGAGAAGCTTGAGCTGTTCTCCCGGCTCCGGTCCGAGAAGCCGGTCACCTGGTCCGGCACCACCCGCCCCGCTCTGGACGGCCTCGAGGTCTTCCCGCGGACCACAGCCGGCGCCCTGCCCACCTGGATCGGAGTCGGCGGGAACCCGGCGTCGGTGGTGCGCGCGGCGCAGTACGGCTTCCCCCTGATGCTCGCCGTAATCGGCGGCAACCCGGCACGCTTCGCCAAGCTGAGCGAGCTGTATCGGCAGGCGACCGCTGAGGCGGGCTTCGGCGAACTCCCGATCGGGCTGCACTCCACCGGCCATGTCGCGGCCACCGACGAACAGGCCATCGAGGAGTACTGGCCGACGTACGAGACCTTCCAGCTGGAGGCGCGCTACGAGCGCGGCTTCCCGCCCATCACCCGGAAATTTTACGAGAAGGAGATTGCCGTCGGCTCGCTTTATGTGGGATCCCCCGAGACGGTGGCACGGCGGATTGTCCGGAGTATGAAGGCACTGGGAGTGAACCGGTTCGACCTCAAGTACGGGCTTGGTCCGATGCCTAACGACGTCCTGCTTGAAAACATCCGACTCTTCGGCACCGAGGTGGCCCCGCGGGTCCGGGAGGCTCTGGGCCGTTCCTGAGACCCGGAGTGTCGACTCCCCCGGGGCGATGCGTCAGAGGCGGCGCCGGCGGAGGTCAGGCATCAGCGGGCAGGATGATTCGGGCAGGCCGGTCAGGGGTCAGTCCGTTTCCGGGCCGGTGCAGAAAGCGCAGCCTGGAGCGCACTGCAGCGCATCCCGTGTGCCCTGCCCGCGCTCCGGGGCGGTCTCGCCCTGGCTGCGTACCGGGAGTGCCCGGGCCTCGGCGGAACGGGGTGGAGGGTGGTGGCGGGTCATGTTGCTCCTCGTGTTGCTGGGACGGCGGACCTAGAGCCCGTCGGTGAACTGCACGACACCGCCGACGACGGTGCCAAGGATTCTGCTGGCGGCGAGCGCTTCGGGCGGTGTCGCCAGGGGATCGCATTCGAACGCGGTGAAGTCTGCGCGCTTGCCCACGGTGATCGATCCGGCGACCTCGGCAAGCCCAGCGGCGCGGGCGGCATGGGTTGTGTAGCCTTCGAGCGCCTGGAGGGGTGTGAGGGCCTGGGCCGGCCCGACCGCCGCATCGAGGGGGCGGTCGTGCCGCCGCCGCAGTTGGGCGTCGGCGAGGATCGGCAGGGGCTCGAACGGCGCGATGGGCCAATCGGATCCGAGGACGAGGGTCGCTCCAACCTCCCGCAGGTCCAGGCAGCGCCACGCCTGGTCGGCCCGCCCGTCACCCAGCCGCGTCGACCAGTTGTCGCTGTGGTCGGCCCGCGTGTAGTGGGTGCAGTGGGTAGGCTGCATGCTCGCCGCCACCCCCGCGGCAGCGAAACGTCGGATCACCTCATCCGAAGCTGTTTCGATGTGCTCGATGCGGTGGATGACGGCAGGCGCCCAGGGCGGAATCGACGCGATGGTGTCCAGGGCATGGGTGATTCCGGCGTCACCGATCGCATGAGTCGCCGTCCGGATACCGCGGGACGCGAAATAGTGAACAGCTTTGGTGTAGTCGGCAGGCGCCGGCCAGAACGGCGCGGCAGATTCCCCGTTGACGTCGGGATAGGAGAGCCACGCCGTGCCGTTGTCGATGGTGCCGTCGATGAAGAACTTGACCGCGTTGACGGACCAGCGCCGGCCGCTGAGCTGCATGAGATCGGCGATCGCGCCCAGATCGGCTTCGGCGCTTCCCGGCATGCACCACGGGGCACAGTAGAGGCGGAGCGGCAGTTCATCGTCTCGTTCGAGCTCGGCCAGGAGCTCAAGGGAGTCCTTATTCAGGTCCATGACGTGCCCGGCCGTCAGGCCGGCCCGGGACAGGGCCCAAAGGAATTCCTTAAGCCGCGTCCTGCGCGTCTCGAAGTCGACTTCGGGGATGACGGAGGTGACAGCTCTGATGGCATCCCACTCAAGCAGGAGCCCGGTGGGGTTCCCCGCGTCATCGCACACGATGCCGGGGGCGGTGTCGGCCCTCCGCGGGCCGTCGATACCCGCTGCGGTCAACGCCCTGCTGCTGGCCAGGGCAGAGTGGGCGTCGAAGATCCTCACCAGGCAGGGGCGGCCGCCGAGGACGTCGTCGATCATCTTCCGGTGCAGCGGCACCGATCCGAAAACCGTGGGGTCCAACCCCCAGGCGAACACCCACTCCCCCGGCCCTTGGGCGGCTGCCTCACGGTGCAGCGCTTCCCGCAGCTGCTCGATTGTCTGCACGCTGGACAGGTCGCAGCCCCGGACGGTGTCCAGCGCCATCACCGGATGGAGGTGTCCGTCCACAAGCCCCGGGGTGAGGGTCCCGGCACCGAAATCGACGACTTCAGTGTCGGTGGACCTCCATCCGCCCGCCTCTTCCTGGCTGCCGACCGCCGTGATGATTCCGTCCCGGACGGCCACCGCCTCGACCGGCCGCATGCCGCCGTCCAGCGTGTGGACCGTCCGGGCCAGGACGATCAGGTCGGCTTTCATTGGATCCATTCCTTCATCGGGGACGGAGTTCAGGCATTGCTCGTGGCCGGGGTGACCGTTTTCTCGTCCAGGTCGACCTGAGGTGGCGGGCGCCGAAAGCCGCGTGTCAGGACGACGAGATAGGCGACCCCGACCACCAGCCAGACCGAACCGACGGCGAAGGCGGATGCCGAAAGGCTGAACCACAGCCACACCGTCAGGAGGAACCCGACGGCAGGGACCAGCCCGTACTTGAGCAGGTCGCGTCCGCTCCTCCGGCGGTGGTCGATCAGGAAGTGCTTGATGGCTCCAAGGTTCACCAGCGAGAAGGCGAACAGGGCACCGAAACTGATGACCGATGCCACCGTTCCAAGATCAAGGACGAGTGCGAGCAGGGAGACGGCGGACACGACGAGTATCGCCCCGACCGGAGAGCGGAATCGCTCGCTGACCCGGCCGAAGACGGACCTGGGAATCACACCGTCGCGCCCCATCGCGAACATAATTCGCGAAACGCTTGCCTGCGACGCCATGGCTGATCCGACGCATCCGGCGATGTAGGCGGCGAGGAAGAAGGCCGCCATGACGTTGCCGCCAAGGCTGTTCATGATTTCAACGGCGGCCGCATCGGGGTCGGTGAACTCCTGCCAGTCCGGGAAGGCAAGGTGGGCCACCCAGGAGACCAGAATGAACATCGCTCCGCCGATGAGCGTCGTCAGCAGGACGGCGCGCGGCACGGTGCGCCGCGGGTCCTTCGCTTCCTCGGACATCGTGGAAACCGCATCGAAGCCAAGGAAGGAAAGGCAGAGGATCGCCGAACCGCTCAGGATCAGGCCAAGGCGCAGGTCAGGGGAGAAGAACGGCGCAAGGAGCGACTGGCCCGTGGAGATGCTGCCGGCTGTCAGCACGATGAACACCGCAACGAAGACGATCTGCATGCCGACGAGGACCAGGTTCGCATTACGCACGACCGAGATTCCGACGATATTGAGGACGGTGACCAAAGCGATGGCCGCCACGGTGAACACCCACATCGGTATTGAGGGGAACTGGGCGTTCAGATACAGGCCGATCAGGAGGTAGTTGATGAGCGGAAGGAGGAGATAGTCGAGCATCAGCGTCCACCCGGTCACAAAACCTACGTGACCCCCGAAAATGCGCTGGGTAAAGCTGTAGGCCGATCCGGCTGAAGGTATGACCCGGACGAGGAAGGCGTAACTGAGTGCCGTGAACATCATCGCGGCGAGGGTGACGACGTACGCCGCCGGGAGGTGGCCCTCGGTGAGTGTCGTGACAAGACCGTAGGTGGTGAAGACCGTGAGCGGGACCATATAGGCCAGCCCGAAAACAACCAGCGCGGGGGTTCCCATCACCCGGCGCAGGGCCTGCTCCCGTTCCGGCGGCGCTGCGGCGCTGGATCCACGGGAATTCATTGCTTCCATGAAAACTCCTCGTTTTACCTGTCAGTCATACGTTCGATGGGCTGTCAACGGCTATCCCCGGGCTGATGGGCAGGAGGTGGCCGCCGTGCGCTGCCTAGTGGATGGTTGCAGCGCTTCGGGCGGCAAGGGCCGCGATGATCTGGGTGGCGGTGAGCTGGCCCATGCGGATCGCTCCGTCGACGTGCTGGTACCCCTCCGCAGCAAGGTCCGAGCAGGACCAGTGAATGGGCCCGACCGGGGTGAGCTGGTGGCGTCCATACCGGTGCAGGCCGCCAAGGTCATAACTGGAGGCATAGGCGCCGCGGGTCCACTCCTCCGATGCCCAGTCCGATTCGTAGTACACCTCGGGGTGAAGTGCCTGGGGGCCGAGGAAGCCTGCGATCGATTCGAGGATCCGCTGCCGGCGTTCGGTGGGCTCCAGCTCGAACATGGCGTCGGCTTTCTCGTCCGAAACGAACCCGACGAGCGTTCCGCGGCTGTCGCCGTGGTTGGTGTTGTCGTAGACCTCCTGCACGATGGATCCTGCGCTGAATCCGGTGCCCGACAGGCCGTTGTCCCGCCAGAACGGACTCGAATAGACGGCGTGCACCTTGATGACGAGGCCGAGGGACTGATGCTGGTGCATCTGGTGCTGCCGGCGAGGGAGGGCCGGCACGTACGATATCCGCGAATACAGGTTCGGCGGCACCGCTACCACGGCGTAGCGGGCCCGCACGGTGGCATTGTCCGCCTCAGCGGTCACCTCGGTTCTTCCGTCCGGATACTCCGACCAGCGCAGGGTGCGCACCGGGTTGTTGAGGAGGACGGCCCCTCCGAGCTCGGCGGCCATCCGCTCGGAGACCGACTGCATGCCGCCCACCACCCGCTTATCGAGGATGAAGTCCTCGTCCACGAGGTGGGAGAAGGATCCGGCGGATGCCGCCATGAGGACCGCCTGGAGCGCGGAGAAGGCGTGGGCGGGCTTGGTGAGCATGCCTCCGGCAATGAACAGGCCAATGTTGTTGCAGGCCTCCTCGTCGTCCGACTGTTGGCGCAGCCAGTGATGGAACGAGATGGTGTCGAGCTCACGGGCCTGCGGGTGCTCCCAGGGTGCCTTGACGTTCATCTGGCCGACGAGCCCGTCAAGGACGTCGATGAGACGCGCCATTTCGGTCTGCGTGCCGGAGGAAACCGGAAACATCTCGCCGGTATAGCGGACGGGCGTTCCGTCGGCCCCAATGTAGACCGATTCTCCCTCGCGGTAGCGGGAGTAGGTCTCCATCCCGAGTTCCTGAAGCAGCCCCAGCAGTGCCGTCTGGTCGGGTGATACCCACTGGCCCCCAACTTCGAGTGTTGCGCCCTCGATGACATCCGTGTGGGTCCGCCCACCGACCCGGTCGCGGGCCTCCAGGACCGTCACGGTATGGCCGGCCCGGTGCAGCTGGCGCGCCGCGGTGAGCCCCGAGGGCCCGGCGCCGATGACGACGACGTCGCTTGTGATGGTCTGCATGGGATTCTCCAGAGGTGAAATGACTTAGATCACAAAATGAATGGCATTCATTTACGAAGAACTGTAGAGGACCGCGGAGGGTTTGGGAAGCGGATGTTCCTGGATGACGGATTCAAGGATCGGTCGATGGGTGCTGCTCCGCCCGGCGCTTCCCGGTGGCCGGACTTGCACCGAGCGCCACTGCCCACTGGCGGTCCCTGCATCACCTAGGCTTGATGGGACAACGGAGCGGGCACGAGACCCAGGGGAAGATCATGAAAATCGGCCGAAAACAGTACGTTTCCGGCGCGGCACTGCTGCTTACGAGCACCCTCTTTGTGCCGCAGGGCGTGTCCGAGTTCGCCACCTCCGCCGCCACGGGCGAACCGGTTGCCCCGACGGCGGGGCTCAACCTTGCGGTCGGCATGGCGATGGTCCTCGCCGCAGCGGCCCTGCTGGCCTGGGGTTACTGGTTAACGCACCGGCGGGGGGCCCCGCCGAGGGGTCCGGTGGAGGACCCCGATGAGCCACTCTTCCGTCCCGGCTACGGCAGCCGGCCGGAATCCCCCGACTGGCGCGAGCATCCGCTGCGGCCGCGCGACGGCGACGGCGGAGCCGGGCCGACCGGCCGCTAACCGGCCGCGGGAGCTCCCGGGAACCCCAGCCGGGCCAGTTCGGCCGACAGATTCTCCCGGGCCCTCCGGTCCCAGAGTGCCACGCCCTTCTCGGTGGAGAAAAGCGGATCGAGGTCCAGCAGGTGCCGGACGACGTCGGCGCGCCCGGCGGTGAACGCGTCGTCCGGCACCTGGGCGTACTCCCTCCGCACCGCCGCGGTGTAGGCGTCGTAGTCTCCGCCGCTGCCGCCGAGCACCGCAAGGTCCGCGTCGCAGAGCAAGGCCCCCGCCCGGTCGCCGGCGCCCGGTGCATGGGTGCGGGTCAGCAGCACCAGCCGCTGCACCTCGGAGACCTCGGCGGGAGGCAGCACCCCGTGCAGCAGGCCCGCGGCGAGCCCGGCCGACGTCTCCTCGTCCTGCCCGGCCTTCCCGGCGTACACGGCGTCGTGGAACCACGCCGCCAGCAGCACCGGCCGGCGCAGCCCGGCGTCGTCGGGCTCCAGCAGCTGATCGAGTGCCTCGAGCACCGCGAGCAGGTGCCGGAGGTCGTGGTAGGCGCGGTGCGGCTCACTCCACCGCTCCACCAGGCCGGCCCCCAGTTCCGCCGTTCCGGGCAGGAGGGCCTCCCACCGGCCGGCCAGCACCGTCCTCAGGCGTTTAGCGCGGCGGCGGGCCGGGATCCGGAGTCCGCTGGCGACGAGGATCCGCGTCAGGTCCCCTCCGCTCACCTCCACCGCGCCCCGGCGCACGAGATCGGCGTAGCGGCGGGCCGGCACGTCGTAGTGGTCCTCGTCGAAGGCCCGCTCCGGCACTCCGGCGTCCGCCGCGAAGGCGTGAAGTTCTGCCAGTGAGTCATTGGAGATGAGGTGGGAGAACTCGGTGCCGTGGGCCGGCCATCGGGGCGGGTCGATGAAGATGGCCATGAGGGAAGTCTAGTGAGCGGTTCCAGGCCGGGATGCCACCGCCGCGACGGGGTTTCCGCGGGGGGCCCGACGACCCTGTACAGATCGGGTGGCGTGTGCCATTCTTCCAATGTTCCTGCGACATCCCGTTTACGCAGCCATTTGGGGGCAGCCATGAACGACCAGGCGACCACGGTGCTGGCCATCGGCACCAAGAAGGGACTCTGGCTGGCCACGAGCCGGGACCGCCGGTCCTGGACCCTGTCCGATCCGCTGTTCCTCATGCAGGAGGTCCCCGGCGTCGGCATCGACACGCGAGGCGGGCGCACCCGCATCCTGGTGGGCACCCGATCCGAACACTGGGGGCCGTCGGTCGTCCACTCGGACGACCTGGGCGCCACCTGGACCGAGCCGGAACGCGGAAGCATCGGTTTCGCTCCGGACGACGGCGCCGCCCTTGAGCGGATCTGGCAGATCCAGCCGGACTCCGAGGGCCGGCCGGGGGTGGTGTGGGCCGGGTGCGAGCCGATCTCCGTCTGGAAATCCACCGACAGCGGGGAGCACTTCGAACTCAACCGCGGCCTATGGGACCACCCGCACCGCAGTGAGTGGGGCGCGGGGTACGGCGGGGCCGCGGCACACACCGTCCTCCCCAGCCCTGCCGACGACTCGATCCATGTCGCCATGAGCACCGGCGGGGTCTACCGCTCAGTGGACGGCGGAACCTCGTGGGAGCCGCGCAACCGCGGAATCTCCGCCTATTTCCTGCCCGATCCGCAGCCGGAGTTCGGACAGTGCGTGCACAAGATCGCCCGCGACGCCGGGAACCCGCGACACCTGTACGCGCAGAACCACCACGGCGTCTACACCACTCCGGACGCCGGCGACACCTGGACCTCAATCGCCGAGGGGCTGCCGTCTGACTTCGGCTTCGTCATGCTCGCCCATCCCCACCGGTCAGGCACCGCGTGGGTCATTCCGCTGAAGGCCGATGGCGAGCGGATCCCGCCGGACGGCGAACTCGCGGTGCACCGCACCGACGACGGCGGCGGGTCCTGGTCCCGGCTGCACCGCGGCCTGCCCTCCCGGGAGTACAACGCCGTGCTGCGCGATGCCGCCGCCGTCGACGCCGCCGACCCCGTCGGCGTGTACTTCGGCACCCGTGGCGGCAGCGTGTACGCGAGCGCCGATGAGGGTGAATCCTTCGTTGAGGTCGCCTCCCACCTTCCCGACGTCCTCACGGTGCGCGCCGCCGTCGTCGCGAATTAAGCGTTCCACCGTGAATTCCGTCAGCGTCCTGATTCCGACCCTGCTGCGCCCGCTGGTGGAGGGGCGCAGCGAGGTGGTGCTGCCGGCGGAAGCGCCGATGACCGTCGGGGGCATCCTCGACCGGCTGTCCGAAGGGAGGCCGCTGCTGGAGCGGCGGATCCGCGATGAGACCGGCGCGCTGCGGCGTTACGTGAACATCTATGTCGAGGGCGAGGACGTGCGCCGGCTTGAGCTCCTCGACACGCCGGTGGAGCCCGGCGACACCGTGATGGTCATCCAGTCGGTGGCAGGGGGCTGACCCGGGGACCGGGTCCAGCGGCTTCCATCGACAGTGCAGAACCAACCGGCCGGGGGGCCTCCCCACGGTAGGTACTGCGTCCTCGAGGGGAAGGCCTTACCCTGCCGGGAAGGGCGAGTGCCCGGGGGACGCCTCGAACCGGAGCTCCGCACCGGGCGGCAGCTGCGCCGCCCGGTCGAGGTCTTCGGAAATCACCACGCCGATCACCGGGTATCCCCCGGTCACGGGGTGGTCGGCGAGGAACAGCACCGGAAGTCCCGACGGCGGCACCTGAAGGGCTCCCCGCACGGCGCCCTCACTGGGCAGTTCTCCGGATTTCACCCGCTGCAGCGCCGGGCCCTCGAGGCGCAAGCCGACCCGGTTCGACTGCGGCGTGACGGTCCACCGCGCCGCGCACAGGCGGGCTGGCTCCCCGTTGGCAAACCAGTCGGCCCGGGGCCCGGGCACGATCCGCAGGACCGCCGGCCGGGACACGGCCGAGGGCAGCTCGGGGTTTCCCACCGCGCTGCCGGGGGCGGTGCCCGCACTGAGGAACCCGCCGCGGGCCAGGGGCTCGGGACCGAGGCCGGAGAGGACGTCGGTTGACCGGCTCCCCAGGAGCGGGGCCGCCTCCCAGCCGCCCCGGACCGCGGTATAGGTGCGCAGCCCCTCGGCGGGCGCCCCAACCGCAAGCGTCTCCCCGGCCCGCATCAGGAAGGGAGCGCAGGTGTCGACGCTCCGTCGGGTCCCCCCGGGCGAGGTCACCGCCAGGGGTGCCGGAGCCCCGGTCACCGCCAGCACCAGTTCCGACCGGGCCTCGAGCACCAGGCCGCCGAAGAGCGATTCGACGACGACGGCGCCGGGCGGGTTGCCGACCAGGCGGTTCGCTTGGCGGCAGGACCCCCGGTCGAGCGCTCCGGAACCCGCGACGCCGAGGGCCGCGTATCCGGGACGCCCGAGATCCTCGAGCACGCTGGACAACCCCGGCTCGACGACGAACGCCCCGGGGCCGGGAACGGGGACTGAGATCTTTCGGGGCGCTCCGCGGCCTCGCCGGGCGGGCAGGGCTCCCGAGCCGGGGGCGGACGCCGCGCCGCGCCGCGCCGCCGTGCTGACCGACTCCCGGACGGCGGTGAAACGCACCCGGTTGCCGGGCCGGATGAGGGCCGGCACGTCCCGTCCAAGGTCCCACAGCACGGCGTCAGTACGCCCGATCAGCTGCCAGCCGCCGGGGGATTCACGCGGATAGATGGCCGAATAGCCTCCCGCCAGGGCCACCGAGCCGGCGGGAACCGACGTCCTTGGCGACGCCCGGCGCGGCACTTCGAGCCGCAGGTCGCCGCCGGTCAGGTAGGCGAACCCCGGTGCGAAGCCCCCGAAGGCGGCGGTCCAGTCCTGCGAGGTGTGGGCGTCGACGACGCCGGATTCACTGAGCCCGGCGTGCCGAGCCACCTCCGCGAGGTCGGCGCCGTCGTACATCACCTCAATGTCGATGCGGGCCTCTTCGGACCGGGGGCCGACGGAGAAGTCCAGCGAGCGGATCCGCCTGGCGATCCGGGCGGCCTGCCGCGCGGACCCGGCGGTGACCAGGACGGTCTGTGCGGCGGCCACGACATCGACCTGGCCCTCGGACGGCTCCGCGTCCAGCTGCGCCTGCAGGCTGAGCACCTCCGGCAGGCCGGGCAGTTCGACGAGGAGCGCCCGGTCCCCCACGGCCCGGATCGAAACACCGGCATCCATCTCAGGCGAAGCCCGCGATGGGCACTCCCGCACCGATGAGGGCATCGTGCACGGCCGCGGCCATCCGTACCGCCCCCGGGGTGTCGCCATGGACGCAGATGCTTTCAGCGGCGATATCCACCCAGGATCCGTCCACCGCACGGATCCTGCCTTCGGTGGCGATCCGCAGGACATGCTCGACGACCCCGCCGGTGTCGTGCAGCACGGCGCCCGCCTCACGCCGGTCGACAAGCGTTCCTTCAGGGGAATAGGCACGGTCGGCGAAGGCTTCAACGACGGTTCGGAGGCCCGATGCGCGGGCAGCGCGTTCGATTTCCGAGTGCGGGAGGACCAGCAGCGGCAGGGTTTCATCCACCCCGCGCACCGCATCTACGACCGCCCGCGCGTGGCCTCGGTGGTGGACGATGGTGTTGTAGAGCGCGCCGTGGGGTTTGACGTAGGAAACCCCGGTGCCGGCCGCGCGGGCCAGCGCCTGGAGCGCGCCGATCTGGTAGATGAGGTCGTCCGTCAGCTCCGCGGGCGCGACGTCAAGGAACCGGCGCCCGAAGCCGGCCAGGTCGCGGTAGCCGGGGTGCGCGCCGACCGTCACACCCGCGGCCGCCGCGGCCGCACAGGTCGACCGGATGCCGGTGGGGTCTCCGGCATGGAAGCCGCAGGCCACGTTGACGCTGGAGACCGACCGGATCACCGCGGCGTCGTCGCCGAAGGTCCAGTTACCGAAGGATTCCCCGACGTCGCTGTTTAAATCCATTCGATCACCGCCACCCATCGACCCCGGGACCGGATTCGGCCATGGGTCGAGCATAAACGCGGATCGCGCACCGGCGCAGCTATGGCGCGGGAGGCTCGGTCTTGAACCCGATCAGCTTATGGGACCCGTCGCAGTAGGGCTTGAGGACCGAGGCCCCGCACCGGCACAGCGCCACGGTGCGCCGGGTCCGCGGCAGCGCCTCACCGTCGGGGGTGACCACCTCGAATTCGCCGCGGACCAGTAGCGGGCCGTCGGGGCAGGCGACAATCGAGGCCGCCGGAGTTCCGGTTCGGGCGGCCCCGGCGCGCGGGGCCGGATCGGCGGCGTTCATGCGGCGAACGACCGGTCCGGCTGCAGCGAGGAGCGGCCCTCCGCCCAGGCATCCATAATGTGCCGGGTCATCCAGGAATCCACGAGCAGCGCCGCCGCGGCGCCGAAGAGGACGTCGCCCAGGAGGCGGGGGTCGGCCTCGACCAGCCCGCCGGCGAGGTCGCGTCCGGCGATCTGCTCGTGGACGGCGTCCGCCTCGACGTGCTCCTCGAAGTATCCGGTGGCGTCCTCCCCGAAGCCGTGGCGGGCGAACCCGCGGGCATACAGGCGGTTGGGCTGGGAGGAGGTCATCTCGTACGCGGTCAGATGTCCCACGATCGCCCCGCGCAGGCGCCGGTTCAGCCCGAACAGCGACATCATGTTCGTCGAGGCGAGCGTGATGGCGGGAGCCGCGTCAACGTAGGCCCCGTAGGTGTCATCGAGGCCAACGGCGCGCATGGTCCGGGCGAAGAGCGCCGAATGCATCCGGTCCGGATGTCCTCCGCCGTACTCGTCCGCTTGGATCTCGACGAGGGCGGCCTTTGCGCGCCCGGTCAGGCGGGGGATGGCCCAGGTGTGGGGGTCCGCTTCCTTGAGCTGGTAGATCGACTTCTGGATGAGGAATTCGCGCAGCTGCTCCGCGTTTGCCTCCTTGGCGACGAACCGCGACATGCTCGGTCCGGTGTCCTCGCCGGTCAGCCGGAATAGTTCAGCGGCCACGGCCTCGCTGGTGGGCTCCGGAGCCGCGCCAACCACCACAGCCCTACGCAGCCGCTCCTCAAAGGCTGCCTCGATCAGCTGGCGGACCCGGATCAGGCCCGGGTCCCACTCCCAACCTTCGGCGGCGCCGTCGAGGCCGGAGTAGTGAAGTTCGTACAGGCAGAAGAGGGTCAGCTGAAGGTCATCGTCCACGACGACGTCGGCGGTGCGGGCGAGCGCGGCACGCACCGCGTCCTCGAGGTCCTGGGTCCGGGCCGCCGCGGCGGGCTCATCGGTGACGATCTCCAGGAGAAGTGCGCTGACGTTTCCGCGCGCCGTGGGCTGCTTCATCGAACACTCTTTCTGTCTCGGGCCGGCTTTTTGGTTCAGGCCGGAGAACCGGGGTCACGGTGGAACACTAAGCATACTTGGTTTCATTTCGTCGGCGACCAGTTTCCCCAGAGCAGAGAACTGCCGGGGCACCCATCCCGTAGATGGACACCCCGGCAGCGGTACCGCCCCCGCCCCCAGCGGCGGAAGGCGGCGGATAGGGCGGCGTTACCGGAGGGTGCTGGTGCGGCTCGTCGTGCGGCTGGCACTGCGGCCCAGCAGCAGGGCGAGGGCGATCATACCGACGCCCAGGACGAAGTGCAGCCAGTCATCGGCGGTGTTCAGCGGCACGAAGTTGGC
Organism: Arthrobacter zhaoguopingii; assembly: GCF_009828605.1. Lineage (NCBI taxonomy): Bacteria > Bacillati > Actinomycetota > Actinomycetes > Micrococcales > Micrococcaceae > Arthrobacter > Arthrobacter zhaoguopingii. Next base: position 183,859 of record NZ_WIAE01000004.1, on the reverse strand, counting down.
CGCCGAGGTCTTATCGATGAACAGGCCGTACAGCCAGAGGACGAGGTAGATGACGCCGCCCCACAGCAGGTAGTTCTTCGCCCCCGAGGCGGTCTTGGCCATGGCAAGGCCGGCGATTCCATAGAGCAGGTGAACGATATTGTGGAGGATCGACACCTGGAACAGGCCGAGGAGCAGTGCCCCGGACTGGTGCCCGGCGAATGCCAGGGACGCGTAGTTGGTGGTGATGCCCGGGATGAAGCCGAGGATTCCGACCAGGACGAATACCGCCCCGACCGCCTGAGCCGCTTTCTGCACCGCGGTCTTCCCCGTGGCCGTCCTATTGTTCGATGTCATTGCTTCTCCCTTTCATTGGTTGATGTGGACGGAGTGCTATTCGCGGTTCAGTTTGTCCTGCAGGGTCCCGGCGGCCTTTTCCACGACATTGGGGATTTCGGTGGTCCCGTAGAAGCGGGCGTCAGGATGGGTCGGCGGCGGCATCGGCGCGTTGGTGGTCGGCCCTTCGTGGTAGGAAAACTCCCCGTGCCCGTCCGGGGTCGGTCCCGAGGCCCAACTGCCCGAGCCCGCCGCGGCACCGTCGGAGAAGTTGAGGTACTGGTAGGAGACCGGGCGGTGCTCCTTCTGGAGGGGGAAGTTGCTGGGCACTGGCATTGACTCCAGCTTTTCCTCCTGGAGTTCGCGCGCGGCCGCCATCCACTGGTTCTGGTGCATGGTGTCGCGGGCCAGCAGGAAGGAGAGCATGTCCCGCACCCCGTGGTCGTCCGTCATGTGGTAGAGCCGGGCCACCTGAAGGCGGCCCTGCATTTCGGCGTTGGCATTGGCGGTGAAGTCCGCCAGCAGGTTCCCGCTGGCGGTGATGTAGCTTCCCTGCCAGGGGTTGCCCATGCTGTCCGCGGCCCTGGCGCCGGCCCCGGCGACGATAGCCTGCTGCAGGTCGGTTCCCCCGACCACCGCGGCGACGGCCGGATCGGACTGCACTGCGTCGCTGGTAATGCCGAGCGGGGCCTTCTCCAAGAGCTGGGCAATCATCGTGGCGAGCATCTCGACGTGCCCGAACTCTTCAGCCCCGATCCCGAAGAGGAGGTCCCTGTACTTTCCAGGAACATGGGCGTTCCAGGCCTGGAAACTGTACTGGAGCGCAACGGTGATTTCGCCGTACTGGCCGCCGAGGACCTCCTGGAGCTTCCGCGCATAAACTGCGTCGGGTGCATCCGGGCTGGCCTTGTACTGCAGTTCCTGCTTGTGAAAAAACACAGGTAGGTACCTTCCCAATCCCGGTCCGGCCTTGAAGCACCCCACCCTCGAAGGCAGGGCATCCGCCGGACCTCTTGCTTCGACGCTAGACCTGTGATTAGCATTTCCGGAAGATAGTAAGCGTACTTATTTAAAAACTTGCGGAAATGCCCCGGGTGGCTTGCGCGATTAAAGTAAGCATGCTTAGCTTTAGGAAGTAAGTCAGGCGGACGCCGCCGGACGAACGCATCGCTTACACGATGGAGCATCCGTTTCACCGGCAATATCAACGTAAGGAACTAACATGACTACGCAGAATTGGCCGCAGGATCCACTGGTTCCGTCAACGACCGGCACTGACTACGAGAGCGGCACCACCCAGGCCGGCCAGTCGACTACCTCAGTCGCCAAGGGTCAGGCCAAGGAGGTCGGCAAGGAGGGCGCAGGCGCCGCGCAGCACGTAGCGCAGACCGCCGCCTCGGAGGCGAAGAATGTCGCAGCGGAAGCTGGAACCCAGGCGAAGAACCTCGTCAGCGGGCTCGGCTCGGACATCAAGAGCCAGGCCGGCGCGCAGCAGCAGAAGGCGACCGAGGGCCTGCGTTCGATCAGCGACGAGCTCCGCTCGATGGCGGACAAGTCCGACAACAAGATGGTGTCCAACCTGGTGCAGCAGGCCTCCCAGCGCACCAGTGCCGTCGCCGGGTGGCTTGAGAACCGTGACGCCACCGACATCCTCGACGACGTCAAGGGCTTCGCCCGGCGCCGCCCCGGAGCCTTCCTCGCAATTGCCGCCGGAGCGGGCCTCGTGGTCGGCCGCCTCACCCGCGGTCTGACCGGAGCGCAGGCCGACGCGAAGTCGGACCAGGACCGCCTCAGCGGGACGCCGGGCACCGACTACGGCACCCCGTCCTACGCCGGCACCGCGACGTCGATGCCGCAGACCTCCAGGGGCAACCACGTCGCCGAGTCCTCACCGGCCTTCGTCGACCCCGCCGCCGACTACCCGACGATTCCCCCGGGAACCCCGCCCGTGGGCACGCTTCCTGATGAAAGGGATCTGCGCTAATGAGCGACGCATACACCGGCGGAGCCCACTCCGCCGCTCCGCCGCCTCCCTCGGAGGCTGAACAGCGGGCCGCCAACAATTCGGTGGGCGAGCTGCTCTCGGACGTGACCCGCAACCTCTCGACGCTGATGCGCCAGGAAGTTGCACTTGCCAAGGCTGAGCTGACTGAGTCAGGCAAGAATGCGGGCAAGGGCGCCGGTATGTTTGCCGGCGCCGCCGTAGGAGGGCACTTCGTGCTCCTGTTCCTGTCCCTCGCCCTGATGTGGGGACTGGATGTCCTGATGCCGATCGGTTGGGCCGCGGTCATCGTCGCGGTCATCTGGGGCATCATCGCCGCGATCCTCGCGGCAATGGGCAAGAAGGAAATGAAGCAGATCCGCGGCCTGCCGGATACGGCCGAAACCATCAAGGAAATTCCGCCAACACTGAAACCAGGTGAGCAGACCCCATGAGCCAGACTCCAGAAGAAATCCGCGCCGACATCGAGCGCACCCGACGTGAACTTGGTACCGATGTCGACGCGGTGGCCGATAAGGTCAACCCGTCCAACATCGCGCACCGCCAGACCGAGAAGGTCAAGAACACCTTCAGCAACGTCAAGGATTCAGTAATGGGCAAAGCAGACGACGTGAAGTCGAACGTGATGGGCAAGGCAGATGACCTGAAGTCCGGCGTCTCCGACAAGGCCGGCTCGACCACCGGTTCGGCGAAGTCAGCAGCACAGCAGGCCGGCCACGCAGTGCAGGATGCACCGCGTCAGCTCACTAACAAGGCCGCGGGAAACCCGCTCGCCGCAGGCCTCATCGCCTTCGGTGCCGGCTTGCTGACGGCTTCGTTGATCCCGGCAAGCCAGAAGGAAAAGGAGGCCGCCTCCGCCCTGAAGGAGCAGGCCGCCCCGCTTGCCAGCGGTGTTGCCGATACCGCCAAGGAAGTTGTCGAAGGACTCAAGGAGCCGGCTCAGGAGGCAATGGAATCCGTCAAGGAGACCGCCGCCCAGTCCGCCCAGAACGTCAAGGAGGAAGGCCAGCAGGCCGCCTCCGACGTCAAGGGCAAGGCGCAGGACGCCAAGGGCCAGGTCCAGGACTCCAGCAGCTCCAGTTCCAGCCCCCGCGGGTTCTAACCACCCCGGTGCGGGAACAGACTGCACCTAGGTGAAAGGGGAGGGCGCTCGGCGCCCTCCCCTTTCACGTATCCCCCGTGGGCGTCCGCCCGCTGTGCCGTCGTGTCCAGGGCGAGGACTTGAGCGCCTGGAGGAGCGGCCCTCCGGAGAGCACCGGCTGGCGGTATTCGTCTGAGAGGATCGTGAGCATGGAGGAGGCGTAGTCCTTGTTGGTGCAGGTGATGGCATCCTCCGCGAAGGCCACTCGAAAGTTGTGTGCGAAGGCGTCGGCCGACGTGTGCGCGATGCAGTTGTGCGTCGCTACGGCTGCCAGCACCAGCCCCTCCACCTCAAGGGCCCGCCGCCTTCCGGCCAGGTCTGTGCCGAAGAAGGCGCTGCCACGGGTCTTCACCACCCGCTCAAAACCCTCGGCCTCCAGCCCCGCGACGAGCTCCGTCTGCCGGCTTCCGGCGTGAAGAAGGCCTCGGTCGTCCTCGAGCATGCTCAGGGTCCAGGTGGACCCTCGGTCGTTCACGTTCCCCCGCGGGCGGTCCCTGGGCGCGCGGAGTTCTGCTGCGGGCCTGGCGGTGCCGCCCGAACCTCGCTGGCAGCTACCCCTCCGCGGCGGCCGTCCTGCCCTCATCCATCGGCATGAGCGCCACGGCAGGCGGTACTGGCGCCATGGCCCCCACGGCGGGCGGTGCGGGCTTGGCGGTCAGGAGCGGCACGACCTCGTCGGCCCGCGGCGCACCCACGAGGCGCTCCACGTCGCTCTCGGCGATGCCGGCGGCCGCAGCCGCGTCTTCGCGGCTCACCCCCGCGTCCAGCGCGCGCTCGACGGCCTCACGGCACACCAGCGCGAGCCGGTCGCGTTCGAATTCGGCATTTTCAAGGTCGGCCGCGGCGACCATGATGCGCTTGATGCGCTCGTCGTCCATGTCGGGCATAGCGGGCCTTTCGGTTTTCGCCCGGGGAGGGCGCTGGAGCAGAGCAGGGCAGGAGCAGCGAGGGCGCAGAAGAAGGTCCGCCGGAAGCAGAGTGGAAAACAACCCAGAAGAGACGGGGGCGTCAACGCATCGCTTCGGACGCCCCCTGGAGCGGCCCGGAATCTTTCACAGGCCGGGGAGGCAGCGGAAGATCCGGGAATCTCCCGCTGGGGATTCGCCGTGGCCTTTGGCTGGACCTTCCCTCGATTCTACGGAGCACGCCCCGGTTTTGCGAAGCCACGCCGTACCGGAACCGGCGGACTCCGGTGGGTCCGCGTCGAACTTTCTCGGGATAAAAGCTAAGCAGGCTTTCAATTAACTACTAAGTGTGCTTACTCTAGAGGCCGGTGGTCCCTTGGGGGGAGAGTTCAAATATCCCATCACCGCTGACCTCAGAGCCAGGAAATTTCAGTACCCCTCAAATGAGCTACAGCAGAAGGAGAACGACATGATTACCCAGGAAAACATCGATACCATTCTCAGCCGCGGCGGCAACGTCATCGGATCCGACGGCGACAAGATCGGCTCGATCGGCCAGATCTACCTCGATGACCAGACGGGCGAGCCCAGCTGGGTCACGGCCAAGACGGGCCTGTTCGGTACCTCCGAATCCTTCGTCCCGCTGCAGGGTGCCGACGTCGAGGGGAACGACGTGCGCGTCCCCTACTCCAAGGCCCAGGTGAAGGATGCTCCGCGCATCGAGTCCGACGGCAACCTCAGCCCCGAGGAAGAGGACCGCCTGTACCGCCACTACGAGCTGGGCGGCACGAGCGGCTACACCGACACCACGGGAACCGCCGGCATGACGACGGATACCGACCGCCGCGATACCGACTACGTCGACACCGACCGTCGGGACTCGGACTACGTTGAGACCGGACGCCGGGACACCGTCGGCCACGACACCTCCGGCCCGACCACGGACGATGCCATGACGCTCTCCGAGGAGCAGCTGCGCGTCGGCACCGAACGCCGCGAGGCCGGCCGGGTGCGCCTGCGCAAGTACGTGGTGACCGAGAACGTCACCAAGACGGTCCCCGTCTCCCGCGAAGAGGTCCGCCTCGAGCGCGAGCCGATCACCGACGGCAACGTCGGGGCGGCAATGGACGGCCCGGCGATCAGCGAGGAGGAGCACGAAGTGATCCTCCACGAAGAGCGCCCCGTTATCCAGAAGGAGGCCGTACCAGTCGAGCGCGTGCGTCTCGATAAGGACACGGTGACCGAGGACCACACGGTCAACGAGGAAGTCCGCAAGGAGCAGATCGACGTGGACGGCGACGATCAGAACGGCATTAACGATTCGAACCGCCGCGACGGCCGGATCTAACTAGTCAGCCGTGCGATGGGAAGGCCTGGAGCGCCGCGCTCCGGGCCTTTCCCATTCACGCCTCCGCTCGGCCGCCCGATTGGATCAATCAGGGGCAGGGATAATAAGTATGCTTCCTATTCACTCAACATTTGTTTAGAGTGGTGGATAGGACGACCGCAACCACCTAGTGGAAGGACACTCCCTCATGCCGGAGTTGAACGAATGGTCGACCAGCCGCCTCCTGACCACCGCTGCCCGGATCGTGGAACACTCCTGGAACGAAAAGCTGCTGAGCATCGGCATCACCCACGCGGGTCTGACGACCCTCGGGGTGCTGGCCCGGGAAGGCACCATGACCGGCGTTCGGCTGGCGCAGCTGGTCCACGTCCAGGCTCAGACGATCGGCCGGACCCTTGACCGCCTGGAAAAGCGTGGGCTGGTTACTCGGTTGAGGAATACCGCGGACCGCCGCAGCCAGCGCATCACCATCACGTCGGCCGGCCTCAAGGCGCTGGAGAAGGCCCAGAATATCGAGCACGAGCTGATGCCCGAAGACGGGCTCGCCTCGCAGGACCTCCGGAACCGGCTCCAGACGGTCATCAACGAGCTGGGCCCCCACAAGTAGGCAGGCGCGGAGCCTAGAAACCTCCGCCGTCCGCCGCCATATTGTTGAACCGCGAGTAATGGCCCTGGAAGCCGACCACAATCGTCTTCGTGGGGCCATTACGGTGCTTGGCCACAATGACGTCGGCCTCGCCGGCCCGGGGTGATTCCTTGTCGTAGACGTCGTCGCGGTGCAGCAGGATCACCATGTCGGCGTCCTGCTCGATCGAACCGGATTCGCGGAGATCCGAGACCTGGGGGCGTTTGTCGGTCCGCTGCTCCGAACCGCGGTTCAGCTGCGACAGGGCCACCACCGGGACATTGAGCTCCTTGGCCAGCAGTTTGAGCGCTCGTGAGAACTCCGAGACCTCCTGCTGCCGTGATTCGACCCGCTTTCCCGAGGACATCAGCTGCAGGTAGTCGAGGACCACGAGCTTGAGGTCGTGCCGCTGCTTCAGGCGCCGGCACTTCGCACGGATCTCCATCAGGGACATGTTGGGGCTGTCGTCGATGAACAGCGGCGCGTCATTCATGCGCCCCATGGTGGTGGCGATCTTGCCCCACTGTTCATCCTTGATGGTTCCCTTGCGCAGGTCCTGGAGGCCAATGGTTGCCTCCGCGGAGAGCAGGCGCATCGCGATCTCGTTCCGCCCCATCTCGAGGGAGAAGAAAACCGTCGTGAGGTTGTGCTTGATGGCCGCCGAGCGCGCCCAGTCGAGCGCGAAGGTCGACTTACCCATGGCCGGACGCGCGGCGACGACGATCATCTGGCCGCCGTGGAGGCCCTGGGTGAGTTCGTCGAGCTCGTAGAAGCCCGTGGGCACTCCGGTCATGCCCTCGCCGCGGTGCCCGGCGGATTCGATCTCGTCGACGGTTCCCTCGATGATGTCCTTGAGCGCGACGTAGTCCTCCGCCGTCCGCCGCTCGGCCACCGCGTACACCTCGGCCTGGGCGGCGTTGACGATGTCATCGACTTCTCCGTCGTTGGAGTAGCCAAGCTGGACGATCTTGGTACCGGCATCGACGAGGCGGCGCAGGACCGCCCGCTCGCGCACGATCTCGGCGTAGAAGCCGGCGTTGGCGGCGGTGGGAACCGACTGGATGAGGGTGTGAAGGTAGGCGGGCCCGCCGATGCGGGAGATCTCGCCGCGCTTGGTGAGTTCATCCGAGACGGTCACGGCGTCCGCCGGCTCACCCCGGCCGTAGAGGTCGATGATCGCCTCGTAGATGCTCTCGTGGGCGGGCCGGTAGAAATCGATGCCGCGGAGCACCTCGACGCAGTCCGCGATGGCGTCCTTGGAGAGCATCATGCCGCCAAGCACCGACTGCTCGGCCACCAGGTCCTGGGGAGGCGTCCGGGCGAACTCCGGCGACCGGGTGTCCTGTGATGAGTCTGCATGTGCCAAGGACACGGGCGCCGCCTTCTTCCGTTAAGCTCTCCCCTCGGCAGCCTGCCAGCCCTCTGGTTGACCGGCTGGGCCGGGGTCGGTTACTGAAGATGTATCACCCGGCACTCCCATTCGTGAGGGATCCTCCGCAACGCTAGCCGCCGCCGGGCACGGCACCAAGCGCGCTCCCCACAGGCCCTGTGGATTACCTGTGGACTTCGCGGCGTGTCTTGTGCACAGGATGTGGAGAAGCCTGTGGACAACAAACTATTTTTCCCACAAAAGGGCCTTTGACGTGGGAAAACTTTATCCAGTGCCTGTGGAGGAAAAGTAATTCCCCCGGAACCTTCATCCACAGGTTGTATGTTGACATCCCTGCTTCGGAGGTCGCCGATGGCACGTCCCCTGTGCCTGCGCGGCGCCCCCACGGCCCCTGTGCGGCCGCCCGGGGCTGTGGCGAGGATCAATAGCCGGGACCTGATGGAGGGCTACCGGCGGCCGCGTAGTCGATCACGAGGCGTGCATACACGAGGGACCCGACAAATACGCCGGTGGCGAGCGGCCGGCCGGCGGTTAACGACAAGGGACCCCCGCCGGTGGCGGGGATCCCCTGGGTGTACTGCTGGACAGGCGGAACTAGCCCGCGACGACGTCCAGATCGATCACGGCGGCGACGTCTTCGTGGAGACGGACATTCGCCTGGTAGGAGCCGACCGACTTGATGTGGGCCGGCAGTTCAACCTTGCGCTTGTCGATGCTGCCGAGGCCTGCGGCCTCAACTGCCTTGGCGACGTCGTCGGCCTTGACGGTGCCGAACAGGCGGCCGGAGTCGCCTGCCTTGACCGTGAGCTTGACCGGCTTGGCCGAGAGGGCAGCAGCCTGCTTCTGGGCATCCTCAAGTGAGGCATGCTCGCGGGCAGAACGGGCGGCCTTGATCGACTCGACCTGCTTCTCGCCACCCTTGGTCCACATCAGGGCGAAGCCGCGGGGCAGAAGGTAGTTACGTGCGTAACCGTTCTTCACCTCGACAACATCCCCTGCGGCACCGAGGCCGGTTACTTCCTGAGTCAGAATGAGCTTTGCCATGAAAAGGTTCCTTTCCCTTAGCCGCGGCCGGCGCCGGAGTAGGGCAGGAGTGCAACTTCGCGGGCGTTCTTGATTGCCTGGGCGATCTTGCGCTGCTCCTGGACGGTGACACCGGTGACGCGGCGGGCGCGGATCTTTCCGCGGTCGGAAATGAACTTACGCAGCAGGGCTACGTCCTTGTAATCGATGACGGTGACGTCAGCGGCCTTCAGGGGGTTGGACTTTGGTTTGGGCTTACGGAGTTCAGCCTTAGCCATCGTGGTGCTCCTTGATCTATTGGAGCCCGCAGAACTGTTCTGCGGGATGGGATGTGCGGGGTAAATCTTTGGAGTCAGGGGCTCCGGGACGGAGCGGGCCCTGACTTCGGGAGAGCCTAGAAGGGAGGTTCGGAGGAATCCGGGCCGTTGCCCCAGCCCTGGGAGCCGCCGCCTGCGGGTGCGCCCCACGGGTCGTCCGCGGGCTGCTGGGCCTGCTGGCCGCCGCCCCAGTTGGAGTTGGTACCGGCATTCCCGCCGAAGCCGCCGCCGCTGTTGCCGCCGAATCCTCCGCCGCCACCGCCTGAGCGCTGGGTACGGCTGATCTTCGCCGACGCATAGCGCAGGGAGGGACCGATTTCGTCCACCTCAAGCTCCATGACGGTGCGCTTTTCGCCCTCTTTGGTTTCGTACGACCGTGACTTGAGTCGGCCCTGGGCGACCACGCGGGTCCCCTTGGTGAGGGTCTCCGCAACGTTCTCGGCAGCCTCGCGCCAGACCGACGCGCGGAGGAACAGCGTTTCGCCGTCCTTCCATTCGTTGGACTGGCGGTCGAAGGTCCGCGGCGTCGATGCGATGGTGAAGTTCGCCACCGCCGAGCCGGACGGCGTGAAACGAAGCTCGGGGTCGTTGGTGAGATTTCCTACGACCGTGATTGTGGTTTCGCCTGCCATGGTGCCTCCTTGGGTCACGTCCCGCCGGAGCGGGATAGGTTCAGTGGAAAGGGGCCGAACTACTCGGCCGTAACCTTCTGCTCCTCGGGGCGGATGATCTTGGTGCGCATGATGGTCTCGTTGAGACCAAGCTGGCGGTCAAGCTCGGCTGCCACAGCGGGGGTAGCGGTGAAGTTGACGACGGCGTAGATGCCCTCGGCCTTCTTCTGGATTTCGTAGGCAAGGCGCCGGCGTCCCCAGATATCCACCTTGTCCACGGTGCCGCCGCCGTTGCGGACGACATTCAGGAACTTCTCGAGTGTTGGTTCGACGGTACGTTCCTCGACGTCGGGGTCGATGATTACCATCAATTCATATGCACGCATGTGTGAACCCACCTCCTTTGGGCTAAACGGTCACGGCCTTTCCGTAACAGGAGGTTCTTTAGCGTTGGCCTGGCCGGAAGCGGACGGGATTTCCCGGCCACCTGAATCAGCACAGACCTGCCAATACTACCGGATACCGGGCCCCGCACGGAACGGCGCCTGTCGGGCTTCGGTCAGGACTGGGTTGCGGGACGGACAAAGAACCGGGAGAGAACACGCGCCAGCCGTTCCGGGTCCTCGACCCCGCACATCTCACGAGCCGAGTGCATCGACAGCAGGGGCGTTCCGACGTCGACGGTGCGGATGCCGAGACGGGTGGCGGTGAGCGGACCGATGGTTGAGCCGCACGGAACGGAGTTGTTCGATACGAACTCCTGGTACGGCACTCCGGCCTCGCCGCAGAGGACCGCCCAGTGGGCGGCGCCATGGGCGTCGGTGGTGTACCGCTGGTTGGCGTTGATCTTCAGCAGCGGGCCGCCGTTGAGCACGGGGTGGTTGGCCGGGTCGTGCCGTTCGGCGTAGTTCGGGTGGACGGCGTGGCCGGCGTCGGCGGAGATGCAGAATGAGGCGGCCAGGGCACGCATCCGGTCCTCGAGGCCCGCGCCGAGCGCGGAGGAGATGCGCAGCAGGATGTCTTCGAGGAAGGGTCCACTGGCGCCGGAGCGGGAGGCGCTCCCCACTTCCTCGTGGTCGAAAGCGGCAAGCACGGCGATGGGGCGTCCCTTTTCCGCCCCGGCGGCCGCCTCGAGCAGGGCGGCGAGCCCCGCGTGCACGGAGGTGAGGTTGTCCAGCCGGCCCGAGGCAAAAAAGGCCCCCTCGGCACCGAAGACCCTGGGCTCCTGTGTGTCGGCGGCCACGAGGTCGAAGCCGCCGATATCGGCCGGGTCGATCCCCGCCGTCGAGGCGGCGCGACCCAGCAGGTCCGCCTCCCGCGGATCCCCGAGGCCCCACACGGGGAACATGTGCTGCTGCTTGTCGAGGGCGAGTCCGTCGTTGACGGCCCGGTCGAGGTGGATCGCCAGCTGCGGAAAGCGCAGGAGGGGCCCGGTATCGACGAGGTGCTCGCGCCCGTCGAGGGTGACAATGCGCCCGGCGAGCGTGAGTTCGCGGTCCAGCCAGGAGTTCAGCAGGGGCCCGCCGTAGACCTCGACGCCGGCCTGCAGCCATCCGTACCGGCCGGTGGTCGGCTTCGGCTTGAGCTTGAACGAGGGCGAATCGGTGTGGGCGCCGAGGATGGAGAAGCCGGTGGTGGCACCCGCGTCCTCGGGGAGGATCCAGGCGATCAGCGCGCCGTCCCGGATGACGAAGTAGCTGCCGGGCTCCGCGGGGAAGACCTCCTCCTCGAGCAGGCGGACGAAGCCGGCGGCCTGGAGCCGCCGGCCGCCCTCGGCCGCGGCATGGAAGCTCGAGGGGGCGGCGCTGACATACGCGCCGAGGTCATTGATGTGGGTCAGTGCGTCGGACATGCCTTCGATTCAATCAGAGAACCGCCGGATTCCGCTGTCCGGGGCCCGAGGAGCAGACCCCGGACCGAGCGGAAACCGGCAGCGGCTGCGTCAGACGTCGCGCTTCCGGGTCACGAGCAGCGAGGCGGCCAGCAGGACGAGAGCCCAGGCCGCCAGAACGAGGCCGCCTTCGAGCTGGGTCAGCGCCCCTTCTTCGGCGGCGACGGCGACGAGCCGTTCCCCGGCGTTGGTCGGCAGGAAGCGCGCGGCGTCGGGGATCCAGTCGGCCAGCCCGGAGATCAGGTTCACAACGACTACGGGAAGGACGAAGAACAGCCCGACGGCCGTCACGACCCCGCCTGCGGTATTGCGCAACAGCGTGCCGATCCCCATGGAGATCACCGCGATCAGAGCCAGGTAGGTGCCGGTGTTCAGAATGCTCGCGACAATCTTTTCATCGGAGAGGGCGAAATCGAGGTCCTCAACGGCCAGGATCGGCTGGGCAACAACATAGGACAGGAGCGCGGCGGCGGCTCCGATCAGGAAGGAGACGGCGGCGGCGATGACGTTCTTCCCCAGCAGTGCCGGAACCCGTTTCGGGACAGCCACCATTGTCGACCGGATCATCCCGGTGGCCCACTCGGAGGCGATCAGCACCACGGCGAGGGAGGCGATAAGGAGCTGCCCGAAGATGATCCCCGAGGAGGGAGCGCCGCGGGCGAGGTCGCCGAAGTCCGGCAGGGCCTCCCCCGGAGGACCCATCTGCGGCGGAGGTCCGCCGGAGTCAAGCTGGGCCTGGCCCGTCTGGAGGGACCAGGCGAACAGGGCGGCCAGGCCGACCATCACCACGAGGGTGCTCGCAAGCAGGATCACCGTCGAGGGCACCGTGGTGACCTTGATCCATTCGGACCTCAGCACGCGCACGAAGCTGAGCCTGGGCCCGTCGGAGCGGCGGGCCTTGGTCGGGGCGGCGGGGGTTGACGTCGAGGTGCTCATGAACGGCTTCCTTCGGGGGCACCCTGGGCCTGTGCGCCGAGGGGCAGGTCGTGAGAGGAGTACTCGACTTCAGAGGCGGTGAGTTCCATGTACGCCTCCTCGAGGGAGGCCTGCAGGGGGGTCAGCTCATAGACGAGTACCTGCTCGCGCAGGGCCGCCTCGGCGATCCGGCGAGGATCGGGGCCGGTGATTTCGAGCAGGTCGGGCTCAAGGAACGTCGAGGTCGTCCCGTCCCCGCCGAGCGCCGCCAGCAGGTCGGACGGCCGGTCGGTGCGGACGCGGGTTCGAAGCTGTCCGCGGCCGGCGAGGATCTCCGAGACCGGGGCATCGGCGATGATTCGGCCGCGCCCGATCACGATCAGGTGGTCCGCCGTCATCGCCATCTCGGACATGAGGTGGGAGGAGAGGAAGACGGTCCGCCCCTCGGCGGCGAGGCCGCGGGCGAGGTGCCGGATCCACTGGACGCCCTCGGGGTCAAGCCCGTTGACGGGCTCGTCGAGGATGACGGTCTGCGGGTCACCGAGCATCGCCACGGCAATCCCCAGGCGCTGGCCCATCCCCATCGAAAATCCGCCGACCCGCTTTTTGGCGACCGGCCCGAGTCCGGTCATCTCGATGACCTCGTGCACCCTGCTGTTCGGGATCCCGTGGGTGGCGGCCATCGCCCGCAGGTGGTTGTAGGCGCTGCGCTTGGTGTGGAAGGCCTTCGCCTCAAGCAGTGCGCCCACCTCCCGCAGCGGCGCCCGGTGCTCGGAGTACCGGCGGCCGTTCACGCTCACGGAGCCGGCGCTCGGCGTGTCGAGCCCGACGATCATGCGCATCGTCGTCGACTTTCCGGCACCGTTCGGGCCAAGGAACCCTGTGACCTTGCCGGGCTGGACGGTGAAGGAGACGCCGTTGACGGCCGTCTTGTCGCCGTAGCGTTTGAACAGGCCCTGGGCCTCGATCATGGGAACGTCCTCTGGATTGCCGGGTAAGGGAGGCGCGGTCGGGCAGGGCCCCCGGATGCCACTCTAGGGGGAAACCGCCCGCGCCGGTCAGGCGGATCCAATCCGCCTGACCAGGTGCGGAGAAACGGTTCAGCGGGAGCTGATCGAGGCGAACTTCCGGATGCACAGCGGAACGAAAATCAGCAGCATCAGGATCGCGCCGGCCAGCACCGTCGGCACTGCGTTCTGCATGGGCCAGGCATCCGGGGTGGGCACCGAACCGACATTGCCGAAGAGCTCCCGTGCCGCCTGGACCAGCGCGGAGACCGGGTTCCAGTTGGCGAACGCCTCGAGCGGCGCCGGAAGGGTCTGGCTCTGGACAAAGGCGTTGGAGATGAAGGTGAGCGGAAACAGGATCATGAAGGAGGCGTTGTTGATGACCTCCGGAGACTTCACGCTCATGCCCAGCAGTGCCATGACCCAGCTGAAGGCATAGGAGAACAGCAGCAGCAGCCCGATACCGGCAAGGAAACTGCTGAAGGGCGCGTTCACCCGCCAGCCTACGACGAACCCGGTCGCCATCATGATGAGCATGGAGATGCCGTTGAGCACCAGGTCGCTGTTCGTGCGTCCGACCAGAACCGCCGAAGAGCTCATCGGCAGGGTCCGGAACCGGTCGATGATGCCGTCCTTCAGGTCCTGGGCCATCGCCGAGCCGGAGAAGGTCGAGCCGAAGATCACGGTCTGGGCGAAAATCCCGGCCATGAGGTACTGGGTGTAGTCGGTGCCCTCGACCTGGATGGATCCACCGTAGATCTGGCTGAACAGCAGCACGAACATGATCGGCTGCAGCACGGCGAACACAAGCATGTCCGGGGAGCGCTTGAGCTTCGTCAGATTGCGCTTGGTGACCGTCCATCCGTCGGACAGCCACATCGAGGCGGCGCCGGGCTCGGGCGCGGGCCGGGCCTGCCGGTTTTCGGGGGCCAGGACGCTCATTTCGCGTTCTCCTTCTCAGCAGGGACGTTCTCATCGGTGTTTTCGGCGTGCCGGCCCGTGAGCTTGAGGAAGACATCGTCGAGGCTGGGGCGCCGCATGCCGGCGTCGTGAAGTTCGACCCCTGCCTGCCCCAGGTCACCGAGGACGTACTGCAGGGCGCGCGGCCCGTTGATCACGCCTACCTCGACGGTGCGGCCGTCGGTTCCGACAGTGGCCTCCCCGTCGCCGTGGCGGGCGAGGATTTCCCGGGCCGCTCCGGCGTCAGCCGGGTTCACCAGGGTGACGACCACCCGGTGGCCGCCGATCTGCGCCTTGAGCTCGTCCGCCGTTCCTTCCGCGATGACGCGCCCGCCGTCGATCACGGCGATGTCGTCGGAGAGCTGATCCGCCTCCTCGAGGTACTGCGTGGTGAGCAGCAGCGTGGTGCCGTCGCTGACCAAATCCTTGATGATCCCCCAGAGCGAGAGGCGGCTGCGCGGATCGAGACCCGTGGTGGGTTCGTCGAGGAAGAGCACCTTGGGGTTGATCACCAGTGCCCCGGCGAGGTCGATCCGGCGGCGCATGCCGCCCGAGAAGCCCTTGACCGGCCGGTTGCCCGCCTCCGTGAGTTCGAACTGTTCGATCAGTTGCTGAGCCCTGCGCTTGGCCTCGCGCGCGCTCAGGTGGTAGAGCCGGCCCACCATTTCAAGGTTCTCGAACCCGGTGAGGTTCTCGTCGACGGCCGCGTACTGCCCCGAGACGCCGATGATGCGGCGGGCCGCTTTCGGATTGGCGAGAACGTCGATTCCGTCGACGAAGGCGGTGCCCTCGGTGGGCCGGATCAGCGTGGTCAGTACCTTGACCACCGTGGTCTTCCCGGCGCCGTTCGGGCCGAGCAGCGCCTTCACGGTTCCCCGGGGCACGGATAGGTCCATCCCGGCAAGGGCATGGACCGGGCCGCTTTTTGAGCGGTAGGTCTTCTTCAGACCGGAGGCCTCAATCATTGTCATGCGGAAAAGCTTAGGCGTGCACTCCGCCAGCCCCGCACCATTCAGGTCAGGTTCTGTCCTTATCCAAAATTGCCGTGTGCTCCTCGCTGGCCCGTTCGCGGGCGGCGGGGGCGACGAGGAAGGACGCAAGCACTGCGGCGCCGACGGCGAGCAGCGCCGTCCGGATCCCGACGAGGTCACCGAGGAAGCCCAGCAGGGGCGGACCGGCGAGGAAGGCGGTGTAGCCGATTGTCGAGACGACGGAGACCCGCAGCGCGGCGTGGCGCGGGTCATCGGCGGCCGCGGACATACCCATGGGGAAGCCCAGTGCGGCCCCGGCACCCCACAGCACGGCCCCCACCCCCGCCAGGAGGACATTGGGGGCGAGCACGAACAGGAGGAGGCCCGCGAGGGAGGTTCCGAGGCTCGCCTGAAGCACCCGGACCCGGCCGTGGCGGTCGATGTAGCCCCCGCCCACGAAGCGGACGAGGGTCATGGCAGCGACGAAGACGGCGAACATGAGGGCCCCGACGCTTTCGCTGCTGCCCAGCCCGTCCACGGTGGCCTTGGCCACCCAGTCGTTGGCGGCGCCTTCCGTCAGTGCGGCACCCAGCACCACGAGTCCGATCAGCAGCGTGCGCGGCTCGCGCCAGGCGGAGAATCTGCCGCCCGCCACCGGCGCCTGCTCGGTGTGCCCGGGTGCGGCCACGGGCAGGAAATACCGGGGCATCCACAGGGACACGGCGAGGGACAGGACCGCAATAGCCACCAGGTGCGCCGGCAGGTCGACGTCGACGGCGGCAAGGCCTGCGCCCAGCAGCGCCCCGAGGAACGCACCGCCGCTGAAGGCGGCGTGGAAGCGCGGCATGATGGTGCGCCGCAGCCGGCGTTCGACGTCGGCGCCCTCGATGTTCTGGGCGACGTCCCAGAGGGCCACGCCGGAACCGAAGAGGAACAGCCCCGCCCCGGTCAGCGGCACCGACTGGAACTGCAGGCCGGCCGCGACGGTGGCCGCGGCGAGCGCCGCCGCAGCTCCTCCTACCCGCACGGTGTTCGCCGTGCCGACGCGCGCCGAAATCAGACCCGCAAGGGGCAGGGACAGGACCGAGCCCACCGCCCCAACCAGCAGCAGCGCACCCATCTGGCCCGAGCTGAGCTCAAGCGCTGCCGAAGCAGCGGGGATCCGGGCGGCCCAGCTCGCAAAGACGAGGCCGTTGAGCCCGAAGATGGCGAAGGTGGCCCAGACGGCGGACTTCAGGTTGGGGTTCACCCTGCCACCGTAGCTGTGCGCTCCGGCGGCATTCAAACCGGTCCGCCCGTACTTCACCGGCCCGGGGGACCCACCGGCGGGGACGAACCGGCTGCCGGCATCCGGTGCCCGGCTCAGCGGGCCCGGGTCACGCGCCCCTCGTCCCAGACGGGTTCCTTGGTCTCGTAGACCTTTCCATCGGAACCGAAGACGAGGAACCGGTCGAAGCTGCGGGCGAACCACCGGTCGTGGGTGACGGCGAGAACGGTTCCCTCGAAGGCGTCGATGGCGTGTTCGAGCGCTTCGGCCGAGTGCAGGTCGAGGTTGTCGGTCGGCTCGTCGAGCAGCAGCAGGGTGGCGCCGGAGAGTTCGAGCAGCAGAATCTGCAGCCGCGCCTGCTGCCCGCCGGAGAGCGAGTCGTAAGGCTGTTCGGCCTGTCCGGCCAGGCCGTACCGGTCGAGGACAGCCGAGGCCGCCTCCCGTCCGAGGCCCGAGCGGTGCTCATCGCCGCGGTGCAGGATGTCGAGGAGCGTCCGGCCCAGCAGGTCCGGACGCGAATGGGTCTGGGCGAAGAATCCCGGACGGATGCGTGCTCCGAGCTTGACCGTGCCCTCGTGCGGCACCTCGGCGATGTCGACGTCGGACACCGGCTGGTGTTCCTTATCGGGGTCGGTCCCGCCACCGGCGAGCAGCCGCAGGAAGTGCGACTTGCCGGACCCGTTGGAGCCCAGGACTCCCACGCGGTCACCGAACCAGATTTCGGTGCTGAACGGTTTCATCAGCCCCGTCAGTTCGAGCTTCGAGGCCACCACCGCCCGCTTCGCCGTCCGTCCTCCGCGCAGCCGCATCGACACGTTCTGCTCCATGGGAAGGGCTTCCGGGGGGCCGGCCTCAAGGAATTTCGCCAGGCGCGTCTGTGCCGCGTGGTACCGGTTGGCCATATCGGAGCGGAACGCGGCCTTGTTCTTGTACATGTTCACGAGTTCCTTGAGCTTCAGGTGCTCCTCGTCCCACCGGCGTCGAAGCTCCTCGAACCGCGCGTTCCGGTCCTGCCGCGCCTTGAGGTAGGTTTCGAATCCTCCACCGTGGGTCCAGGCCGACGCGCCGAGGACGCCGGGCTCGAGCGTGACAATGCGGGTCGCGGCGTTGGCCAGCAGCTCCCGGTCGTGGCTGACGAAGAGCACCGACTTGCGCGACTCGGCCAGCTTCGTCTCCAGCCAGCGCTTGCCGGGCACATCGAGGTAGTTGTCCGGCTCATCGAGCAGGAGCAGTTCGTCCGGACCGGAGAAGAGCGCCTCGAGGACCAGGCGTTTCTGCTCGCCGCCGGAGAGGGAGGATGCCGCCCGGTGCTGGGCGCGGTCGAACGGAATGCCGAGGGCCGCCATGGTCACCTCGTCCCAGGTGGTCTCCAGTTCATACCCGCCGCTGTCCCCCCAGTCGGCGATCGCCTGCGCATAGCGCATCTGGGTGGGTTCGTCGTCGGTTTCCATCATGGCCAGTTCGGCGTCATCGACAGCCTTCGCCGCCCGTGCGAGGGCCGGCGGGGCGGCGGAGACCAGGAGGTCGCGGACGGTGGTGTCATCGCGCACCTGCCCAACGAACTGGCGCATGATGCCCAGGGCGCCCGAACGGGTGACGGCCCCTTCGTCGGCGGTCAGGTCACCGGCGATGATCCGCAGCAACGTTGTCTTGCCCGTGCCGTTGGGTCCGATCAGGGCCGTCTTGTGGCCTTCCCCGACCCGGAAGGAGACGGCATTGAGCAGCTGCCGTCCGTCGGAGAGGAAATAATCAATGTTTGAAACGTCGAGGTGGGCCACCCCTAAAGTTTAGCGGCGGGCCGCGGGCCGCTCCGCTCGGGGCCTAGAGTGGTTCGGTAAATGCTCCGCTGGCGCCCCACCGACGCGTGCCCCGGAGCTCCGCAGACCCGAAGGGATATCCGAGATGTACATGGCCAAGCGGATCGGGCGGTCAACCGGCGCGCCCGAAACCCGTGTGCCATCGGCGTCCTTTCCTCTGCGGGCGTCCCTGCGGAAGGCCCTGACCGAGGCGCTCAGGGGGTTCCTCCCCCTCCAGCTCGCCTCCCTGGTCCTCAACGGTGCCACCATCCTGCTGGCGCTTCCTGCCCTGTCGGCACTCTTCCGCCTCGTTCTGGCGGCGTCGGGCCTGCCCCGGATCAGCGACCAGAACCTCGGGATGGTCCTGGCGCACCCCGGGGCGCTCGTGCTGATGATCCTGCTGGTGGTCGCCGCACTCGCGGTGGTGAGCCTGCAGCTTGTCACCCTGATCGTGCTGGTCCACCGCCAGCAGTGCGCCCTGCCCCTGCAGCTGCGGCCGGTGGCAGAGGACGTGGCCCTGGCCATCCGGGCGGTGCTCCACTACCAGTCGCCCCTGCTGATCGTCTATGTCCTGCTGGTCATGCCCCTGGGCGGATTCGGGCTGTTTTCCACGGTCACCCGCGGCATCGCCGTGCCGCTCTTCATCAGCGGCGAGATGCTCAAGGCGCCGGTGAGTGCCACCCTGTACGGGGCGGGACTGGCGGCGCTCCTGTACGTGAATATCCGTCTGATCTTCACCTTCCCGCTGCTGGTGATCGAAGGAAAATCACCGGGCCGGGCCGTGGCCGGCAGCCTGGCCGCGACCCGCCGCCAGTCCTGGCGGATTGCCGCCGCCATCGGAATCGTGGCAGCGGGCGCCGGGGCGCTTTCGACCCTGCTCACCGAGGCGGTGGTGCTCGCCGCCGCACTCGCGGACCGCATCGCCCCGCCAATCGCCCCCGCCGTGGCGGCCGGCGGCTACGGCATCGCCAATGTCGGATCCGCGGTGGTGCTGAGCTTCGCGCTCGTCGTGATTCTCCACGCCCTGACCGCCGCCTATAACAACCGGCGCACTGGCGTTCCGGACCGGACACCGCCGCCTGCCCCGCAGGGCCCTCAGCTCCACCGGAGGGGACGCTCCAGGCGGCGGCAGGCCGCCCTCGTGGTCCTCGGCCTGACAGTGATGGGGGCCACGGCGGTCCAGTCGGCCTCGATCCTCCCGGCGGCCGGAAGCGTGCCGGCAAACTCCGGGTCCACCAAGATCATCGCCCACCGCGGTTTCGTCGGGGGCGGCGTAGAAAACACCATCGGCGCCCTGGAGGCGGCGGCACGGGTGAGTCCGGATTTAGTTGAGATCGACGCCCAGGAGACCAGGGACGGTCGGTTCATCCTCAGCCACGACGTCAACCTGTGGATCGTCTCGGGGCTCAATGTGAACACGTATGAGCTGACCCTCGCCGAGGCCGAGTCGATCGATGTGAGTGTCGGCGGGTACAGCGACTCAATGGTTTCCCTCATCGATTACGTGCTGCGGGCCGAGGAGCTCGGTGTGAAGCTCCTCATCGAGCTCAAGCTGCACGGGCATGAGTCGCCCCAGGTGGTGGACCGGCTCCTGGCGGAGCTCGATTCGATCGGCGCCACGGACCATCACATCTACCATTCCCTGAGCAGCGAGGTGGTCCAGGAACTCGAGCAAAAGCGGCCCGGGCTGCGGGTGGGCTACACCGTGGCAGCCAACGTCGGCACCCTTGAGGGGGAGCCGGGGGATTTCCTCGTGGTTGAGCAGTCCTTCTTCACCGAGGAACTCGCCGCTCTCGCCCGCGGACGCGGGAAGGAGCTGTGGGTGTGGACGGTGAACGACCCCGATGCCATCCGGACGTTCCTGCGGGTGCCGGTCGACGGAATCATCACCGACCGGCCCGACGTCGTGCAGAGCGAGCGCAAAAGCATCGATGACGAGCGGGGGAGCGCGCCGGGGCTGCGTGATGCCCTCGACAAGCTCACCCTGCTGTAGGGCAGGCCGTCAGCGGGCGGTCTCAGCGCACCGGTGTCAGCGGAATGAGCCGGTAGCCTACGCCCCGGACCGTGCGGATGAACCGCGGATTGCTGGTGTCATCGCTGAGCTTCCGGCGGAGGTTCCGGATGTGCACCTCCACGAGGTGGTGGTCGAGCGCCCAGCCATCCCCCCAGACCCGGTCGAGGAGTGCCTCCCGTGACCACACCCGCGACGCGCCGTCGAGCAGGGCCTCGAGGAGGTCGAATTCGATCCTCGTCAGGGCCAGTTCCTCACCGTCGAGGCTCACGGTGCGCCCCTCGACATCCATCAGCAGTCCGTTGTGCCGCAGCAGGGAGCTGTCGTTGCCCACCGCACCCGGGCCGGTGCGCGGCCTGCGGAACATGGCCGAGACGCGCGCCGTGAACTCCCGCGGACTGAACGGCTTTCCAATGAAGTCGTCGGCGCCGGTCTCCAGGCCCAGCAGCCGGTCGATCTCGTCCTGGCGCGCGGTCACCATCACAATGTAGGCATCACTCATCGCCCGGGACTGCCTGCAGACCTCGACCCCGTCGAGGTCTGGAAGGTTCAAATCCAGGGTGATCAGGTCAGGCTGGTGGTCGCGCACCTTTGCGAGGCCCTCATGCCCGGTCGCCGCCTCGAGGATCGAAAATCCCTTCAACCGCAGTGCTGTGCCCAGCAGCTCCCGGATGTCCTCGTCGTCCTCGACGATGAGGGCGGTGCGTGGTTCATGGATATCGGGCATAGCAATACCTTGCCAGAAAATTCGAGAAGCCGCTGGCCAAACTTGAGGATTTCTTGAACTTCGGCGGGTAGAACGCCGGGCTACACTCACCGGATGGTCTCTCGCACTGTCTCAACTGTCCGCCTGCGCGGGCACACCCTCCGCCTCCACTCCTCGCCCGGGCCCACCGGTAGCACCGAGCCGCCGTTTGTTCTGATCCACGGCATCGGCATGTCGCACCGCTACCTTGACCGCCTGCACACCGAGCTCACCGCGACCGCTGACACCTATGCGGTCGACCTTCCGGGGTTCGGTCCCAACCCGGCCCCCGGGCCCACCCTTTCGGTGGAGGACTACGCCGCCGTGCTGCTCGACCTGCTGGCCGAGGCCGGGGCGGCGCCCTGCATCCTGGTAGGGCACTCGATGGGCGCCCAGATCGTTACGGCGGCGGCCCTGCGCGATCCAGCGCGGGTAAGGGGGGTTGTGCTGATCGGGCCGGTGGTGGACCGGCGGCGCCGGTCAGTCTGGCGGCAGGCGGCGGCCCTCGGGCATGACTCACTGCGCGAACTCCCCTCGGCGAATATCATTGTCCTCACCGACTACGTGCGCACGGGCCTGCGCTGGTATCTGAAGGCGCTGCGTCCCATGATGGAGTACCGCCTCGAAGCCGCCATCCGGGCCGTGGAATGCCCCGTGCTGGTGCTGCGTGGCTCCCGGGATCCGGTGGCCCGGGAGCCCTGGTGCAGGGAACTCGCCGAGGCTGCGCCCCATGGGTCCTTCACGGAGATTCCCGGCCAGCCGCATGTCGCCCAGCAGGGCGCTCCGGGCGCGGTCGCCGACGCCATCCGGGTCTTTCTAGCCGGCCACCGCTCCGGGGTCGGCGATCATTCGGGTCCGGAGCCCGAGCATCCCACTTCCTAAGCACCCTTGCTTAAAGCTTTGGGCGGATCACAGGGAAAACTTGAAGATCGGGGTTCATAGTGGAGGTATTGGGTTCTACTAGCGTCTGGAAGAAGTACCGTCATGCCAAACCTTAACGAGTGGTCAACAAGCCGTCTCCTCACCACCGCCGCCCGGCTGGTGGACCATGCGTGGAACGAACGACTCCTCGATATCGGCATCACCCATGCGGGTTACACCACCCTGGGTGTTCTCTCGCGTGAGGGCACCATGACCGGCGCGCGGCTCGCCCTGGCCGTGCACGTCCAGGCCCAGACGATCGGCAAGACGCTGGAAAAGCTGGAGCGCCAGGGCTTCATTTCCCGCATCCGCGACGCACGCGACCGCCGCAGCCAGCGCATCACCATCACCGAGGCGGGGCAGCTGGCTTTGGCCCGGGCCCAGGACATCGAGCGGTCCCTGATGACCGGCGAGGGCCTTGAGTCCGAGGAACTGCGCGGACTGCTGCGCGATATCGTCGTCGAACTCGCCCCGCAGCGGAACAAGTCGGTCCCGGCCGCGGTCTAGGCCGGCCGGGCGGGCGGGACCTGCCCGCTCAGCACTCCACGACGTTCAGGGCGAGCCCGCCCCGGGCCGTCTCCTTGTACTTGTCCATCATGTCCGCGCCGGTGTCGCGCATCGTCTTGATCGCGATATCCAGCGAGACGTGATGCTGCCCGTCCCCGCGCACCGCCATCCGTGCGGCGGTGATGGCCTTGATCGCACCGACCGCGTTGCGTTCGATGCACGGTATCTGCACGAGCCCGCCGACCGGATCGCAGGTCAGACCCAGGTTGTGCTCGATTCCGATCTCCGCGGCGTTCTCCACCTGCTCGGGGGTGCCCCCGAGCACCTCGGCCAGGGCACCGGCCGCCATGGCGCAGGCGGAGCCGACCTCGCCCTGGCATCCCACCTCCGCGCCCGAGATGGACGCGTTTTTCTTGAACAGGGAGCCGACGGCGGTGGCGGCCAGCAGGAAGCGCACCACACCGTCGTCGCTGGCGCCGGGAACGAAGTCGACGTAGTACTTCAGGACGGCCGGAATGATGCCGGCGGCGCCGTTGGTGGGCGCCGTGACCACGCGGCCGCCGGCCGCGTTTTCCTCATTGACCGCCAGGGCGAACAGGGTCACCCATTCCATGGTCCCAAGCCGGTCCTCGGGGTCGTTGGCCTTCTCCAGGAGTTCCAGCTGACGGGCGGCCCGCCGCCGCACGGCCAGCCCTCCGGGCAGGACGCCGCCGGTGCTGGTTCCCCGGCGGATGGTGTCCTGCATGACCTCCCAGATCTGCAGCAGGCCCGCCCGGACCTCCTCCTCGCTCCGGAAGGCCTTCTCATTGGCGAGCACGATCTCGGAAAACGACATATCGTGCTTGCGGCATAGTTCCAGCAGCTGGTCGGCCGTATTGAACGGGAAGGGCACGACGACCTCGGGTTCGGGCTGCGTTTCGACGCCGATCTGGTTCTCATCGAGGACAAACCCGCCTCCGACCGAGAAGTAGTCGCGCGCCCGAAGCAGGGTTCCCGCGGCGTCCCAGGCCTGGAAACGCATTCCGTTGGTGTGATATTCAAGCCGCTTCCGCCGGTGCAGGATGAGATCCCGGTCGGGGTCGAAGCCGATTTCACGTTCGCCGGCCAGGCGCAGCAACTTGAGTTCGCCGATGCGTCCCACCCGTTCGTCCGCGGTGGCGGGATCGACGAGATGGGGCTGGCTTCCCTCAAGTCCGAGCAGGATCGCCTTCACTGTGCCGTGGCCGTGCCCGGTGACGCCGAGGGATCCGAAGAGCTCGACCTGGAGGCGGTCGACCCGCCCGAGCAGCCCTTCTTCCCGCAGCAGTTCCGTATAAAGGTAGGCAGCCGTCATCGGCCCGCCGGTGTGTGAACTCGACGGGCCGATGCCGATCTTGAACAGGTCGAATGCGCTGATGGTCACTGAGGTCCCCCTGATGCCATGGAGCCGTCGAACGGCATCACTTGGCGCGCTTGTAGAACGGTGTCTCCACGACGGTGAAGGGCTCGGGGCGGCCCCGGAGGTCGACCTGGACTTCGGTGCCCGGCTCCGCAAGGGCCGAGTCGACGTAGGCCAGCGCCACCGGATAGCCGAGGGTGGGGCTGGGCAGCCCGGAGGTCACCGTGCCCACGGCCGTGCCGTCCACGACGACGTCGTAGCCGGCGCGCGCGGAACGCCGGCCGGTGCCGCGCAGCCCCACCAAGCGGCGTGCCGGCCCGGTGGCCTTCAGCGGCTCCAGGACGGAGCGGCCCACGAAGTCCTCGGTCTTCTTGAGGCTCACCACCGGGCCGAGGCCGGCCTCGAAGGGGTTGGTTGAGAGGCCGAGCTCGTTTCCGTAGAGCGGCATGCCGGCCTCGAGGCGGAGGGAATCCCGGGCGGCAAGGCCGCACGGGATCAGGCCGGAGCCGGCACCGGCTTCGAGGGCCGCGTCCCAGACGCGCACGGCGAAGGAGTTGCCGACGAACAGCTCGAATCCGTCCTCGCCGGTGTACCCGGTGCGGGCCAGCAGGACCGGCACCCCGGCCAGTTCGACCTCGACGGCGGCGTAGTAGCGCAGCGAGGTGATGGCCTCGGCGTCGTCGGGGGCCGCCAGAGCCAGCAGGATCGCCTCGGCGTTGGGCCCCTGGACGGCCACCAGGGCGGTGGTCTCGGACTGGTCCTCCACCACGGCGTCGAAGTCGGCGGCGCGGTCGTGCAGCTCCGAAGCGACGGTGTCGGCGTTGGAGGCGTTGGGCACCACGAGGAAGCGGTCCTCGGCCAGGCGGTAGGTGATGAGGTCGTCGATCACGCCGCCGTCGGTGTTGCAGATGAGGGAGTACTTCGCCTTCCCCACCGGCATCACCGCCAGGTTGCCCACGAGCGCGTAGTTGAGGAACTCGGCCGCCTGGGGTCCGGTGACCAGGACCTCCCCCATGTGGGAGAGGTCGAACAGGCCGGCGGCGCGGCGCACCGTGTGGTGTTCTTCGAGTTCGCTGCCGTACTTCAGCGGCATCTGCCAGCCGCCGAAGTCGGTGAAGGAGGCGCCGAGGGCTTCGTGCCGGGTGTAGAGCGGGGTCTGCTTGGGCATGGAATCAGTCCTCGAAGGCTTCGATGGGAGGGCAGGAGCACACCAGGTTGCGGTCGCCGTGGGCGCCGTCGATGCGCCGGACCGGCGGGAAATACTTGTCGTGCCGCAGGGAGCGCAGCGGGTACGCGGCGAGCTCGCGCGGGTAGGACTGGTTCCAGTCGTCCCCGATGAGCGTGGTCGCCGTGTGCGGGGCCTGGCGCAGCGGGCTTTCCTCGACGGTCCACTCGCCGTCGGCGACCCGGTCGATCTCGCCCTTGATGGCGATCATGGCGTCGACGAACCGGTCGAGCTCGGCGAGGTTCTCCGACTCGGTGGGCTCCACCATGAGGGTTCCGGCCACCGGGAAGGACAGCGTAGGGGCGTGGAAACCGTAGTCGATGAGCCGCTTGGCGACGTCCTCGGCGGTGACCCCGGTCTTCGCGGTGAGCGGGCGCAGGTCGAGGATGCACTCGTGCGCCACCAGCCCCTGGGCCCCGGTGTACAGCACGGGGAAGTGCTCGTTGAGGCGTGCGGCAACGTAGTTCGCGGCGAGCAGGGCGTGCGCGGTGGCGCTGGTCAGGCCCTCCGCGCCCATCAGGGCCACGTAGGCCCAGGAGATGGGAAGGACCCCGGCCGAACCGTACATCGACGCCGAGACGGGAGCGCCGCCGCCGGCCTCGTCGGTGGCGATGTCCCGGTTCGCGTCACCGGGCAGGAAGTCGATGAGGTGCTCGGCCACGGCGACCGGTCCGACGCCGGGGCCGCCGCCGCCGTGCGGGATGCAGAAGGTCTTGTGCAGGTTCAGGTGCGAGACGTCGCCGCCGAACTCACCCGGCTTGGCCAGCCCGACGAGGGCGTTGAGGTTCGCGCCGTCGATGTAGACCTGCCCGCCGGCCGCGTGCACCTGCTCGCAGACCCAGCGGACATCCTCCTCGAACACACCGTGGGTCGAGGGGTAGGTGATCATGATCGCGGAGAGGTTCTCGGCGTGCTGCTCGATCTTCGCCTTGAGGTCGTCGTGGTCGATATTGCCGTTGGCGGCCGTGGCCACGACGACCACCTTCATACCGGCGAGGACGGCGGAGGCGGCGTTGGTGCCGTGCGCCGAGGAGGGGATCAGGCACACCGTGCGGTTCTCGTCGCCGCGCGAGCGGTGGTAGCCGCGGATGGCGAGCAGGCCCGCGAGCTCACCCTGTGAGCCGGCGTTGGGCTGCAGGGACACCTTGGCGTAGCCGGTGATCTCGGCCAGGCGCTCCTCGAGGTCGGTGATGAGCTCGCGCCAGCCCTCGGTCTGCGCGGTGGGCGCGAACGGGTGGATCGAGGCGAACTCGGGCCAGGAGATCGCTTCCATCTCCACCGTGGCATTGAGCTTCATGGTGCACGAGCCCAGCGGGATCATGGTGCGGTCAAGGGCCAGGTCGCGGTCGGAGAGTCGGCGCAGGTAGCGCAGCATCGCCGTTTCCGAGCGGTGCAGCGAGAACACCGGGTGGGTCATGTAGGCGGAGGTGCGGCGCAGCCCGGCCGGGATCCGGGTTCCGGTGTCCGCTGCCCCGGCACCGGCGTCGCTGCCGGCGCCGAACACGCCGGCGACGGCGGCGAGGTGGTCCGCGGTGGTGGTCTCGTCGCAGGAGATGCCGAGGTGGTCAGCGTCGACGCGGCGCAGGTTGTAGCCGAGTTCCTCGGCACGGTCCGCGAGTTCGGCGGCCCGGCCGGGCACGCGGACCAGCAGGGTGTCGAAGAAGGTGTCGTGGACGATCTGCGCTCCGGTGGCGCTCAGCCGCCCGGCGAGGTCGACGGCGCGGCGGTGGGCCTGCTCGGCGATCGCCTTGAGGCCCTCGGGGCCGTGGTAGACCCCGTACATGCTGGCGGTGATGGCCAGCAGCGCCTGGGCGGTGCAGATGTTCGACGTCGCCTTTTCACGGCGGATGTGCTGCTCGCGGGTCTGGAGGGCCAGGCGGTAGGCGGGGGCGCCGTCGGCGTCCTTGGACACCCCGACCAGGCGGCCGGGCAGCATGCGCTCGAGGCCCTTGCGCACCGCCATGTACGCGGCGTGGGGTCCGCCGAAGAACAGCGGAACGCCAAGGCGCTGGGCGGAGCCGACAGCTATGTCGGCGCCCTGCTCGCCCGGGGCGGTGATCAGGGTCAGGGCCAGCAGGTCGGCGGCGACGGTGACGAGGACCCCGCGTTCCTTGGCGGCGGCGATGACGGCCGTGGAGTCGCGCAGGGCACCGGAGGCGCCGGGCTGCTGGAGGACGACGCCGTTGATGTCGCCCTCGGGCAGGCCCTGGGAGAGGTCGGCGACCTCGACCTCAAAGCCGAGCGCCTCGGCGCGGCCGCGGACCACAGCTACGGTCTGCGGGAGGCAGTCGGCGTCGAGGACGGTGCGGCCTGACTTGTTCTTGCCCGAGCGGCGCATCAGCAGCACGGCCTCGGCGACGGCCGAGGCCTCATCGAGCAGCGACGCGTTGGCGATGTCGAGGGCGGTGAGGTCCTGGACCATGGTCTGGAAGTTGAGGAGCGCTTCAAGGCGGCCCTGGGAGATTTCCGGCTGGTAGGGCGTGTAGGCGGTGTACCAGGCCGGCGATTCGAGGACGTTGCGGCGGATCACCGGAGGGGTGACCGTATCGAAGTAGCCCTGGCCGATCATCTGCACGGCGGTCCGGTTGCGGCCGGCGATCCGGCGCAGCTGCGCCAGCACCTCGGGTTCGCTGAGCGCCGCAGGAAGATCGAGGGCCTTGGCGGACCGGATGCTTGCCGGTACGGCGATATCGACGAGCTTGTCGATGCTGGGGTATCCGAGGACCGACAGCATCTGCGCTGCGTCGGAGGTGCGCGGACCGATGTGGCGGTCGGCGAAGGTGGAAGCCAGGTCGGCATGGGCGGTCATGGAAACTCCGTACGTTCAAGCGCTGAAAGCGCGTCCCTTTTCGAGTTCCTCCCCGCTCTGTGTCTTGGACCTGAGAGTTTCCGCAGGGCTCCGTGCCTGCTTGCACCTTCGGTGAGCGCTGCCTGCCCTCGGGGCCGGTGCGCTGCTTTCCAGAGTTGCCTAACCGCAGCGGTACTGGGCCTGAGAGATTCCTGGGGAGGATTTGCTCCTACGGCGCCTGCCGAGTGGATATTCGCGGCAGGACTCTCCCGCTGCAGGTCAAAGGCATATGAAATTGTGGTTGAAACCACATCGATCCTACCTTGGCAACCCCCGGCCGGGCAAAGACGCGCGGGCCGGCAGCGCCCCGTTCAGAGGCGTTCGTCGGTGGCGGTGTCGGGCAGTGAGTCGAAGTACTTCGCAAGAAGGTCGGAGAACGCGGGCTCGCCGGGGGCCGCCCGGTGGAAGAGAGTCGCGCTCGAATGCAGTTTCCGCGCATCGATGCCGCCGAAGACCGCTTCCGCGCTGTGCCCGGGCAGAGCGGCGGCCGCCGCGGCGCATTCGAGCAGCCGAGGCCCGAGGACGGGGTGGGCGAGATAGGCCTGCGCCTCGGCCAGGGAGGAGATGGCAAACTCGCGGGCCGTCGCGCTGCTCCCAAGGCCCTGGATCTGGGGAAAGACGAACCACATCCAGTGGCTCTGCTTGCGTCCGGCGAGGATCTCGCCAAGGGCTCGCCCGTACGTGCCGCCCGCGTCCTGGGCTGAGACGAACCGTTCCAGGCGGTAAGGGTCGCCTGCGGTCGGTGTGTTGTCCATCGGAGCCTCCTCAGGCGGTGTCCCGGACCGCGGCTGGCGTGCCGGTGGGTCCCGGATCCAGCGCCGGGCCTGTGACAGAATGCACACGACCGGCGGACCCGCCCCCGGGCGGTCTTACCCGCACAAGGTACCAACAGTTAGGACTCCTGGTCGATGGCGACTACCGGCGGCACTCCCCCAACGCCCACAGAGCACGAGGACCGGATCGACGACGACGGCGGCGCTCCCGCGAAATGGAAGCTCGTCGGACCAGGACTCGTGGTTGCCGCCACGGGGGTCGGCGCGGCGGACATGGTGGCTACCCTCGTCGCCGGTTCCCGCTTCGGCTACGGCCTGCTGTGGGCCGTCGTGCTCGGTGTGGTCCTGAAGATCATCCTTGTGGAGGGAGTCGGACGGTTCACCCTCGCCACCGGACGGACGATCTTCGAGGGCTGGCGGTCGCTGGGGCGGTGGACCACCTGGTACTTCGGCCCCTACATCATGATCTGGGGCTTCGTGTACGGAGCCACGGCCATGTCCTCGGCGGCGCTGCCCCTGGCCGCCGTCTTCCCTGTCCTGCCGCTCTGGGCCTGGGCGATCACCATGGGCCTGCTCGGGTTCGTCATGGTCTGGTTCGGCAAGTATGCAACCTTCGAGAAGATCACCGCCGTCCTGGTGGGACTGATGTTCGTCACCGTTGTGGGACTTGCCGTCATCGCCCTGCCCAACATCCCGGCGATGTTCACCGGCCTGCTCCCCAGAATTCCGGACGGCGGGGTTCTCTACACCCTCGCCCTCGCCGGCGGCGTCGGTGGAACCATCACCCTGGCCGCCTACGGCTACTGGCTGCGGGAAAAGGGCTGGTACACCCCGAAATGGATGCGGGTGATGCGCATCGACAACTCAATGGCCTACGTGATGACCGGCATCTTCGTTGTCGCCATGCTCATCGTCGGCGCGGAGGTGGTGCGCTCGGCGGGCGTCTCGATCAGCGCAGGTGACGAGGGCCTGCTGGACCTCTACGGCGTGCTGAAGGACGAATACGGTGACGTCGTCGGCACCGGATTCCTCGTCGGTTTCTGGGCCGCCTCGTTCTCCTCGATCCTCGGCGTGTGGAACGGCGTCTCCCTGATGTTCGCCGACTTCTGGGGAAATATGCGCGGTAAGGAATCAGGCCATCCCGACACCCGGGTGGGCGGCAAGTACTTCCGGTTCTACGTGCTGTGGCTGACCTTCCCGCCGATGATACTGTTCGCCCTGGGCCAGCCCATCGGCCTGATCCTCGCCTACGGAGTCCTGGGTTCGCTGTTCATGCCGTTCCTTGCGGTGACCCTGCTCGGACTGCTGAACGGGAAACGCATTCCCGCCCGCTGGGCCAACAAGCCCTCGACGAACATCGCCCTGGGCATTACGGCGCTGCTGTTCCTGGTCCTCGGCGGCCAGCAACTCGTCAAGGCAGTCGCGCCGCTGGTGGGCGGCTGAGCCTTCAGCCGATCCCGAGTTCGGGCATCCCCAGCCCAAACTCGCGCCGTAAGGCAAGCTTCGCGGCATGGAATCCTGCCATGCCGTGGACGCCGGGCCCGGGCGGGGCCGACTGGGAGCAGAGGTAGACCCCCTTCAGCGGGGTTGCCCACGGGTGGGCCGCCAGCACCGGGCGGGCGATCATCTGGCGCAGGTCGACGGCGCCCGAGCCGAAGTCGCCGCCGACATAGTTTTCGTTGTACTCCCCGAGCTGGGCGGCCGTGGAGGAGTGCGAGTCCACAATCAGGTCGCGGAACCCGGGGGCAAAGCGTTCGATCTGGGCGGTGATGGCTTCGGTCATGTCGGTCGTGGAGCCGCGGGGCACGTGGCAGTAGGTCCAGAGGGTATGCCGGCCGCCCGGCGCCCGGGTCGGGTCGAACAGGGACGGCTGGGAGACAAGGACGTAGGGGCGCTCCGGGTGGCGTCCTGCGTTGACGTCCGCCTCGGCCGCCGCCACCTCAGCGCGGGTTCCACCGAGGTGAACCGTGCCGGCCCGGGCCACCTCGGAGTTGGTCCAAGGCACGGGGCCGGAGAGCAGGAAGTCGACCTTGCAGGCGGCGTTGCCGAAGCGGAACCTGCTCAGCGCCCGCGCGTACCCTCCCGGAAGCCGTCCCCGCGCCATCTCCACCAGTGCGGGCGGGGCAACGTCCAGCAGGACAGCCCGGGCACCGCTGAGCTCCGCGAGGGACCGCACCCTGGAGCCGGTGAGGATCTCGCCGCCGTGGTCCTCGATGTCCCGGGCCATGGCGTCGGCAATCGCCTGTGAACCGCCGACGGGGATGGCCCACCCGCCAGCGTGCGCAAGCAGCCCGAGGACCATTCCGGCTCCGGCGGCCGTAAGCGAGGGAAGCGGTCCGACGGGGTGCGCCATGACCCCGGTCAGCATCGCCGGGGCCTCCTCTCCCCGGAACCTCCGGTTCCAGGCCGGCGAGCCCTGGTCGAGTACGGCCGCCGCGAGCCGTGCCGCTGCCAGCGGGTTCTTCGGAACGCGCAGCAGGTGGTTCAGGGTCAGCGCGAGGATGCCGTCCCGGGAATCGATAAGGGGCTGCATCAGCCGCCGGTACGCCCGGCCGTCAGCGCCCAGCTCGGCCACGGTCCGATCCAGGCTGCGGTAAGCGATTCCCGCCCTTCCGTTATCGAGCGGGTGGGCGTAGGACACCTCCGGGATGGCGAACCCGACGCGGCGGTTCAGTTCGAAGGAGGTGAAGAACTCCGAGGCAAGCGCCATGGGGTGGACCGCCGAGCAGACGTCATGCACGCTCCCCTCCTCCATCAGCGGGAGGGTGCGCGATCCGCCTCCGATGGTCGCCGCTGATTCGTGCACGCGTACGCTCAGCCCGGCCCGGGCCAGCACGACGCCCGCTGCGAGCCCGTTGGGGCCCGAACCGACAACCTCGACGTCAACCATCGGTTCTCGCTTTCCTCAGGCGGGAGGGGCGTCAGTGCCGGGCCGGGCGTCAGTGCCGGGCTGCGCGGGCGCGACGGTGGCCGGCCTGGACCTGGTGGCGAGGGTGCCGCGCGCAGCAACCAGCGCCCTCCGCGCGGCCCGCACCTGTCCCGGCAGGCTCCGCCGGGCGTTGAGGGCCGCGGCGAGCGTCCGGTACTGCAGCGGCCTCAGGGGGAGGTCATACGTTGTGGGCACCACGACGACATTCTTGGAGAAGTTCCGCTTGAAGGTGGTGACATTGGCGAGCTGCGGGTAGTTCTCGCTGACGATGCCCGTCAGGGCGCAGGTGCGGTTGCCCGCGGCCTTGAGTTCCCGGAAGGCTTCCCAGAGCAGGAGGTAGGGGGCGAAGATCTTGCGCGCCTGCTGCGTGCTGCCGGCGAAGTAGTAAACGGCGGCACCCCGGTACTCGCTGGTGATGAGCCAGCTCACCGGCTTTCCGTCGAGGTAGGCGACAAGCAGACGGAGGTAGTCCCCCAGCTCGGTCAGGAGTGTCTCGTAGTAGCCGGACGCGAAACTTTCGAACCCGTCGCGTTCGGCGGTCTCCCTCATGATCGGGAAAAGGTCCTGCCGGAAAGTCTCACTCCATAGCTCGCGAGGAATACTTCGAACCTCTACCCCGGATTTCTGGGCACGGCGGATGCTGTTGCGGGCGTTGGGCTTGAAGCTCCGGAACAGGTCCTTCTCCTCCGGCGTGAGATCGACAACAATCTCCCGCTCGAACCAGCCGTGCTCCAGGGGGCCCTCCGCCGGCGGCTGCGGCGTGGATACCTGCATCCGTATATACAGCGGATCGACCCCCCGATCCGCCGCGAACTGCGAAAGAACAGTGGTCATCAGGGTGCGTTCGGCGGCCGGCGTCCGTTCCGCGAACCATACGGGCCCGTTGACCACCACGAGGGAGGTCCTCAGGCGCCGCTGGATGAGGAGGTAGCTGGCAACGGCAACGGGTGTTTCGCCGTCGTAGTAGGCCCAGATCCCGTAGGGGCGGCGGCCCAGGGCGGTTTCGAACCCGGCCCAGTCCGGGGTCTGCTCAAGCGGAACGACCACGTCGGGGTGCCCGCCGGCGAGCCGGTCGAAGTCCTCCGGGCCAAGTTTTTCGTATCGGAATGAAGCTGCGCTCACGTGGGTTCTTTCGCTGGGAATCCGTGCTCGCCCCAGCCTACCCGAGGCGTCAGCGGCATAGACGGGGCCCGCCCTGGAGCCTCCTGGGCAGGCTGCGGCGGTGGCCATCGACCCAGCCGCCGCCCGCCGGAGCCGTGCCCGGTGAACGGGGAGGCTGCAAGGTTGATAGAGTCCAACCGGCATACGTCCAAATGGACGTAGACTGGACATTCTCTGCCCGACCCTCCATTACGGGGCTGAACGGGCCAATTACACTTCAGCGGGCTTTTTGAGGAGAACTGTGGGAACTAACCCCATCCGGGTGGCAATCATCGGCGTCGGTAACTGTGCCGCGTCCCTTGTACAGGGCGTTCACTACTACCGGGACGCTGATCCGTCGGCCAAGGTCCCCGGGCTGATGCACGTCAAGTTCGGCGACTACCACGTCAGCGACGTGCAGTTCGTCGCGGCCTTCGACGTCGACGGAAAGAAGGTCGGCCACGATCTCGCCGAAGCGATCGGTGCCAGCGAGAACAACACCATCAAGATCGCCGACGTCCCCCCGACCGGCGTGATCGTGCAGCGCGGCCACACCCTCGACGGCCTGGGCAAGTACTACCGCGAAACCATCGTGGAATCCGATGAGGAACCGGTCGACATTGTTGGCCAACTCAAGGCCACCAAGGCCGACGTCCTCGTCTGCTACCTCCCGGTGGGCTCGGAGCACGCCGCGAAGTACTACGCGCAGTGCGCCATCGACGCAGGCGTGGCCTTCGTCAACGCCCTGCCCGTCTTCATCGCGGGGACCAAGGAATGGGCGGACAAGTTCACCGCCGCTGGCGTGCCGATCGTCGGCGACGACATCAAGAGCCAGATCGGTGCGACGATCACGCACCGCGTCATGGCGAAGCTCTTCGAAGACCGCGGCGTCACCCTGGACCGCACGTACCAGCTGAACGTCGGCGGCAACATGGACTTCAAGAACATGCTCGAGCGCGACCGCCTGGAGTCCAAGAAGATCTCCAAGACCCAGGCCGTCACCTCGAACGTGAAGGCCGAACTCCACGCCGACGACGTGCACATCGGCCCCTCGGACTATGTGGCCTGGCTCGACGACCGGAAGTGGGCGTTCGTCCGCCTCGAGGGCCGCAACTTCGGTGACGCCCCGGTGTCACTCGAGTACAAGCTCGAGGTGTGGGATTCCCCCAACTCCGCCGGTGTCATCATCGACGCCATCCGGGCGGCGAAGATCGCCCTCGACCGGGGAATCGGCGGACCGATCCTGTCGGCGTCGAGCTATTTCATGAAGTCCCCGCCGGAGCAGTACGCGGATGACATCGCCCACGAGAAGGTCGAGGCCTTCATCCGCGGCGACATCGAGCGTTAGGCTCCGCCCCAAGGCAGGTCCCGGCCGTCTTCCTGGTTCAGGCAGGCGGCCGGACCGTTTAAGGTTCGGCCGGAGGATGCCCGGCGGGTCCGCTTCCGCCCCCTGAGCGCGGCCGACCGCCGGGCGGGTCCGGGTAGGCCCGCCGATCGGGTCCGGTCGGCGGGCAGGGGCTTAGAAGAGCCCGACCGCGTTGCCGTCGGCGTCGACGTCCATTCCGAGGGCTCCGGGAACCTTCGGCAGCCCCGGCATGGTCATGATCGCTCCGGTGAGGGCGATGATGAAGCCGGCGCCGGTCCTTGGGATGAGGTCCCGGACGTGCACCGTGAACCCGCTGGGTGCGCCGAGCCTGGTTGCGTCGTCGGAGAACGAGTACTGGGTCTTGGCCATGCATACCGGCAGTCCGCCCCAGCCGTTCGCCTCGATCTCGGCGAGCCGGCGCAGCGCGGGCACCGAGAAGTCGACATTGTCGGCCCCGTAAACCTCCTGCACGATGGTCCGGATCTTCTCCTCCACCGGCTGATCCAGCGGGTACAGGTGGCGGAAGTCCGTCGGGCGGTCGAGGGCGGCCAGGACGGCCGCGGCCAGATCGTCTCCCCCGGGTCCGCCGCCGCCCTGGCCCCACACATCGGCGACGGCGGCGGCGATCCCCTGCGAGGCGCACCAGCCCAGCAGCCAGTCGAGCTCGGCGTCGCTGTCGGTGGCGAAGCGGTTGATCGCCACGACCGGGGAATAGCCGAACTTTTCGACATTGCGTACATGCCGCAGCAGGTTGGCGGTGCCGGCCTCGAGCGCCGCGGCATCCGGCCCAGCCAGGTCCGCCTTGTCCACGCCGCCGTGCATCTTCAATGCGCGGATGGTGGCCACGATCACGACGGCGTCGGGTGCGACGTCGGCCGCGCGGGCCTTGATGTCGAGGAACTTTTCGGCGCCCAGGTCGGCCCCGAAACCGGCCTCGGTGACGACGATGTCGGCCAGGCGCCGGGCGGTCTGGGTGGCGACCACGGAGTTGCAGCCGTGGGCGATATTGGCGAACGGCCCGCCGTGCACCAGGGCGGGGGTCCCGGCGATCGTCTGGACGAGGTTCGGCTTGAAGGCGTCCTTCAGCAGCAGGGTCAGCGCCCCCTCGACCCCCAGCTGGGCGACGGTGAGCGGCTTGCGGTCGTAGGAGTAGCCGAAGGTGATGCGTGAGAGCCGCTCCCGCAGGTCGGCGAGGTCGGTGGCCAGGCAGAACACCGCCATGATCTCGGAGGCGGCCGTGATGTCGAAGCCGTCCTGGCGGGGTGTGCCTTCCGCCGGACCGCCGAGGCCCACCACCACGCTGCGCAGGGACCGGTCGTTCATATCGAGGACCCTCCGGAAGGTGACCCGCCGCGGGTCGATGTTCAGCGGGTTGCCCTGATGGATTGAGTTGTCCACGAGCGCCGCGAGCGCGTTGTTCGCCGACGTGATGGCGTGGAAGTCCCCGGTGAAGTGGAGGTTGATCTCGTCCATGGGCAGCACCTGGGAGTATCCGCCGCCGGCGGCGCCTCCCTTCATCCCAAGCACCGGGCCGAGGGAAGGCTCCCGCAGGGCGATCATCACGTGCTGACCGGCCCGGGCGAGGGAGTCGGCGAGCCCCACGGTGCAGGTCGACTTCCCCTCGCCGGCGGGGGTTGGGCTCATGGCGCTCACCAGCACGACCCGACCGGGGCGCCCGGGCCGATCCGCGAGGCGGGTGGGATCGATCTTCGCCTTATACCGGCCGTAGGGCTCCAGGGCGTCCCGCGGGACCCCCGCCGCATCGGCAATGTCCTCGATGGGTCGGATCGCCGCGCGGCGCGCAATCTCCAGGTCGCTCATGGGGCCAACCTATCAGCGCAGTGCCGGCGCTCCGGCAAGCCCTGACCGCTCCAGAACATATTCCGTCAGCGGCACGTACAGGACGGGCGGCACATTGTCGTCGAGTGGAACGGCCACCTCGAGCTGGCCTTCGGCTTCGGACACGAAGAGGCCGGGGTCATTGCAGTCGGCGAATCCGAGTGCCGGCACGCCGGCGGCCGCGGCTTCTCCGGCCCAGCCGTGGTCGGCGACCACGAGCTCAGGCCCCGGCCTGCCGGCGGCGGCGAGGGACTCGAGCACGAGGCGCATCGGCTGCGGGTAGTGGGTGTGCATCAGGTTCCCGTGCTGGTGCCAGGCCAGGACCCCCTGGACCTGGCGGACGTCCCCCTCCCGGAACCGGATCCCGTGCGGTATCTCCATCACCTCGGCGCCGGCCTGTGCGGCCGCGGATGCGAGAGCCGCGTGGACCGGAAGGAGACCCCCGGGATGGCCAGTGGCGAAGAGGATGCGTTCCCCGGCCCGGACGGAGCGGCCCAGCCGGTCCGCTAACCGGTCGAGTGCGGCCACGCACTTGGCGGCGTCGATGGTGTCCTGGCCGGTGGTATGGGACGGGTCGGCGCTGGTGCCGACCTTCTCGTGCATCAGGGTGAAGACCTCGTCGAAGGTCCAGGGGTGCGTGGTGCGCACGCCGAACTCGAGGTGCTCATTCCCGTCGAGGAATCGGCGCATGTGTTCAAGGTTGTTCTCCCGCGGGGTGGCCACCTCCCCGGTGATGCGGACTGAATCGAGGTAGCTGGCAAGTTCTTCGCGGTTCACCGTCCTATCCTAGGGCGGTCGGATCACCGCGCCGCAACGGAGGAGAATCGCTCCACGGCGGTGCGGTAGCTCTGGGCCGTCAGCAGAGCGGTGCGCTGCCAGCCGAAGGCAAGCGCATGCACGGCGGCACCGCGCCCGAGCGCCTCCCGGTA
This sequence comes from Arthrobacter zhaoguopingii, assembly GCF_009828605.1. Taxonomy (NCBI): domain Bacteria; kingdom Bacillati; phylum Actinomycetota; class Actinomycetes; order Micrococcales; family Micrococcaceae; genus Arthrobacter; species Arthrobacter zhaoguopingii. Next base: position 146,764 of record NZ_WIAE01000004.1, on the reverse strand, counting down.
GCCGGTGTCGTCGAACAGTCTCTCCAGGGCGGCGGCCCACCCCCCGGCGGAGTGGCCCTCGACGAGCAGGCCCGTCCGTCCGTCGCTCACGGCCTGGGGCAGCCCGCCCACGTTGGCGGCGAGGACCGGCGTTCCGCAGGCCTGCGCCTCGAGCGCCACAAGTCCGAAGGATTCGCTGAAGGAGGGCATGACGACGACGTCGGCCGCACGGAACCAGTGGGCGAGCTGGGCGGCCTTGACCGGTGGGTACAGCCGCACTATGTCATGGAGCCCGGCGTCATCGATCAGCGGCTGCAGCTTCAGGGCGTCCGAGCCGCTGCGGGAGCCGAGGATGCTGACGGTCAGGGGGATGTCGGGTCGGCGCTCCACGAGCTCGCGCACCGCGGCCACAAGCACCTGCGGTCCCTTGAGCTTCTGGATTCGTCCCGCGAACACCACATGGAAGGAACGCTCGGGGAACTGCAGCAGGGACCGGGAGGCCTCACGCGAGCCGGGATTGAAGGTTTGGAGGTCGACACCGGGGGCCACCACATCGATCCTCTCGGCGTGCGCCCCGTAGAGAGATTCAAGCTCCGAGGCCTCCGTCGAGGTGTTCGCGATCAGGCGTGCGGCGCCCGAGACGACGGCCTGCTCGCCACTGACCCGCACCGGCGGTTCCGCCGTGCCGAGGTTCTTCATCCTCAGGTTCTTGACCTTCGCCATGGTGTGCATTGAGTGGACGAGGGGCAGTTTCAGCCTGCGGGCGACGGTCAGGCCCACCGTTCCGGACACCCAGTAGTGGGAGTGAAGCACGTCGACTCCGCCGCCGGCCAGGGCGCCTGCGACTTCGGTCAGGGCCGCCGTGAAGCTCCCGGTCAGCTGGGGAAGGGCTTCCTTCGGAATGCGGTGGGGCGGACCGGCGGCCAGGTGATGCACCCGGACGCCGTCCGCCATCTCTTCCCAGGAGGGCCGCTCCTCGCCCGCCCTCCGGGTGAAGATGTCGACTTCGACACCCACCCGCGCCAGCTCCAGCGCCACGGAACGCACGTAGACGTTCATGCCGCCGGCGTCACCGGCTCCCGGCTGTTCAAGGGGGGAGGTATGGAGGGACAACATCGCCACACGTCTCACGGGGGGCATCGTTCCTCCTCTCCCCATGGTCCGCTTGCGACTAGCGTCTTGAACGATACAACGCCGCGGGGCGCCTCCACATTCCTCCGGCCGGGAGGCCGGTGCTCACCGGATGTTCAGCAAGTGCTGGGGCAGGAGGAAGCGGTCCGCACTGTCGCGTGCGGATCCGGCTTCGGGGCCCTGGATCCGCTGCCAGCGGGCGAAATTCCGCCGGAGCGCCCTCAGCGTACGCTTCACCTTCCGCTTCCGATGGAAGCCCGGCATGACCGTCGAGTCCTGTCCACCGTGGGAGATGCGGCTGACCGCATCGGATGGCACAGCGGGAAGGACGGTGAATGACCCGGACATAATGAATTGTCCGGCTTTGGGCATTTCTACATTCGAGGGTAATTGGTCATAAAGGGATTGGGACTTGGACACGGTTATCCTTCGACAAGGGAAATTAAAGGGATAGCACTGGTATTCCGCAGCGCGAGAAAACCCGTGAGGGGCAGCGTCAAGAAGGCTGCCGTTCAGATGGGTCGGGCTGCCCCGGAAGGGGGCCGCGCAGGCGCAGGGGCCGCTAGTGGCCGCGGATGACGAAGGTCGGATTGGGTCCGCGGGTCAGAAGGCCGCTCGACATGTTATTCACAATCCCTACCTCCTGTCCGAAAGATAACTAATAGAACCGTTGGCACTGGTCCTCTCTGGGAATGTCCTCGAGGATCAGTGGCTCAACAGTCAATCTACCCCATGCCGAGGCGCCGGCATAGGGTTCGAACTAATTAATTCAAAAATTTCTTGGTTTATTTCACCCTAGAGATTCCACTGAATGATGGCCGGGGTGTGCTTATCCCAGCCCAGGGAGCAGACAGCCGCCGTGCCCAGAACGAACCGCCGTCCCTCCACGGGAGCGAACTCCAGCCAGCGGGCAGCCACCACGCGGAGGAAATGTCCGTGTGCCACCAGCAGGGCGTTCTGCACCGGCGAAGCATCGGGGTCCTGGTCCGCCGGGGTGTGGCAGCCGGCCTGGACGCGCGAGATGATGCGGTCGGCCCGCGCGGCAACCTGCTCGAGGGTCTCTCCGTTGGGGGCGCCGTCCTTCCAGATCAGGTAGTCGGGGTTCTCCCGGCGCACCTGGGCGCTGTTGCGGCCCTCGTTGTCCCCGTAATCCCATTCGTGGGCGTGCGGAACGATCTCGGGTCTGGGGAATCCGGCCAGCTCGGCGGTCCGGACGGCGCGCTGGAGCGGTGAGCTCATCACCAGGTCGAAGTCAATGCCGGCGAGGTGCCGCTTCGCCTCAAGCGCCTGCTCCTCGCCGAAGGGCGTCAGGGGCAGGTCGGTGAGCCCCGTGTAGTTTCCGTCCCGGGACCACTCGGTCTCGCCGTGGCGGAGCAGCCACAGCCGCGGCAGCGGGGTGCCTGCGGGGGTTGGATCGGGCTGGGCTGCCCCTGAGAGCGGACTCATAGTATCTCCTTTGATTCAGGTTGGTGCGACCACCAGCTGCGGAGCCGCGCCTCGGCGGTTGCCGGGTCCAACGGTCCGTGTTCCATGCGCTCCTCGAGTAGATAGCGGTAAGCGCGCCCCACCACAGGGCCGGGTGCGATCCCGAGGAGGGCCATGATCTGCGCGCCGTCCAGGTCGGGGCGGATCATGGCGAGTTCTTCCTGTGCGGCCAGAGCGGAGATGCGGGCCTCAAGGTCGTCGTAGGCAAAGGCAAGCCGTTCCACCTGGCGCCGGTTGCGCGTTGTCACATCCGAGCGGACCAGCCGGTGGAGCCGTTCCAGCAGCGGCCCCGCGTCGGTCACATAACGGCGCACGGCCGAATCGGTCCAGCCGGCCTCACCATAGCCGTAGAACCGCATGTGCAGTTCCACGAGGCGGGACACGGCCTTGATGGTGTCGTTGTCGAAGCGCAGCGCGCGCATTCGGCGGGCGGCCAGCTTCGCGCCCACCGCGTCGTGGTGGCGGAAGCTGACGGCGTTTCCGGGCCCAAACTTCCGGGTGGCCGGCTTCCCGATGTCATGGAGCAGCGCAGCGAAGCGCAGCACGAAGTCGGGTCCCGGAACGGGGCCGGCGGTGTCGGTCTCCGATGCGCAGGCCTGCTCGAGGACGGTGAGGGAGTGCCGGTAGACGTCCTTGTGCCGGTGATGTTCGTCGATCTCAAGCCGCAGCGCGGACACCTCGGGAAGCACATGGTCGGCCAGTCCGGTCTCAACGAGGATGTCGATGCCCCGGCCGGGAGCGCGGCCGTTGATCAGCTTGATGAGTTCGTCCCGAATCCGTTCGGCCGAGATGATTCCGATCCGCTCCGCCATGGCCGTCATCGCCTCGGCCACCTCCGGGGCGACGCTGACTCCGAGCTGCGAGGCGAAGCGGGCCGCACGCATCATCCTCAGCGGATCGTCGGAGAATGACGACGACGGCGCGCCCGGGGTGCGAAGGACGCCGGCGTGCAGATCCTTCACCCCGCCGAAGGGGTCGACGAGCTCCATCGCGGGAAGGGTCAGGGCCATCGCGTTAATGGTGAAGTCGCGCCGGAGCAGGTCCTCCTCGAGGTTCGAGCCGAAGGCCACGGACGGATTCCTTGAACCCGGGTCATACGCGTCGGCGCGGTAGGTGGTGATTTCGATCTGGTGGGAGCCCCGGCGCAGTCCGATGGTGCCGAAGGCCCGTCCGATCTCCCAGTAGGCGTCCGCCCAGCCGCGGATCACGGCGAGGGTCTGGTCCGGATCGGCATTGGTCGTGAAGTCGAGGTCCGGGGAGCTCCGCCCCAGGAAAAGGTCGCGGACCGGTCCCCCGACCAGTGAAAGCTCGTAGCCGGCTTTGCTGAAGAGCTCTCCGAGCTCGGTGACGACCGGCGGGAGCGGCGTGGTCAGGGTCGATTTGTCCAACGGGTGCACCATAGTCCCTTAAGCGTGCCAGATCGGGGGCCAAATTCCATGTCGGGGCCTTCTGTCTCCCACGCTCCGGCCCGCCGGCGGCCCCATCCGTTCCGGCCCGTCCGGCCTGCCGCCGTCATTGCCTGCCGTTAAAGATCGTTAGAGTGGTCTGCATGGACCGACCCGTTCCAAGTGCACCTAAACGCACCCCGTTGACAGTGTCAATGGGAAGCCCGGGCACGCCTGCACCGCAGCACCAGCTGCCCACGGTGGAGGAGGTGTCTGCGGGCGGGATCGTTGTGGACACTACCAGCGGGACCCTGAATGTCGCGATTATCGCGCGCCTGAACCGCGGCGGCAGGCTGGAATGGTGCCTACCCAAGGGCCATCCCGAGAACCAGGAAGACAGCGAGCAGGCGGCGGTCCGCGAGATCGAGGAAGAGACCGGTATCCGCGGCGACATCGTCACCGCGCTGGGCAGCATCGACTACTGGTTCACTGTCAGCGGACACCGGGTGCACAAGACGGTTCACCACTTCCTCCTCGTCGCCACCGGCGGACACCTGACCATCGAGAACGATCCCGACCATGAGGCGGTCGACGTCGCGTGGGTGCCCCTTGACGAGCTGGGGCGGAAACTCTCGTTCCCCAACGAACGGCGCATCGCGGATCTGGCCCGCGAGGTCCTGCCCAATTACCTCTGACGCACCGCGTCACGCAAGGAGACGAACGTTCTCAATGTCCGAAAGCAACACAGCCTCGATCCCGGTGCAGGACACCGGCGTGCTGGCCGGGCCCACCCAGCGCCATTCTGACGGCGCGGCCGCGGGACGGGACGGCGCCGCCGCATCCGGCGGCAGCGGCACGGCAGAAGACACCACCGCCCGCTCCAGCGCCATCATGGCCGCCGGAACCCTTGTCTCGAGGTTTCTCGGCCTGATCCGCGTAGCACTGCTCGCCACGGCAATCGGCACTCTCGGCCAGGTCTCCGATCTGTTTCCCGCGGCCAACAATCTGCCGAACTTTATCTACCTGATGGTCGCCGGCGGCGTCTTCAACGCCGTCCTGGTCCCGCAGATCATCAAGGCAAGCCGCAAGGAGGACCGGGGTGCGGACTACATCAGCCGCCTCATCACCCTGGCGGTGTGCGGGCTGCTGGTGCTGACGGTCCTGGCGACGCTTGCGGCTCCGTTCATCGCGGACCTCGTGAGCAATGTCTCCGGTGCGCGCCTGGCCCTGGTGACCACCTTCGCCTACTGGTGCCTGCCGCAGATCTTCTTCTATGGCCTGTACGCCATCATCGGCCAGGTGCTCAACGCCAACGGCTCGTTCGGCCCCTACACCTGGGCCCCCGTGGTCAACAATGTCATCTCCATCGGCTTCCTCACTGCCTTCATCGTGGTCCTGGACCCGGAAAGCACCGCCGGGCACACCCCGGAGAACTGGACGCTCACCCACACCCTCCTGCTGGCCGGCGGCACCACCCTCGGTGTCGTCGTTCAGGCCCTTGTGCTGTTTCTCCCGCTGAGGAAGCTTGGCCTGGGTCTGAGCCCCCGGTTCGGGTGGCGGGGCGTCGGCTTCGGCCAGACCGGAAAGCTCGCGTCGGTCACCATCATTACGATGCTCGTCGGCAACGGCCTGTACCTGGTGAACCAGTGGGTCGCCACCATCGCCACCGAGGCCCGCGCCGACTACGCCAACCGCACACCACCCCAGCCGATTGCGGGTCTGGCGAACCTTGAGATCGGTTCGCTGGTCTATGTCCTTCCCCATTCGGTCATCGCCGTCTCCCTTGCCACAGTTCTGTTCAACCAGCTCGCAGCGGCGCACGCCGACAACAACCTCGCAGCGCTCAGGGACACCCTCTCGCGCGGGCTGCGCACGATCGGGGTGGCCACGGTGTTCGGAGCCGCGGCACTGCTCACCCTGGCCGTGCCGCTGGGAATGCTCTTCAGCGGTGGATCCCAGGCGAGCGGCGCCATCAATGCGGTGATCATCGCGCTCCTGGCCCTCGGCGCGCCGTTCCTGAGCGCCAACTTCTTCCTTAACCGGGTGTTTTACGCGCGGGAGGACGTCGTCACCCCGCTGAAGATCCAGCTGATCCTCTCGGTGCTGGGAGTCGCTCTCGCCCTCACCGCGGGTGCCTTCCGGCCGGACCTGATCGTGCCGATGCTCGCAGTGGGGTACTCGGTGGGCAATGTGGTGGCGGTGGCCGTAACCCACTTCTTCCTTCGGGGGACCATCGGGCATTACGGCGCCGGGCATATCTTCGACGTCCATGTCCGGCTCACCCTCGCCGGGATCGCCGCAGCGGTCGGCGGCTCGGCTCTTCTCTGGGTGGCGGGCGCATACCGGCCGGACGGATTCGTCTGGCAGTCCGTCCTGCACTCGACATCCGTCCTCATTGTCGGCGGTACGGTGATGGCCCTGATTTACCTCGCCGCGCTGAAGGCCCTGAAGGTCAGCGAGCTCAGCGAATTCCTTTCCCCGCTGCTCGCCCGGTTTAAGCGGTGAGGGAACTGACGCCGTAACCCGGGGAACAGGCGGTCGACCGGTAGCATGGGTAAAAATCAGCCAGCTTGCAGCGGGAGGAACACGTGCCAGAAGCAGTAGACGTCGGTTCAGTGCTAGGGGGCCGATACAAAGTCACCGCCTATGTGCTGGCTTCTGCTGACAAGGACCTTGTGCTCGATGGCGTGGACCAGGTCCTGAACCGCCCCGTCAGCATCCTTGTCGCTTCGCCCGCCAACGCCGGCCAGGTGGCCGCCAGTGCGCGCGAGGTGGCAACCGGTGAGCGTCCCGGATTGATCCAGGTCCTCGACCTGGGAATCACCGAGGGGGGTACCTATCTCGTCACCAACCGGGCCTCCGCTGCGGACCTGCTGGACCTGATCGTGCAGCAGGACGCACCGTACATCGAACCGTTCTTCACCGACACCCTTGGTTCGGAAATCTTTGGGGTGGCACGGTCCACCGAACCGGAGACCTACGATGAGGACCACTACGAGGAGAGGGAACACGCCGAACGCCGCTCACCATTTGCCAACCTGTCGAAGAAGTTCGGCCGGCCGGCGGCGGGAGCCGCCGCGGAGGATGCCCAGCCGGTGACCGCCGGTGGTGCAGGGACCGCCGGTGGTGCAGGGACCGCCGAACAGCGTGCCGTCGGTACCGAATCGACCCCGAAGGCGTCCCGTCCGGTTCCGCCCGCGCCGCCGATGCCACCCGCTGGGTCACCCGGACCTTCCCGCGGGTCGTCGGGCAGCGACTCCCGTCGGCAGGAGAATCCCAACCCGAAAGTGACCCGCCTGCCCAGTGAACCTGAGGCATCGAGCCCGGGCAGGACTGCCGGCGCCGCCCTCGGCGCCTCGGCCCTGGGAGCGTCGGCTGCTGCCGGGCGGCCGGAGCGGGCTCCTTCCCGCTTCCCGGCCTCTCCTCCTGCGGACGCCGACGAGCGGGATGAGTACGAGGACGACCGCCCCGAAGGCAACCGGAAGTTCACCCGCATCCTGGTGGGAGCGGTTCTGTCGCTGCTTTTGATCATTGCCGTGGTCCTCGCAGCGACCACCATCGGCGGGCTGTCCAACCCCACGGCCAATGAGGACCCCACGACCACCGGTGGGGAGACACAGGGAGCGGAAACCACCCCGCCTTCCGGAGCTGCCACCGAGTCCGCCGAGCCCGCCGCTGAAACGGTTCCCCCGGTCATCACCGGCGTGACACGGCTGGTTCCCAGCAACCAGAACCTCGACGCCCCGAACGATGCGAACCTACCCCTGACCGTGGACAATAACCCGGCGACTTTCTGGGGAAGCTATGTCTACGCGAATGACGTCTTCGGCGGACTGGCGCAGAGCCTCGCCCTCGTGGTTGAACTGGAAGAGGAATCGACAATCTCAGAGGTCAAGATTGACCAGCTGAACGGCACCGGCGGAAACTTCTCGGTGTTGCTCAACGACGCCCCCACCCTGGAGGGAGCGGAGCAGATCGCCCAGGGCGGGTTCACCGGGCCGTCCATCACTACGCCCGTTCCGGAAGGTGACGACGGACCGGCCACGGCGCGCTATGTGATCGTCAACTTCACCCAGCTGCCCCGGCTCTCGAACATTCAGGCGCAGTTCCCCTGGGGACTGCGTATCGCCGAGATCGGCGTTTCCTAGGAAGCGCGGTCGCTCCCTCGACACGGCGCCTCCTCCCGGACGCGCTCCTCGGAATAACCCGAGGACAGCCATGGTTGTGCTAGGGGTCCGCGGAGATCCATGCGCAGGCTACTGTAGCGTGCACCCAGATAGGAAGGTTCACCGTAAACGTGACAACTGAAACCCAGACCGCAGCAGGCGGCACGCCCGAAGGCGAGCAGAAAATCCACGATGTCATCATCGTGGGATCCGGACCTTCGGGATACACCGCCGCCGTCTACGCGGCAAGGGCGAACCTGAAGCCGCTCCTGATCGCGAGTTCCGTCAAGGCCGGTGGTGAACTGATGAACACCACCGATGTCGAGAACTACCCGGGATTCCCCGATGGAATCCTCGGCCCGGAGCTGATGGAGAACTTCGAGAAGCAGGCGGCGCGCTTCGGCACCGAAATCCTCTTTGAGGATGTTGTCTCCGTCGAGCTGACCGGTGAGGTCAAGAAGGTGACCATCGGGACGGGAGAGACCTTCGTGGCCCGCGCTGTGATCATCTCCACAGGCTCTGCCTACCGGGAGTTGGGCCTTGAGGATGAGAAGCGTCTTTCCGGGCACGGCGTGAGCTGGTGTGCCACGTGTGACGGCTTCTTCTTCGGCAATCAGGACATTGCGGTCATCGGCGGTGGTGACTCCGCCCTTGAGGAAGCTCTCTTCCTGACCAAGTTTGCCCGCTCCGTCACTGTCGTGCACCGTCGTGACACCCTTCGGGCATCGAAGATCATGCAGGACCGCGCGCTGGCCAACGAAAAGATCCGCTTCATCTGGAACTCCGAAGTTGTCGGCATCCGTGGAGAGAGCAAGGTGACCGGAATCCAGCTCAAGAGCACCGTCGAAGGATCGACCAGCGACCTGGACGTCACCGGCGTGTTCGTCGCCATCGGTAACGACCCGCGCATCGAGCTGGTCAAGGACCAACTGACTCTGACGCCGGAGGGCACCATCGCCGTCGTCGGCAGGACCTCGAAGACCTCCCTGCCCGGCGTCTTCGCTGCGGGCGATGTCATCGACCCCACCTACCGCCAGGCGATCACGGCCGCCGGCTCCGGAGCCGCGGCCGCCATTGATGTCGAGCACTACCTGGCCGACCTGGGCGACGCCGTGAAGACCGCGGCCGCAGTTCCCACGCCGCCGGCCGAAGCCGTGTCCGAGCAGGCTTTCGTCTAATCCACCAAGGGAGATACCAATGAGCACTACCAAAGATGTAAGCGAAGCGACCTTCGAGGCGGACGTCCTCCAGGCTCAGAAACCGGTAATGGTTGATTTCTGGGCGGAATGGTGCGGCCCCTGTCGTATGCTTTCGCCCATTCTCGATGCGATCGCCGGAGAGCACTCCGAGAAGATCGACGTCGTCAAGGTGAACGTCGACGACAACCCTGCCATCGCTGCGAAATACGGAATCACCTCGATTCCTGCGGTGTACGTCTTCAAGGACGGCGAAGTGGCGGCCAAGTCCATCGGCGCAAAGCCCAAGCAGGTTCTTGAGCAGGAATTCTCAGCCTTCATCAACTAGGGCTCAGCAGCCCCTCGCGGCTCACAAGGCCGGCCGCCTCTCGGGGCGGCCGGCCTTTCCTTTTCCCGAGAAGAGCTTCCGGGGACCACCTGTTGACGGGACGGGGACGCGCTCAGCGTTCCACCTCCTCGGTACCTATACCCGCAGCGGGGCGCGGTCCGCCCCTCCCGGATAGGCAACCGGCACGGGAGTCGAGCAGGGAACCCAGCAGGGCACCACGCATGGCACGGGAGGGCGCGGGTCGCCGCACGGCCGCACGCCAGCACCGGGCGCTCGAGGCCATCCGGCTCCCCGGCAGAGTTGGGGGCGCTGACCAGCCTGACTCACCGGCACGCGCGAGAGGCGCACCGGTCGCCCTAGGTCGGCCGGGGACCGCGGGTGGATCGTCGGCCTCCTGGCGCCCGGATGCAGCTGAAGAGCCCGTCCGCCCGTTCCCGCCGGGCATTGCGGGAGGAACGGCTCACCCGGGCTGGAGCGGATATCCCCGGGAGCCGGGCAACCCGTGCTTGTAAGGCTTCGCTGGGACGTTTCTCCGGAGGCCGGCATACGCCTCTGCCTACCAACTGCCGGCCCTCGCCGGACGAGGCGGACACCTGTTTCACGTGAAACCTCGTCTCTTGTAGTCCGCAGGTGTGGAGCTTACCCCCGCCCGGTCAGCCTACTTCGGTTGGTGAACCGTTCGGTGCGGCCCGGTCTCCACCGCGACTGCTAAGAGGGGGCGCGAACTGACCCCCCCGGGAGGTGTACCGAGGCCATGTCCCTGGCCAGGAGGACCAGCAATGCTGCCGAATTGTCACACCCTGGACTTGACCGCGGAACGCCACACCGGGAGCGCGCAGCGGGGACGGGGCGGATTTGCAAACCCGATGGCCACCGAATTCTCGCGCGAGGCGGGCACCGTTTCACGTGAAACACCCTCTCAACTGCCCGGGATGCCCCGGCCGATCAGTCAGCCAATCGCCGGACCTACCTCCGTCCGAGGATGTGACCATTCACCACGCGAGGATCTAGGGGTCGCGCGCCGCCAGTTCAACAATCCTACGATCTATGTGCCGACGGGTGCGGGAGTGCCTGAACAGTTTGGGGGGCACACGCGGCCATTTTCACCTCCACGGCTTAGGCGAGGAATCCACCCGACATGAGCCGTTTGGATTCAAGGCAGCCCTGGGAAGCCCGTTCGCTGGGGGCATCGTTCGCGCGCCGAGTGATCTGTGCAGACTCGGATTCGAACGGCTCAGCACACTCCGACCCACGTCGTTTCACGTGAAACCACTCCAACTGCGATGACGTTGCCCCCATTCGCACATTCCCCGGCTCGTGGGCCGCCTCCATCCACGGGGCCTACTAGTTGTAGAACGGGGGCCCCCAGGGCGCCAGCCGAATAGCCAGCCACGACTGCTCCTGGAGAGCCTGAAGTGCCGATGGGAGGTCCGAGGATGACGTGCAGGGGCCTTGTTGGGATCGACGGAAAGGGTCCGGAAAGCTTCTAAGGGACAAACCCGGCTCTCGACGTTCCACGTGAAACCGGGCGCTCACCCGTCGGTCCGTTCCTTCGGACCTAACCCACGAAAAGAGTAGGAGCGCTCCTCGCTCCACCTAGTCCTCTGTGTGCTGAGCGGTTTTACATAAAGCTCGAAGGGCGGGATCCCACGGCTCGCATGGTGCTCCCTGACTCATGGCCGCCGGTCGGCCGGGCCAAGGGACTGGTCCAGGGCCATCGAGGACGGTGTGCTGGATAGGCTCGCACTCCCGCGGCGATGCGTGACACACTGGTCACCGTCTTCCCGCTGTCGGCGGGCCCGAGCCGCGTGGGTCGGGGCTGGGCGGGAGACTGACCCCGACCCACGATGCCTCTGTGCCGCGATTGGAGGCCTGGCCGCCGCTGGTCGTCTAACTGCTTTCGAACCGTTTCACGTGAAACGCTGCTGTTGCGCCAGCGAGGGCTCACTAGCACGCACTACCCGTGAGAGCCGCGTCGACAGGATCTCGACCCTGTCGCGCTATTCGAACACCCACACTCCGGCCGGGACCCCGGTCACACTGCCCTGCATGGCGGAGGTTTCACGTGAAACACGCCAAATTGCCGACTGGGGACAATAGGAATGGACGCCACGCGCTCCAAACCACGCGACAAAGACGAGTCAGGACGAGAACCCCCGTGCCTAGGCGTCGGAAAAGTGTGGGAGCGTCCCTATTCACTCCCGGCCTCCGTCGGTGGAAGTGCGTTCAGGCGTCACACCCCGACGCGCCGCCTCAGAAACTCCGTCTGCGCGAAGGATGACGTCTCAGGACAGATCGAGCAGAGCAAAACGCCGGCCCGTTTCACGTGAAACGAACCGGCGTTCGGCAGCGGACCGACCCAGACTAGCTTGACGGCGGCGCCAATACGGTCATGATGCGGTTGAGGTCATCGACGCTTGCAAACTCGATGCTCACCTTACCCTTGCGCGCGCCCAGGGTGATCTTCACGCTGGTATCGAGCCGGTCCGACAGTGACGTCGCCAGGTAGTCCAGTCGTTCATGGCGTGCGGCGTTCCGGGGCGTGGTTGGCTTCGCCTGCCTCCGCAGCCCATCGCTCATCGCAACGATCTCTTCGGTGGACCGCACGGAAAGGCCTTCGGCGACGATCCGCTGCGCCAGCTTCTCCATCTCGGCCTGATCCGCCAGACCCAGAAGCGCGCGGGCATGCCCTGCGGACAAAACGCCGGCGGCCAGCCGCCTCTGAACCAGCGGAGGCAGCTTCATCAACCGAAGCGTGTTGGAGATCTGCGGACGTGAACGGCCGATGCGCTCAGCCAGCTCCTCGTGGGAGCAACCGAAGTCGTCTAGCAGCTGCTGGTACGCCGCCGCCTCTTCAAGCGGGTTGAGCGAACTCCGGTGAAGGTTCTCAAGCAGGGCGTCGCGCAGCAGGTCATCATCGGCCGTGGACCGGATGATCGCTGGAACACGTTCGAGCCCGGCCTCGCGGGTCGCGCGCCAGCGGCGCTCACCCATCACCAGCTCGTAGGGGGCATCGCCCTTTTCCGAGGAGGGGCGGACGACGATGGGCTGCAGCACCCCGATCTCGCGGATGGAGTGGACCAATTCAGCCATCTCATCGGCATCGAAGACCGATCGGGGCTGCTTCCGGTTGGGGTGGATGGCATCGAGCGGGAGTTCAGCGAACCGGGCACCCGGAACCTCAAGAAGTCCTCCTGGGTCGCTGTCCACTACGGCCGCCGACTCCGCGTCCCCGTCCGCAGCGGCACCATTCCGAGCCGTGCTGCCGGCGGGCACCTCGGCCTGCGTCGGCGCTTCCCGCCCCTCGACCGTGGCAGGCTCCACTACGGCCGCCTGTTCAGGCTCTACGGGGTTCTGAGCGGCTTGCCCGAGGTCTTGAACGGCTGCGTCGGCCTTCTGCGGGGCGTCCTCCGGTCCGGGCGCATCCACGGCTGTATCGGCGGCTCCGCGGGCGTCAGCAGGTTCCGGCGCCTGACCAGGCTGCGGCCGGGCGTCAGCGGGTGCATCGGCAGCAGCGGCGCCCACCGAGGGGGACGCGGCCTTTTTCCGGCCTTTGGCTCCGGTACTGCGGGCGGTGGACGGCGCGGCGGTGGACGACGGCGCGGCGGGAATGTCTACCGGCGAAGATGAGGATTCCGTTTCACGTGAAACCTCCGCCGGGGTGGACGCCGGCACCGTCTCGGCGGCATCCGCAGCCGGTGGGACCGCAACCCGCTTGGCTGGAGGTGCAGTCTTTGCCGCGGGCTTGCCGCCGTTGCGGCGCGATGGAGCAATCAATGCATCTTTGTTGATTCCGCTGCCCCGCTGCTCCCGCTTCGCCCCGGGGGCACCGTCATGCCCCTGCCCGGAGGTGAAGAAGAGATCGGCTGGACGGCCGGACTGCTTGAGGGACTCGGAGGACACCTCCGCTTCTTCGGCAGGGGCGCTGGGAATGAGCGCCCCCAGACCACGGCCAAGACCCCGGCGCTTTTCCGCCATTGGTTACCCTTTCAGATTGCGAACGGCTTTGGTTCGCGACATACGACGCTAGGAACAGTGTAGGGGCGGCCCAGCCGGCTCCCGTTCAGGCTAACTACGTTCGGCGATTTCCGCTGCGGCCTCAAGGTAGGACAGGGCACCGGACGACGACGGATCGTAGGTCATGACGGTCTGCTGATAGCTTGGGGCCTCGGAAATTCGAACCGAGCGAGGTACGACTGCCTTAAGGACCTGCTTGGGGAAGTGCTCGCGCACCTCAGCGGCCACCTGGGCGGCCAGGTTGGTCCTGCCGTCGTACATCGTCAGCAGGATGGTTGAGACAACCAGATCTGCGTTGAGGTGCTTCTGGATCATCTCGATGTTCTTCAGCAGCTGGCTCAGACCCTCGAGTGCGTAGTACTCGCACTGGATCGGGATCAGAACCTCCCGCGCCGCGACGAACGCGTTGACCGTCAGCAGTCCAAGGCTCGGCGGGCAGTCGATGAAAATGTAGTCAAGGCGGGGCTCACCGTTTTCGGCGCGCTCCTTGGCGTACACGTCGATCGCGCGGCGCAGGCGCTGCTCCCGGGCGACCAGGGACACCAGCTCGATCTCGGCGCCGGCGAGGTGGATGGTGGCCGGTGCACAGATCAGGTTGTCGATATCGGGGCATGGTGCCACCACCTGGCTCAGCGGCAGGTCGTCGATCAGCACGTCGTAGATGCTGTCGACCTCAGCGTGGTGGGGGATCCCCAGCGCCGTGGACGCATTTCCCTGGGGGTCGATGTCGATCACCAGCACGTTGAGACCGGAGGAAGCGAGTGCGGCGGCGATGTTGACGGTGGTCGTGGTCTTGCCGACCCCGCCCTTCTGGTTGCTGATCGTGACCACGCGCGTGGACTCCGGCCGGGGAAGCTTGCGGCCCAGCAGCTTCTCCCGCCGCCGGGTCTCACTTGCCAGCTCCCTGCCCAGCGGGGAGGAATCATCCATTGCTTCCATCACGCTGTTGCCCTTGCCACTCTTCTTGACCGGAGCTTCCGCGGAGTCCGACAGCGAGAAGGTGGTTTCACGTGAAACGATTCCGGTGTTGGCCGGATCGGCAAACACTTCCGGTTGAATTTCCCCGAGCCCTACCGCGAGCGGCGCTCCCGCAACCAACATGGTCGAGTTCCGCTTAGATGCGGTGTCTTTCATAGTCACTCGGTAGCTCACTTCCAACATGCCAGGCACTGTTACTTCTAAGACTAACGGGTTGCCCGGCCGTGCCGGCGTTCCCGCGCGGCGATCCGGCCGCCGGCTCTCCGCTCAGAACCCCTCGGGCGACGCCGGAATCAGCCGACGGTGATGCGCACCACCGTCGTCGGTTCCTCCAGCACACCCTCGCCTGCAGTGACGATCTCCACGCTGCTGCCACCCAGACGGCGGATGACCTTTCGGGCATCGGCAACTTCTTCGGCCGCACTGCGGCCCTTGATCGCGAGGACCTGGCCTTCGCCCTTGAGCAGGGGCATGGTAAGGCCGGCCAGTTTGGACATCGCGGAGACCGCCCGTGCGGTGACCACATCGGCGTCGACGGTTTTGACGGCCTGTTCGGCGCGGGCCCGATGGACCGCCACGTTATCGAGGCCGAGGTCCTCGACGACCTCATTGAGCCAGGCCACCCGGCGTTCGAGTGGTTCAACCAGCACAAGGGAAAGGTCGGGACGGGCGATGGCCAGGGCGATCCCGGGAAGGCCAGCGCCGCTTCCGACGTCGCACACCGACTTGCCGTTCCCGATCAGCTCAGCGACGACGGCGCAGTTGAGCACGTGCCGCCCCCACAGCCGCGGAACCTCGCGGGGACCCAGCAGCCCGCGCTCGATGCCGGAGGTGGCAAGGTGCTCAACAAAGCGCTCCGCCAGGGCGAACCGTTCACCGAACACCGCTTCCGCGGCCTTCCGTTCCGCGTCCGTGGGTAACACTGCCGAAGGCGTTCCGCCTACGGATACTGGAAGGTCCTCAGTCATCGGCAGCGGAAACCACGATGTGCCGGCCGGGGCCTTCGCCCTCGGACTCGCTCGCGAAACCGAGCTCGGCCACGGCATCATGGACGATCTTCCGCTCGTAGGCGCTCATCGGTTCAAGCACTACTTCGGCACCGCTTTCCTTCGCCTCGGCCACAGCATCCTCGGCGATCTTCCGGAGCTCGTCGCCGCGTACGCCACGGTAGCCATCGACGTCGAGGACCAGCCGGGAGCGGTTCGAGGTCGCGGTCAGCACTGACAACCGGGTGAGTTCCTGAAGCGCCTCAAGCACCTCGCCGTCGCGCCCAACCAGGACCTTCAGCCCGTTATTGCTGCGGTCCTCGGAGACGATGGAAATGTAGGTGCGACCGCTGCGTACCTCGATATCGATGTCCCCGTCGATGTCGGCGATGTCGAGGAGCTCTTCAAGATAGTCGGCAGCGACGTCGCCTTCGTCTTCGAGACGGGAGGCCTTGGACGCGTCGTCGCCGCCCTCCTCCGTGGTGTCCGCGGGTTCCGGGCGCTCGTTATCGATGCTCATTTTTTCTTCCTCTTCTTGCGCTGGGGCTGGACCCGCTGGACACGAGGCTGTGCGACCGTCTCGACAACGGGTTCGCCCTTCCGCTCACCGAGCAGCGGGACAGCCGGCAGCCCCTTCTTGGCGCGCCTCTCCGCGAGGGCCTTGGCTGCCGGAGAGCCGGGGGTGGGCATCCTCCGGATGACGTAGAACTGCTGGGCCATGGTCCAGATGTTCGTGGTCGTCCAGTAGATCAGGACGCCGATCGGGAAGTTGATGCCGCCGATGCCGAAGACCAGGGGGAGGATGTAGAGCATGATCTTCTGCTGACGCATGAAGGGGCTCTGCATTGCCTCCTCGGACATGTTCTTCGCCATGATCTGCTTCTGGGTGATGAACTGCGAGGCCGTCATGGCGATGATCATGAGGACCGAGAGGATAATCACGCTCAAGTTGATATTGCCGCCGAAGCTGCCCAGGAAGGTCGAGGACAGCGGCGCACCGAAGATGGTGGCGTCATCAAACTCCCGCACCGCGTCAGGGGAGAGAGCCCCGATCTCTTCACCCTCCCGGCTGGCCTTCGAGATTCCGTTGAGCACTGTGAACAGCGCGAAGAAGAACGGCATCTGGATGAGGATCGGCAAGCAGGCGGCGAAGGGGTTTGTCCCGTGCTTCTTGTACAGAGCCATCTGCTCCTGCGTCATTGCCTGACGCGAAAGCTGGTCGGTCTTCCCCTTGTACTTCTGCTGCAGCTTGCGCAGGTCCGGCTGCAGCGCCTGCATCCCGCGCTGGGCCTTGATCTGCTTGACGAAAACAGGAATGAGGGCGGCACGGATGACGACGACGAGACCGATGATCGACAAGGTCCAGGTCCAACCCGACTCCGGATCCATCCCTAGGAAGGTGAAGCCCTCGTGGAACATCACCATGATCCAGGACACCAGCCACCGGAAGGGGAACAGAATCGTCCCGAAGAAATCCATAATCAGTTAGCTCCTCGAACCGCTCAGGCGGCCTTCGTCATCGTCCGGAATTACCGGGTGGTTCAACACAACTATCGCGGGCACTTTCCCCTCGGGAAACTTCCTGCCGCCCTGTGGCACGTGGTCCACGCCGCCGTCGTTCCAGGGATGGCATCGCAGGACCCTCTTCACCGCAAGCGTACTTCCCCGGAGAGCACCGTGGACGGTGACCGCCTCAAGTGCGTAAGCCGAGCAGCTCGGGTAGAACCGGCAGACCGGTCCATAGAGGGGGGAAACGATCCGCCGGTAAACCTTAAGCAGCAGGATCAGCAGGCCGCGGGGGGCATCGCGCAGGAGGCTCCAGTACCGGGGTCCGGTCGCCGTCACAATCCCGTGTCTCCCTTGTCCCTGCTGCGCCGGAGGGCGCCGGCCGCCGCCTTATCGAAGTCGCTGCTCAAATCATCCCACCCCGCGAGGGCGGAAGCGGGAAGGGCACGGACCACAAGGTCGATCCCCTGCGGGTTGCGCGCGATGAATACCGCGGCCGCGGCACGCAGCCTGCGCTTCACGAGGTTTCGTGTCACGGCGTTCCCGACGTTCTTCCCGACAATAAATCCGCACCGGCTGGGCCCACCCGGACGGGGCAGGGCATATAAGACGACGTTCCGGCGCCCTGAGCGGGCACCGGAACGTACGGTCCGTGCAAAATCTCCGGCGACGCGCACCCGGTGGATCTTCGCGAGCATCGACTGTGCCTTTCCTAAGGAACCGGAAAAGTATCGAACACCGCGCGATCCAGGCTGGGCTTCATCGCGGAAAGGGTTGTACCGCTATGCCGACAGTTCGGTGCGGCCCTTGCTGCGGCGTGCCGACAGAATGGCACGACCTGCGCGGGTACGCATGCGAAGGCGGAAACCGTGCTTTTTGGCACGACGGCGGTTATTCGGCTGAAAGGTCCGCTTGCTCACTGTGTTTACTCCAAGACGATCTTGAGATGCGTCCGGCCCATTGCAACAAGGGGGAAGAACAGACTGACGCGATTAAGGTGCACACCCGCAGAACGCTCGAAACGCCAGCACGCATCCGAGGCCTCTTACTACCCGGAACAGTCGTGATGGCATGCGAAATGCAGACATAAAGGACTACATAACGTTAGGCGACGGGACACAGCAGCGTCAAACCGGCCGGCGGCAGGCTCCATCCACTGCATCATCCACACCTGTGGACATCCGCCTGTGGACAATCACCGGCCTCCGGACGGCGCCGGGTAGCGCCGAAATGCCCCCGCACGCCGTCCCGGGCCCCACTTTGTCCACGGTTTGACCGCTATCTTCTGTAGTTTCCATCCTCTAGTCTTGGCAGGGCCGGTTTATCCACCATCTGTGTACAACCCTGTGGATTACGGCCATTTTCAGGTGCGGATTGTGAAGCTTTGAGGGGTATTAGTGGTGGAAACGGACGAGGTCAACGACGTCGGCAGCTCATGGCGGAAGGTGATCCGTACCCTCGAGCATGACGACCGCGTCACTCCGAGGCAGCGCGGATTCGTCGTTCTGGCCCAGGCCCAAGGGCTGATCGGCACCACGATGCTGGTCGCCGTCCCGAATGAACTGACCCGCGAGGTGCTCCAGACCCAGCTGAAGGCTGCTCTGGACGAAGCCCTGCACGAAGTGTTCAGGGAGGACATCCAGTGTGCGTTCGTCATCGACCCCGATCTCACTCCGGTCGCAGAGGAGGAGCCGGTTCCGGAAGCGGTGCCCTCCCCGGAGCAGCGGGAAGAACCGAAGCCTTCGCCGACGCCGCCGAGCAACTCCCATGAGTTCGGCCGCCTGAACCCCAAGTACATCTTCGATACCTTCGTCATCGGCTCCTCGAACCGGTTTGCCCACGCCGCCGCGGTCGCGGTCGCCGAGGCTCCCGCCAAGGCCTACAACCCGCTGTTCATCTACGGTGACTCGGGCCTTGGCAAGACCCACCTCCTTCACGCGATCGGCCACTATGCCCGGCATCTCTACACCGGCATCCGGGTGAGGTACGTGAACTCCGAGGAATTTACGAACGACTTCATCAACTCGATCCGCGACGACGAGGGCACGAGCTTCAAGCAGACCTACCGCAATGTGGACATCCTGCTCATCGATGACATCCAGTTCCTCTCCGGTAAGGACCGGACACAGGAGGAGTTCTTCCACACCTTCAATGCGCTGCACAACCACAACAAGCAGGTGGTGATCACCTCGGACCTGCCGCCGAAGCAGCTTTCAGGCTTCGAGGAGCGCATGCGGTCCCGGTTCGAGTGGGGCCTGCTCACCGATATCCAGCCTCCTGAACTCGAAACCCGTATCGCCATCCTGCGCAAGAAGGCGATCAGCGACAGCCTGAGCGCACCCGATGACGTCCTTGAATACATCGCGTCCAAGATCGCAACGAACATCCGGGAACTCGAGGGGGCCCTGATCCGGGTCACCGCCTTCGCGAGCCTGAACCGGCAGCCGGTCGACGTAAACCTGGCCGAGATCGTTCTCAAGGACCTGATCTCCGATGACGGTGCGCAGGAGATCACCTCGACGGTGATCATGGCCCAGACCGCTGACTACTTCCAGATCAGCCTCGAAGAGCTGTGCAGCAAGTCCCGCACCCGCACTCTGGTGACGGCCCGGCAGATCGCCATGTACCTCTGCCGGGAACTGACCGACATGTCCCTGCCCAAGATCGGCCAGGAACTCGGTGGCCGTGATCACACCACGGTCATCCATGCCGACCGCAAGATCCGCGAGCTCATGGCCGAGCGCCGGGCCATCTTCAACCAGGTGACCGAGCTGACAAACCGCATCAAACACAAGCAGCGGGAAGCCTGAGACCGCCCGGTCGGGCGACCACCGACCGGGCGGGAAATTAACAGCTGTGGACACAGCTGTGGATAACCCCCGGAACAACCTGCCGAAACCTGAGGAAAACCCCTACCTGCCCTGTGGATCCGCTAAATGACAAGGATTTTCCCCACAGGGGCGGCTTCCGGGGCGCCCTGTGGACGCACAGCTTGTCCACAGGGCAGATCCGCGGATTGCAGGCGGCGGGTGGACTTATCCACAGTTTCCACAGCAGTTATTAACACTACGAACCTTAAACTTCAAAAAGTTCTTCAGATAACACTCTCGTGTTCCTGCACCCCGGTCCGACCTCGGATCCGGGCCCTCCCCGGTCGTGCCGGCCGGTGCCGACCGTTCCGAACGGCACCCATCCACGGGACCCGGCGGCTCAGGCTAAGCTGTGTTCCAAGCAGGGTTGGGGTCAACGGTGCCCTCCCGGATTCTCTTTCCGCACAGACACCGGACCCCGCCCACGTACGTCCATGTCGGTGGTTGTACTCGAGAGGTACTTTGTGAAAGGCGGCTTCCTTCCGTGAAATTCAGAGTTGAGCGGGACGTTCTCGCGGAGGCTGTCTCCTGGACAGCGCGCTCCCTTTCCCCGCGCCCACCTGTTCCCGTGCTGGCAGGGCTGCTCATCAAGGCCGAGGGTGGAGCCCTCTCCCTGGCGAGCTTCGACTATGAGATTTCGGCGCGTCTCGAGATCCCCGCCGACATCAGCGAGGAAGGGACCATCCTCGTTTCCGGGCGGCTTCTCGCCGATATCTGCCGCAGCCTGCCCTCGGCACCGGTCGAGGTGGCCACTGACGGATCGAAAGTCACCCTGACCTGCCGCAACAGCCGGTTCAATTTGGCCACCATGCCCGAAGGTGAATACCCCGAGCTGCCGAAGCTCCCCGCCGTCAGCGGCGTCGTCGATGGTGATGCCTTCGCCCAGGCCGTCTCCCAGGTGATCATCGCCGCCAGCCGCGACGACACCCTGCCCATCCTCACCGGCGTCCGGATGGAGATCGAAGACGACCTCATCACGCTCCTGGCCACCGACCGGTACCGGCTGGCCCTGCGCGAAGTGTCCTGGAAGCCTTCCACACCGGGCATCTCCACGAGCGCCCTGGTCAAGGCCAAGACCCTCAACGAGGTAGCCAAGACCCTCGGCGGCGCCGGCGACCTGAACATCGCCTTTTCGGATGACAGCGAACTGATCGGGTTCGAAAGCGGCGGCCGGCGGACCACCTCGCTGCTGGTCGATGGGGATTACCCGAAGATCCGGTCCCTGTTCCCCGAAACCACGCCGATCCACGCGACTGTCGAAACCAGTGCCCTGGTCGAGGCCGTGCGGCGTGTGTCGCTGGTGGCCGAGCGGAACACCCCGGTTCGGCTGGCCTTTACCCAGGGCCAGGTGGCCCTCGACGCCGGCACCGGCGAGGACGCCCAGGCCTCCGAAGCCATCGAGGCGACCCTTGACGGCGACGACATCACCGTCGCGTTCAACCCGCAGTACCTCAGCGAAGGCCTCGGGGCCTTCCCCAGCAAGTTCGTGCGCTTTTCGTTCACGTCCCCGCCCAAACCGGCTGTCATGTCGGCACAGGAGGAAGCCACAGGCGAGGACCGGGAAGACTACCGGTATCTCCTGATGCCCGTTCGGCTTCCGAACCAGTAAGCACCGGCGCTACGCCGGCCGACCCCCACGGTAGAAAGAGTAAACGCAATGCATATTGGCCTCATCGGACTAGGCAAAATGGGCTTCAACATGAGGGAGCGGCTGCGCCGTGGGGGCGTGACGGTCACCGGATTCGATCGGAATCCGGACCTGACCGATGTGTCCTCCCTGGATGAGCTGATTGCCGCGGTCCCTGCCCCCCGCATCATCTGGGTGATGGTCCCCGCCGGAGCCGTGACCGACAGCGTCATCCGCGAACTGGCGGGCTCCCTGCAGGAAGGCGACCTCGTCATCGACGGCGGCAATTCCCGCTTCACCGACGACCAGGCCCACGGTGCCCTCCTCGCCGAGAACGGTATCTCCTTCCTCGACTGCGGCGTCTCGGGCGGCGTATGGGGCCTCGCGAACGGCTACGGCCTGATGGTCGGCGGCAACGACGCCGAAGTCACCCGGGCCATGCCGATCTTCGATGCGCTCCGGCCCGAGGGCGAGCGGCATGAAAGCTTCGTCCACGTCGGAGACATCGGCGCCGGACACTACGCCAAAATGGTCCACAACGGCATCGAATATGGGCTCATGCAGGCCTACGCCGAAGGGTATGAACTCCTCCAGGCCAAAGACATCATCAAGGACGTGCCCGGAACCTTCACCGCCTGGCAGAAGGGCACCGTCGTCCGGTCCTGGCTGCTTGACCTGATGGTGAATGCGCTGCAGGACGACCCCGACCTGGCCAAGGTGGCCGGGTATGTCGAGGATTCCGGCGAGGGACGCTGGACCGTCGAGGAATCGATCGCCAACGCTGTGCCCACCCCTGCGATCACGGCCTCGGTCTTCGCCCGCTTCGCCTCGCGGCAGGACGACTCCCCGGCGATGAAGATGGTCGCGGCTCTCCGGAACCAGTTCGGTGGACACGCGGTACGCCCGGCCCGCCAGGATCCCGCCTGAGCGGGGGCCGGTGTACATAGAGCACCTTTCGCTCACCGACTTCCGCAGCTACCACCAGCTCGACACCGGGCTGGCCCCCGGTGTGACGGTGTTCGTCGGACCCAACGGTGTGGGGAAGACGAACATCGTCGAGGCCGTCGGGTACCTTGCATCCCTCTCCTCGCACCGGGTCAGCACCGACAAGCCCCTCATCGGTTTCTCCGCTGAAAGGGCCCTGGTGCGGGGGAAGCTTGTCCGCGGGGTGCAGCGGACGAGCGTCGAGGTGGAGATCAACGCCGCCGGCGCCAACCGCGCCCGGATCAACCGGGCGAACCCGGTCCGGGCGCGGGCGGCCGCTGGCATCCTCAAGACCGTGCTTTTCGCGCCCGAGGACCTCGCCCTCGTCAAGGGCGATCCGGCCGTCCGGCGGCGCTACCTCGACGAGGTCCTCGTGACGCTGCTTCCACACCAGGCCGCCCTGCGCGCCGATTACGAACGGGTCCTCAAGCAGCGCAACGCGCTGTTGAAATCCGCACGGGCGGCCGGGCGGTTCTCCGGAGCACACGAGGCAACCCTCGAAGTGTGGGATCAGCACCTCGCCGAAACCGGGGCACGCCTCCTTTCCGCACGGCTGGGCCTCGTCGAAAGGCTCCAGCCGCACCTGGCCCTGGCCTACGCGCAGCTGACCGACGGTTCGAAGGAGGCATCGGCGGGCTACCGCGCCACGGTGACGGGCCTGTTCGACGACGAGGATCCGGACGCCGCCGGGGAGCGCGCCGGGGAACTTCACGGCGCGGATCACGCGGAGTTGACCGAACGTTTCCTCGAGGCGCTGGTACAGCACCGGAAGAAGGAGCTCGACCGGGGCATTTCTCTGGTAGGACCGCACCGCGATGAGCTGGGCCTCATGCTGGGATCTGCCCCGGCGAAGGGATACGCCTCCCACGGGGAAACCTGGTCGATGGCCCTGGCGCTGCGCCTTGCCTCCTACTACCTGCTCAATGAGGAGGACCAGACCCCCGGGGCGACCCCCGTGCTGATCCTTGACGATGTCTTCGCGGAGCTGGACACTCAGCGGAGGAGAAAACTTGCGAAGATTGTCTCCGGCGCGGAGCAGGTGCTTGTCACCGCTGCCGTTTCCGGGGACATTCCGGAGGAGCTGGCAGGGCGGCAGCTCCGCGTCGTTCCTGGAGGAATCGATGCCGAGGCAGGCTGACGGATCGGGCAGCGGACCCACAGGACCGAACGCCGGGGGCACTCCCGCGGACGGGGTGGACGAGGGCGCCGGCCCCGAGCCCGGTTCTCCGGGTACTGCACCCGGCCGGGCCCCGGCCGGGGACGGCGGGCTTCCCGCCGGCGTCGAGCAGAATGCGCCGGAAGCGCTGCTGAACCGGCTTCGGGATGCCTCCCAGTCCCGCGGCACACCACGGGTGCCGGTCGGCCGCCGCGCGCCGGCGGCCTCCCGGCGCCGCTACTCCCCGGCCCCGGTCTACGGCGGGCGGGATCCCGAAGGCCTCGGGAAGGTGTTCAACAAACTGCTCGCCGAACGGGGCTGGAACTCGCCCGTCGCCGTGGGGTCGGTACTGGCGCGCTGGACCGAGCTTGTGGGTTCGGAAATCGCCTCACACTGCCATCCTGAGAGTTTCGACGGGACCACGGTGCTCGTCCGCTGCGACTCCACCGCCTGGGCCACCCAGCTCCGGCTGATCAGCCCGGACCTGCTGCGAAGGTTCGACGCCGAGCTTGGACCCAAGGTGGTCACCCGCATCTCGGTGGTGGGACCGGCGGGCCCGAGCTGGCGCAAGGGCGGACGCTCGGTGAAGGGCCGCGGCCCGCGCGACACCTACGGGTGACCGGCGTCACCGCCGACCGGACGGGCCGGCCGATTCCGGCCCGGTCCGGAAATCGCGTGAGCGGCGGATAGAGGTCCCGGGAGCCTTTCCGACGTATACGGCCCCCACCGGCGTCCTGCTGTTGGCTTAAAAGCGCCATTCTTGGCCGCGGGAGGCGGGTCCGTGCGGGATTGAGCCCTGCCGCAGGGTAGAATAAAGAAGTTTCCCCCGCATAACCACATTGAGGAGTCGACTGCGCCTGTGGCAAACGAGAACGAGTTGAACGCTAGCGATGTCAAAATTGGGGTTGGCGAGTCTCCCGCCCTCTCGGCAGCGACCTCCCACAGCTACGGCGCCAGCGATATCACGGTGCTCGAAGGCCTTGAGGCGGTACGGAAACGCCCAGGCATGTATATCGGATCGACAGGCCCCCGCGGACTCCACCACCTTGTATATGAGGTGGTGGACAACTCCGTCGATGAGGCGCTTGCCGGTCATGCCGACACCATCGAGGTGACCCTCCTCGCGGACGGCGGGGTGCGCGTGATCGACAACGGGCGCGGCATCCCCGTGGACATGCATCCGACCGAGGGCCGGCCCACCGTAGAGGTCGTCATGACCATCCTCCACGCGGGCGGGAAGTTCGGCGGCGGCGGCTACGCGGTCTCCGGCGGTCTTCACGGCGTGGGCATCTCGGTGGTCAACGCCCTCTCGAAGCAGGTCGAGACCGAGGTGCGGCGCCAGGGCTTCGTGTGGCGGCAGTCCTTCGCCGACGGCGGCAAGCCGGTCGGCGAGCTCCGCCGGGGCGAGGAAACCTCGGAGACCGGAACCACCCAGACCTTCTACCCGGACGAGACGATCTTCGAATCCGTTGAGTTCGACTACGAGACGCTGCGCGCACGGTTCCAGCAGATGGCCTTCCTCAACAAGGGACTGCGCATCACCCTGCTCGACGAGCGGGCCGACATCGAGACCGACGAGATCACCGAGCACCACGAGCCCGGCGAAGCGCCGGTGGATGACACCCCCAAGCACCGCCAGGTCGAGTACCTCTACGAGAACGGGCTGCTCGACTACGTCCGGCACCTGAACTCCTCGAAGCGGGTCGAGGTGATCCACGAGGACATCATCGGGTTCGAGACCGAGGACACCGACCGCAAGATCGCCGTCGAGGTCGCCCTGCAGTGGACCACTGCGTACTCGGAGAGCGTCCACACCTACGCCAACACGATCAACACCCATGAGGGCGGAACCCACGAAGAGGGATTCCGGGCCGCCATGACGACGCTGATCAACAAGTACGCGCGCGACAAGAACATCATCAAGGAAAAAGACGACAACCTGACCGGCGACGACATCCGCGAGGGCCTGACCGCCGTCATTTCCGTCAAGCTCACCGAACCGCAGTTCGAAGGCCAGACCAAGACCAAGCTGGGCAACTCCGAGGCCAAGGGCTTCGTCCAGCGGGTCGTCACCGACCAGCTCGGTGACTGGCTTGAGCGGAACCCCGGGCCCGCCCGAGATGTCATCCGCAAGTCCATCCAGGCCGCCCAGGCCCGCCTGGCCGCCCGCAAGGCCCGCGAGTCAACCCGCCGCAAGGGCCTGCTCGAGTCCGGGGGCATGCCGGGCAAGCTCAAGGACTGCCAGTCGAAGGATCCGGCCAAGTCCGAGATCTACATTGTGGAGGGCGACTCGGCAGGCGGTTCGGCCGTCCGCGGGCGCAACCCCGAAACCCAGGCGATCCTTCCGCTGCGCGGCAAGATCCTCAACGTCGAGCGGGCCCGCCTCGACCGGGCACTGGGCAACAGCGAAGTCCAGGCCATGATCACGGCCTTCGGCGCCGGAATCGGCGAGGACTTCGATGTCGCGAAGGCCCGGTACCACAAGATCGTCCTGATGGCCGATGCCGACGTTGACGGTCAGCACATCACCACGCTGCTGCTGACCCTGCTCTTCCGCTACATGCGTCCGCTGATCGAGAGCGGATTCGTGTACCTGGCGCAGCCGCCGCTCTACCGGATCAAGTGGTCCAACGCCCCGCACGCCTACGTCTACAGCGACAAGGAACGCGACGAGACGATCCGGCGGGGCCTTGCCAACAACCTGCGCCTGCCCAAGGACAACGGTATCCAGCGCTACAAGGGCCTCGGCGAAATGGACTACACCGAACTGTGGGAAACCACGATGGACCCCGACCGCCGCACGCTGCTCCAGGTCACCATGGACGACGCCGCCGCTGCCGACCAGGTCTTCTCGGTGCTGATGGGCGAGGACGTCGAATCCCGCCGGAACTTCATTCAGCAGAACGCCAAGGACGTGCGCTTCCTGGACATCTAGGGATCCACCGGATGCCGGTTCGTTCCGGTGCCCGGTGCCCCCTGTCCGCGGTAAAAATTTGAACGAAATGGAATAAGGACTTATGAGCGAGACGCCGAATGACGGAACCGCACCCGACGAGATCCTGGCCGGGGAGGTGCTGACCGACCGCGTTGAACAGGTCGACCTGCAGACCGAAATGCAGCGGTCCTACCTTGACTACGCCATGGCCGTCATCATCGGCCGCGCCCTTCCCGACGTGCGGGACGGGCTGAAGCCGGTCCACCGCCGGGTGCTCTATGCCATGTTCGACGGCGGGTACCGCCCAGAGCGTTCCTTCAACAAGTGCGCACGCGTCGTCGGCGAGGTCATGGGCCAGTACCACCCGCACGGCGACGGCGCGATCTACGATGCGCTGGTGCGCCTCATCCAGGACTGGACGATGCGCTACCCGCTCGCCCTGGGCCAGGGCAACTTCGGGTCCCCGGGCAATGACGGTGCGGCCGCCCCGCGGTACACCGAGACCAAGATGGCTCCGCTCGCCATGGAGATGGTCCGGGACATCGACGAGGAAACCGTCGATTTCCAGGACAACTACGACGGCAAGAACCAGGAACCGACAATCCTGCCGTCCCGGTTCCCCAACCTACTGGTCAACGGCTCCTCGGGCATCGCGGTGGGCATGGCCACCAACATCCCGCCGCACAACCTGCGCGAGGTGGCCGACGGCGTCCAGTGGTACCTGCAGCATCCGGAGGCCTCCAAGGAGGAGCTGCTCGAGGCGCTGATCGTGCGGATCAAGGGCCCTGACTTCCCCACCGGCGCCCAGATCCTCGGGCACCGGGGCATCGAGGATGCCTACCGCACCGGCCGCGGGTCGATCACCATGCGCGCCGTGGTCAATGTCGAGGAGATCCAGGGCCGCACCTGCCTGGTGGTCACTGAGCTGCCGTACCAGGCAAACCCTGACAACCTGGCGATCAAGATCGCCGACCTGGTCAAGGACGGCAAGATCAGCGGCATCGCCGACCTGCGCGATGAGACCTCCGGCCGCACCGGGCAGCGCCTGGTGATCGTGCTCAAGCGCGACGCCGTGGCGAAGGTCGTGCTGAACAACCTGTACAAGCACACCCAGCTGCAGGACAACTTCAGCGCCAACATGCTCGCCATCGTCGACAACGTGCCGCGCACCCTGAGCCTCGATGCGTTCATCCGGCACTGGGTGACCCACCAGCTCGAAGTGATCGTCCGGCGCACCCGCTACCGCCTCCGCAAGGCGGAGGAGGCGGCCCACATCCTGCGCGGCTACCTCAAGGCGCTCGACGCCCTTGACGAGGTCATCGCCCTGATCCGCGCTTCCCAGACGGTGGAGGACGCCCGGGGTGGACTGATGACCCTGCTGTCCATCGACGAGGTCCAGGCCGCGGCCATCCTGAACATGCAGCTGCGCCGCCTGGCCGCCCTGGAGCGGCAGAAGATCCAGGACGAGCACGACAAGCTCGAGCGGGAGATCACCGAGTACCAGCGGATCCTCGCCTCCCCGGAGGTCCAGCGCTCCATCGTCTCCACCGAGCTCCAGGAGATCGTCGACCGGCACGGCGACGACCGCCGCACCGAGATCCTCATGGGCTACGACGGCGACATGAGCATGGAGGACCTCATCCCCGAGGAGGAGATGGTCGTCACCATCACCCGCGGTGGGTACGTCAAGCGCACCCGCAGTGACAACTACCGCCAGCAGGCACGCGGCGGCAAGGGCATCCGCGGTGCGCAGCTGCGCGGCGACGACGTCGTTGAGCACTTCTTCGTCACCACCACCCACCACTGGCTGCTCTTCTTCACCAACCTCGGGCGGGTCTACCGGGCGAAGGCCTACGAACTGGTCGAGGCCGCCCGGGACGCGAAGGGTCAGCACGTGGCGAACCTGCTGGCTTTCCAGCCCGACGAGACCATCGCCCAGGTCCTCGACCTGCGCGACTACCAGCAGGCCCCGTACCTGGTCCTTGCCACCAAGCGCGGCCTGATGAAGAAGACGAGGCTCGAGGACTACGACACCAACCGTTCGGCCGGCGTCATCGCGATCAACCTGCGCGACGGCGACGAGCTGGTCTCGGCCCAGCTGGTCTCCGAGTCAGATGACCTGATGCTCGTCTCCCGCAAGGGGCAGTCGCTGCGCTTCACCGCCACCGACGAGGCGCTGCGCCCCATGGGCCGGGCCACCTCGGGTGTGACCGGCATGAAGTTCAGGGCCGACGACGAACTGCTTGCCGCCGCCGTGGTCAGCGACGACTCCTTCGTCTTCATTGTCACCGAGGGCGGTTTCGCCAAGCGGACCAAGGTCGACGAGTACCGTGTCCAGGGGCGCGGCGGGCTGGGCATCAAGGTGGCCAAGCTCGCGGAGGAGCGCGGTGACCTCGTCGGCGCGCTCGTCGTCCAGGAGAGCGACGAGGTGCTAGTGGTGATGGAGGGCGGGAAGGTCGTCCGTTCGGCGGTCACCGGCGTCCCGGCCAAGGGCCGCGACACCATGGGCGTCATCTTCGCCAAGCCGGACAAGAAGGACCGTATTATCGGGGTGGCGCGCAACAGCGAGCGTTCGATGGCCGTTGATGATGACGCGGTCGAGGAAGCACAGATCCTTGAGGTCGGGCCGGACGGCACGGTGGGCGGCGCTTCGTCGACGGACGCCGATGAAGTACCGTTGTCGACAGATGAAACGGCTGAGCTCGATGCTGAGTCGCCGGAATACGGAGGTAGCGAGTGAGCTCGGCCAACACAAACCCGCGGTCCAGCGGAACGGTGCGTTCGTCTGGAAGCGGTCCGCGGGTCAATGCGCCGGCCCGCCCGGCGCAGCGGCCCTCGGCGGGACAGCCGGCCAGACCGGGGACCCGGCCCGGACTGGTGAAGCCGGCCCCGAAGGCCAAGGCGCGCAAGGCGCGGCTTTTGGTGAGCAAGGTCGACCCCTGGTCGGTGCTGAAGATGGCCTTCCTCCTGTCGGTCGCCCTGGGCATCGTCACGGTGGTCGCCGCCATCGTCATCTGGACCGTCCTGGACCTCACCGGCATCTTCGACGGGGTCAACGACCTGCTGCGTGAGATCGCAGGCACCGAGAGCGGCGGCTTCGACCTGCGGCAGTTCGCGTCGCTGGGACAGGTTGTGTCCTTCGCCACCATCATCGCCGTCGTCAATGTGGTCCTGCTGACGGCCCTGGCGATGCTTTCGGCCGTGTTGTACAACATTTCCTCCGCCCTTGTCGGCGGCATCGGCGTCACCCTCACCGACGACTAGGGTTTCGGGCATCGGGCCGGGGGCGGCGATTTGAGGTTTGCCGAGTTCCTGCTGTAAAGTCGTATCTCGGCCCGATGAGGTATCGGGGCGTATAGCTCAGGCGGTTAGAGCGCTTCGCTGATAACGAAGAGGTCCCAGGTTCAAGTCCTGGTACGCCCACGGATCCACCACTGCAGGTGACTGCTAGGAGACGAATGTGAAGAAGTTGCTGATTGCCGCAGCTGCTGCAGCAGGCGTCTTGGTCTACAAGCGGTGGCAGGATTCAGAGAAGGAAAAGGCAGTCTGGAGCAAGGCGACCGACGAGGTCGGTTAGTTCCGGGCCGCAGCGGTTCGAACGAACCGGCTGAGGCTCACCACGGGGGCATGGCGCAATTGGTAGCGCACCTGCTTTGCAAGCAGGGGGTTCGGGGTTCGAGTCCCCGTGCCTCCACCGAAGAAGGCTCCAACACCGGCACAATCCGGTGTTGGAGCCTTTTGCTTTAAGTACCCTTCCGCCGGTTTTATACAGGCTGTATAGTACGGCCATGGGAGACTACAGCGGACCCGGCAGCGCGCTGCGGGATTGGGAGGCAGTGTTCCGGCAGGGACTGCTCACCTTTTGGACGTTCGTGGCGCTGGACACCGAGTGGCTCGACGTTGCCGGACTCAAGAGTCGGATCAGGCAGCTCACCACCGATACCTACGATCCGGCGGACCAAACCTTGTACCGGCAGCTGCGCCGCCATCTCGACGTCGGCCTGGTGGAACTGCAGCCGGAAAGGAGCCACTCCGGCCCGCCGAGGAAGTTGTACCGGCTGTCGCCGCGTGGGCGCCAGATCCTTGAGGAGTTCGCGTATCGAAACATCCAACCCTTCGCCCAACCCGCGGTCCAAAACATCATCGAGAGGGTCAAGCCATGAACCTACAGCTCATCCTGCGAACCAACCTCAAATGGTTTGTTCTCATCAATACCCTCAGCACCCTGGCCTTCCTACCGGTCCTCAACCACCTCGTTGTCACTGGGGCGACGGCCAGCGCGGGGATCACGGGAGCGGCTTATGGCGCCGTCTGGTTCATCAGCGGGCTCGTGACGGGGATCGCTGACAACGTTGCCGCCCGGCAGCACCATCCACGCATGAGCTACGCTGCCTTCTCCCTGCTGATGGCAATAGTCGTCTTCCTCGCCGGTAAGCTCCTTTGGCCGGCGGTCATGCCGCTGAGTTGGACCGCTGTCCTGCTGTACTCGTTTCTCTGCGCCGCCGCCACGCTCGTAATTCAGCTGAGGATGCGGCGAACCCATCAGGGCTACAGCGGCAAGGACCTGTTCAACTAGACCCGTTGGCCGCCCTCTGGTGAAGCGTGGGGCCCCGAGCTGCCCTGGTTTGCCAGCGCGCGGCCCGTCTCCGCGCAACACCTCTCCGGACGTGGGCTGGCCCCGGCCCCACGAGTGCTGCCATAGGGTTGCAGGGTGATCATTTTCCTCTCGGTGCTCGGTGTCCTCGGTGTGTCGGCGTCCGGCCCCATCATGGCCGCCACCGCGGCGCCGGCCCTCGCCATCGCGTTCTGGCGCAACCTGATCGGCGCATTGATCATGGGAGGGCCCGCAGCCGTCTCGAAGCGCGCGGAGTTCCGCGCCCTGGGCCGCTCGGACCTCCGCAGCCTCTTCACTGCGGCGACGGCCCTGGCCCTCCACTTCGCCTGCTTCATCACCTCGCTCAAGCTGACGTCGGTCGCCGCGGCGACCGCCCTGGTCTGTCTCCAGGTGGCCTGGATCGCCCTGTTCAACGCCGTCCGCGGGTCGCGTCCACCGGCGGTGGTGGTCACCGGGCTCACCATCGCTTTCGCCGGCGTCGTCGTCATCACCGGATTTGACCTGCAGCTCTCCGGTCAGGCGATCCTCGGTGACGTCCTCGCCCTGGCCGGGGGTGCCCTCGCCGGGATCTACCAGATGGCCGGGGCGACGGCCCGGCGGACCATGTCCACCGGGACGTACACCACCCTCTGCTACGGCGGGTGCGCCGTTCTCCTGCTCCTGCTGTGCCTGCTGTTCCGCCAGCCGCTCACCGGATTCTCACCGGCGGCCTGGTTCGGGATCCTCGGGGTGACCCTCGTCGCCCAGATCATGGGCCACAGCGTGTTCAACCACCTGCTGGCCGTGATGAGCCCGCTGGTGATCTCGATGATCATCCTCCTCGAAATTCCCGGTGCGGCACTGCTTGCCGCCGTCTTCCTCGATGAGCAGCTCCCGGCGGGAACCTACGCGGGGCTGCTGCTGATTCTGGTTGGCCTCGCCGTCGTGGTCCGCGGCCAGGCCCGCACGCGTCCGGCGGGCCGCGCGGCCGCCCGTCCGGTCGAGGCACCGCCGGCGCTCGGCGGAGACTGAGGCCGCAGGCCAGGAGGCGGTAACCAGCGGGTTAAACCAAAAAGAGCGGGAAGGGCGGCCGGTATGCGGCTGCCCTTCCCGCTCCCGCGGGACCGTTGGGGTCCTAGCTGGTGGCGTCGTTCGGCTTCGCGGCGTGCTTGGCCGTATCGGAGAGATCGACGGGAGCGTCATTGACCTTCTTGTTAGCGGCCTTTGCCTGCTCAGATGCGGCCGTCAGGTCCGGCCCCGAGGTTCCGGTTCCGGTGGTGGTGGCCGTCGTGGTGGTCGCCGTTGCCGTGGTCGGAGTAACCGGCGTCGTCGTGGTCGACGGCGGGGTGGCGCTTTGGGTCACCGGAGCCGGCGTCTTCCACGGGTCCTCGACTGGCTTGGAGGCCCGCCAGGCGGCGACGCCGGCGGTGACCGCCGCAGCGATGATTCCGACGATCAGCCAGCCCTTGCCCTTCTTGGCCTGCTCCTGCTGGCGCTTCTTCAGCTCCTTCGAGGCCTGCAGACCGGCTGCAACGAAGGCCTTCTGGGCGTTGCGCGCTGCCTTCTTGTCGCCGGTCACGCGGGTGACCATGGAGGCGACGGACGGCGGGATTGTGGCGCCCGCAACCGAGCGGGACGCCGAATCGGCCGCCTCGCCGAGCTTGTAGGACAGGGCGGGGATGTAGCCGTCAACGACCTTCCCCTTGGCCGAGGTGAGGGCGGGACCGGCCTTGCCCAGGGTTTCCTGAACCCGTGGGGTGGTCGTGTCGATGACCTGGGTGATGCGGGGGCCGACCTGGTCCAGTCGCTCCTGGATCAGCGGGCTGACCGTGGCGTATCTGGTGGACACCCCGGTGGCGGCCTTCCTCATGCTCTCCTGAATCATCGGAGAGGCCGTCTGCACCCCCTTGTCCCAACGGGGCTTCGTCCAGCCGTAGGCGGCGCCGACATAGGGGATTGCCCAGCCACGGGCGGCCGCGATGCCCGCCAGAACGCCTTCTTCGAATCCGGGCGCGGTCTTTTCGTTCTTCTTCACAAGTACCTCCAGGAGATCGTGACTCGTCATGGTCAGCCTACGTGCTATCTGCAGGCCTTGCTATTCATCCCTCAGGTTCGCAGGGTTTTCACTGTGCGCGGAATGCCTCGCTCCCAGATTTTTGGCGGGCACCCCGTGAAAGAATGGGCCCATGACTGCTATTCCAACCGCAAAGGCCACCATCCACACCAACCACGGCGACATCGCTGTCAATCTTTTTGGCAACCACGCGCCGAAGACGGTGAAGAACTTCGTGGGCCTCGCCACGGGCGAGATCACCTGGACCCACCCGCAGACGGGCGAGGAAACCTCGAAGCCGCTGTACGACGGAACCATCTTCCACCGCATCATCAAGGACTTCATGATCCAGGGCGGGGACCCGCTGGGCCAGGGCATCGGCGGCCCGGGATACAAGTTCGACGACGAGATCCACCCCGAGCTCGACTTCAACGAGCCCTACAAGCTGGCCATGGCGAACGCCGGGATCCAGGGCGGACGCGGAACGAACGGGTCACAGTTCTTCATCACCTCGGTGCCCACCGGCTGGCTGCAGGGCAAGCACACCATCTTCGGTGACGTCACCGACGAGGCTTCTCGGAAGGTCGTGGACAAGCTGAACGCGATCGGCACCGATATGCGCGACAAGCCCCTCGAGGACGTCGTCATCAGCAGCATCACCGTAGAGCAGCTCTAGACTCCGTGTCCTACGGAGTCCCCGCGGGCAGTCCGTCGCAGGAGGCGCCGGTCTGCCCGCGGCACCCCGACCGCATCAGCTATGTTCGGTGCCAGCGGTGCGGCAGGCCGGCGTGCCCGGAGTGCCAGCGCCAGGCCGCCGTGGGCATCCAGTGTGTGGACTGCATCGCAGAACAGGCACGCAACACCCCCAGGACCACCACCGCCTTCGGCGGCGCAGCGACCTCGGGGCGGCCGGTGGTCACCCTCGTCCTTATCGGCGCCTGTGTCCTGTTGTTCCTGCTCCAGATGGCCGTCCCCGGCCTGACCGCGGCGCTGCAGTATGCCCCGCTGTACACCGCGGGGTATGCCGGGACCATTGAGGCCGAGCCGTGGCGGATGTTCACCGCCGCGTTCCTTCACTCGCCCAATTTCCTGCTCCACATCGCCTTCAATATGTATGCCTTGTGGATTCTGGGCCAGTCGCTGGAGCCGGCGCTCGGGCGCGCCCGTTTCCTGGCTCTGTATCTGCTCTCCGCCCTGGGCGGCTCCGTGGGGGTCCTGCTGCTGAGCAACCCGTTCCAGCCGGTCGTCGGAGCCTCCGGCGCGGTCTTCGGCCTCTTCGGCGCCCTCTTCGTCATTCAGAAGAAGCGGGGCGGGGACGTCCGCCAGATCCTCGTCCTCATCGCCGTCAACGGGGTGCTGGGCTTCGTCGTGCCAGGCATCGCCTGGCAGGCCCACCTGGGCGGCTTGCTGACCGGGGCCGCCGTTGCGGCCGTGCTGGCCTATGTGCCCCGCGGCCGGATGCGCCCGGCACTTCAGTGGAGCGGAGTGGGAGCGGTGACGGCTCTCCTCGCCGTGCTGACGTTCCTCGGATCGGCCCTCATCACGGTGTAGGCGGCATCGACAGCTGTGTACAACGAACCGGTAAGGGATCCGGCGGCCGCTCAGGCCGCCGGATCCCTTCGCTTTATCCACAGGGTTTATCCACACCGGGGAAAACTTACACACATGTAATTCCACAGATGTGGATAACAATGGGGCGGCACTCGGCCGATCGGGAGGATTTTCCCCCAATCTTCTCCACACCTGTGGATAACTTAGTGCACAACGTGTGTACAGGGAATATTGGGACAAATGTGGCTGCTGTCGCTGACGGTCCCGTGCCGGGTTTCCCCATGCCCACGATCTGTTCACAGCGGCCTCTTCGGGGCCCCCATCCCTGATCGGGCGCTCCCGAGCGGACCGCGCTCCCGGCACCCTGGTCGGGTGCTCCCTGGCGGACCGCGCTCCCGGCACTCCGGAGGCCGGTGCTGTGGCGATGGGGCTTCAGGCCCCGGTCCCGCTCCGTGGAGCCGGTTCTCCGGCGCCTGCATGCGATGGGCGGGACTTCCGCCGACGGGCAGACCGTGGGCCGTACGGCCAGGACCGCAGGGCGGCTGCGGTCCGCCACCCGCCGGTCACGCGGTTGGTCGAGGGGTCGGGCGCGAAGACCGTCCCGGCGGCCGGGGAGGTCGACCCCCGGCGGAGGGCCAGGATGTCCATCAGGGGGTGGATGCAGCGCGCATAGAGGCCCGGGAGGAAGGCGGAAAGTGGGATAGCGGCGCCCTGGAGGCGTCCCACCACCCGGACCGGCCTCGGACGGCGCACGGTGCGTACGATGGCGCGGGCGACGCGTTCGGGGGCAACCACCGGAGGAAGGGGGTGGATCTCCCTGCCGGTGTAGTTCGCGGCATGCTGGTAGATGGGTGTGTCGATGGTGGCCGGCAGGACGGCGCAGATGGAAATCTGCGGAGCGTCCCGGTATTCGTGCCTCAGCACCTCGGCGAAGCCGAGCAGTCCGAACTTGCCCGTGACATACGGAGAGATATAGGGGGCGGAGACCTTGGAGAACACCGACCCCACGAGGACGAGGGTGCCGCGGCCCCGTGCGCGGAAGTGTGGAAGGACGGCGCGGGCCCCATGCACCTGTCCAAAGAGTGTGGTCTCGACGATGCGGCGGAAGACGGCTGACGGGGTGTCCTCGAAGGTCCCGTAGCTGTAGGAGGACGCGCACCCGATCCAGGCGTCGACGCGCCCGTAGGCGCGCAGGGCCGCCTCCATCAGGGCCTCGACGTCGGCCTCACGGGTCACATCGGTAGGAACGGCCACGGCCCGCGCGCCGAGCGCGGTGCACTCGGCGACGACGTCTCCGAGGCTTTCGGGCGCGCGGGAGGCGAGGACGAGCCGGGCGCCGTTTCCGGCCAAGGCGTGGGCTGTGGCGCGGCCGATCCCGCTTGAGGCTCCGGTGATGACGACGACGTCCCCGGGCGCGGGCGTCCCCTCAGGAGGGCCGGCGCGCGTCCCCACCGGGCATCGGCTCCGTCAGCGCCAGCGCGTGGTCATCAGGAACCCGACAATCGCGATGCCGAAGCCGGCGACGATGTTCAGTCCTTCCCAGGACCGCACGGGCAGGGTGCCTTCGGAGATGTAGTAGACGATGATCCACAGCAGGCCAAGGATCATCAGCCCGAACATGACCGGCTTGTACCAGACCGGGTTGGGCTTGGGCTCCGCTGCGACAGCAGTCCTGGCCGGTGCGGTCTTCCTGCGGGGCTTTGACTCGGGCACTTATCCTCCTTGACGGGCCGGGCGGGAACGGCCGGCCTTCAATGGCGCGGCGGGGCCGCCCGACGATTTTCCGCGCCGACTCTTGCGGACTCCGGCGCGGGCACGGTTCCTGCTGTCGATTCTAACCAAGAAACCAGCGGCAGGGACGGGGACTGCAGGACCGGCACCGGAGGATGCGCCCAGCACCCCGTCCCACCGCCCCGATGCTGTCGGAAGCCCCGCGCGGTGACACAATTGGATCCATCACCCAAAAACGATTGGCATTTGTGAAATGGCTGATTCAGTCCGGATTCTCGTCGTCGACAACTACGACAGCTTCGTCTACACCCTCGTGGGGTACCTTCAGGAACTCGGGGCGGAGACCACCGTCGTGAGGAACGACGACGTCACGCTCGCCGAAGCCGCGGCCCTCGCCGAGAGCCGCGACGGCGTGCTGGTGTCCCCCGGCCCCGGCACACCCGCCGACGCCGGCGTCATCGTTGACCTCATCCGCTGGTGCGGGGACCATGCGAAGCCGATGCTCGGGGTCTGCCTGGGCCATCAGGCCCTCGCCGAGGCCTACGGGGGCACGGTGACCCACGCACCGGAACTGATGCACGGCAAGACCTCGCTCGTCGAGCACACCTCCGGGAGCGTGTTCGCGGGCCTCCCGTCGCCCCTGACCGCCACCCGCTATCACTCGCTGGCAGCCGTCAGCGACGACCTTCCGGCCGAACTCGAGGTGACGGCCCGCACTGCCAGCGGAATCATTATGGGCCTTGAGCATCGGACCGCACCGCTGTGCGGGGTGCAGTTCCACCCGGAGTCCGTCCTCACCGAGGGTGGCTACCAGATGCTCGGCACCTGGCTCGAGTCCCTGGGCCTTGAGGGCGCAGCGGCGAAGGCCGCCACGCTCAGTCCGCTGATCTCCCGCTGACCGTCCCCGCTGGCCCGCTGACTTTCCCTGCTGGCCGGGTCGACCCGGGTCGGTGCCCGTGCGCCAGGGATCCGGGATTTCCCCCGACTCCGGTTTCGGGGTCGGGTCAGGGATCGTCGGGCTTGGGCGAGGGCTTATCGCTTGGTTTTCCCCCACCCGGAGGGCGGGGTTCGGTCTCGGGTTCGGTCTCGGGGGCGGACGGCGGAGGCGTCGGATCCTCGGTCGGCTCCGGCGCACGCGAAACGGTGAGGACGATTTCGGTCCCCTGGTTCACCTCGGAGGCCGCTGGTGAGCTCTGTTCCAGGACCGTGCCGGGCTCCGAATCCTTGTCCTCGGCGAACTCCACCCGGAAGGGCAGCTTCACCGCGGGATCGGCCAAGGCAGCTTTGGCCTCGGCCTCGGTCAGCCCGATGAGCTGTGGAACGCCCACCCTGCCGTTGGAGAGTACGAGGTTCACCGCGCTGCCGGCGGGAACGGACTGCCCGGCCTGCGGGTCCGTGGAGACCACGCGGCCCTGCGGCACGTCGGGGCTCGGCGTCTCGGTGATCTCCCCGCCCTTGAGGCCGACCGCCTCAAGAGCCTCACGGGCCGAGGACTCGGTCAGGTTGGCGAGGCCCTCGGGTACGGCGATATTGGCCGGACCCTTGGAAATCGAGATGGTCACCCGGGACTTGGCTTCGACCTGCGCGCCGGCGGCCGGGTCGGAGTCGATGACCAGCCCTGCCTCCGTCGTGGCATGGAAGCGTTCTTCGACGATCGGAATGAGGTCGGCTTCATAGAGGGTCGCGACCCCGTCGGCCTCGGTCATGCTGGCCACAGCAGGAACCTCGATCCGGGGTGGAGCCTCCGGCTCCGACCTGCCGACAGAGTAGAGAAGGGCATACCCGGCCGCGAGAACCACAAGCACCGCGGCCAGGACCCACACCACGATCCAGGCCCGGCGGTGTGAGCTCCGGTGGCCCTCGTCGTCATAGTCCTCCCGGGGCGCCGGAAGCAGGTCCTCCTCCCGGTGGGTCAGGGCGGCGAGCGAAGAGGCACCGGAGGAGGGCACCTTCTCCATGGTGCGCGTCGCGGGAGACCCGTCCGCCTCAGCTGGAAAAGTCACTGCCGCTGCCGGCACCATCCGGGTCGCAGGCTCTACGGTCGCCAGAGCCTGGGTGGGCAGCGACCCGGTATCGCTGAAGACCTTGCCGCGGCGGGCATCCTCAAGGGCGGCCGCGAAGGAGGCGGCGTCCTGGAATCGATCCTCACGGTCCTTCGCCAGGGCCTTGGCCAGCACCGAGTCGAGGGCCGGACTGACCTGCGGATTGAAGCTGCTGGCCGGTTTGGGTTCCTCCCGCACGTGCTGGTACGCCACCGACACCGGGCTGTCGCCGACAAAGGGAGGCCTCCCGGCCACCAGCTCGTACAGCAGGCACCCGGCCGAGTAGAGATCGCTGCGGGCATCGACCGTCTCGCCCCGGGCCTGCTCGGGCGAAAGGTACTGGGCCGTGCCCACTACGGCCTGGGTCTGCGTCATGGTTGCCGCCGAGTCGGCGATCGCCCGCGCGATGCCGAAGTCCATGACCTTCACACGGCCTTCGGGGGTCACCATGACATTGGCGGGCTTGATGTCCCGGTGGACGATCCCGGCGCGGTGGCTGTACTCAAGCGCGGAAAGCACACCGGCCAGGTACCGCACGGCATCCTGCTCGTTCAGCTCCCCGGACCTCACCAGGTCCCGCAGGGTGCGGCCTTCCACGTACTCCATCACAATGAACGGCACCCGCACCTCGTGATCGGGCCGGTCGGGGATCTCCTCCTCGCCCGTGTCGTAGACGGCAACAATATTGGGGTTGTTCAGCCCCGCCACCGCCTGCGCTTCCCTGCGGAACCGTGACTGGAACAGCGGGTCCCGGGCGAGGTCCTTGCGCAGGACCTTGATGGCGACCGACCGCCCGAGCCGGATGTCCCGGCCGAGGTGGACGTCGGCCATACCGCCCCGTCCGATCAGGTGCAGGACCTCGTACCGGCCGTTGAGGACACGCTCAGCCGTCATCGGGATTCCCTCCACGGTGGCTCACGATCCCGGGGTCGTCGCGCCGGGCGTGGGCGCAGCCGAAGCCTCGTCGTCCTCGACCGGCGGCGTCGTGGGAGGGGGGCCCGAGGAGACGATGTACCGGACCTCGGAACCCTCGTTGATGTTCGTGCCTTCGGCGGGATCGATCCGGAGGACCGAGCCCTGCGGCTGGTCGGACACCTCGGATCCGGCGTTGACCGGAGCCAGGCCCGCATCGACGAGACGCTGGCGGACCGTTCCCTCGTCCTGGCCCACGAGGCCACCGGGGACGGCGACCTGGCGGGGGCCCTCCGAGAAGGTCAGCTGGATGGTCTGGCCGGGGCTTACGGTGCCGACCGGGTTGATGTCGATCACCGTGCCGGCCGGCTCGAGCGATGGCTCGCCGCTGCGGTTCACCGACAGTCCCAGGGCGGTGAGCTCCGCCGTGACCTCGTCAACATTCCTTCCCAGGTATGCATTCGGGTCAATCACGATCGCCGCGGGCTCCGGTGTCGTCTGCTCCGGCGTCGGAGAAGGCGTCGTCGGCGTGGGGCGCGGACTCGGAGGGGTCGAGCGGGGGGCGGAACTCGTCGTCGCGGGCGCGGGGTCTCCGCGTTCGCCGGTCAGGAGCGGCCAGATGAGGATCGACGCCAGCGCCAGGAGGCCGATGAGCAGAAGGATGATGACGGGGAGCAGCCAGGGGTTGCGGCGGCGCTCCTCGCGTTCCTGCGGGACGCCCGGTTCCACCTCCTCCTCGGTCCAGTCCCGGGAAGCGGCAAGACCGCCGGTCCCTGCGGCGGCCGGAACCGCGGCCGCCGCGGCGACCGTCGGCATCGCGGAGGTCGACGGAGCTGGCACCGCGCGCGTGGCCGCGGTGTCCTGGCGGGGCACGGCGGCGGTCGCCTCGGCGTCGCCTCCGAACAGGAGCATCCCGGGGACCGCGGCCTCGGCGACGCGGATCGAACCGGCCCGGATGGCGTCAACGGCGCGGGACAGGGATTCAGCATCCGCCGGCCGGTCGGACGGGTCCTTTGCGAGCATCGAGGCGATCAGTGCCCGCACCGGGTGCGGGATGTGCTCCGGAAGCGGCGGCGGGGCGTCATTGACCTGGGCCAGGGCGATGGCGATCTGCGACTCTCCGGAGAAGGGGCGCCGGCCGGCCAGCAGCTCGTACCCGATAACGCCCAGGGCGTAGATGTCGCTCGAGCCGGTGGCCTGCTGCCCGGTGGCCTGCTCCGGCGCGAGGTACTGGGCGGTGCCCATCACCTGGCCCGTCGCGGTCAGCGGCACCTGGTCGGCAAGCCGGGCAATGCCGAAGTCGGTGATCTTCACGCGCCCGTCGGGGAGGACGAGGATGTTTCCCGGCTTCACGTCGCGGTGCACGAGTCCCTGCCGGTGCGCGACAGCGAGGGCGGTGGCGGTCTGGCCGATGATCGAGAGGGCGCGGTCCGGGGAGAGCACCCCTTCGCGCTCGATCACCGCCGAAAGGGGCTGGCCGGGCACCAGTTCCATGACGAGGTAGGCCGAGCCTTCCTCCTCGCCGTAGTCGAAGACGTTGGCGATGCCCTCGTGGTTCAGCAGGGCCGTATGGCGGGCCTCGGCGCGGAAGCGGTTCAGGAACGCCGGGTCCCCCGAATATTCCTCCTTCAGGATCTTGATGGCGACTACCCGGCCCAGCACCTTGTCCCGGGCCTTCCACACCTCGCCCATGCCGCCGATGGCAATGCGTTCGGTGAGCTGGAATCTGCCGCCCAGGGTGATACCCGACGTAGGCCTCACTGGTTCAACACCGCCTCAAAGATCTGCTTGGCAATTGGACTTGTGAGCTGCGATCCCGTAGCCAGGTCGACATCCTCCATGACGATCGTGACGGCGACCTGGGGGTCGTCCGCCGGGGCGAATCCGGTGAACCAGGCGTTGTCTCCGCGCCCTTCGACCTCGGCGGTGCCGGTCTTGCCCGCGACCTCGACGCCCGGAATCTGGGCGCCCCGGGCGGTTCCGTTGTCCACAACGTTCACCATCCACTCGGTCAGCTGGTCCGCAGTGCCGGCGCTGACGGATTCGTGGAGGACCTGGGGTGAGGGTGAATCGATCAGCTCGAGGTCGGCGGCCCGCACGGCCTTGATGAGGTTCGGCTTCATCAGGACGCCGTTGTTGGCGATCGCCGAGGTAACCATGGCGATCTGCAGCGGAGTCACCTTGACGTCGAACTGGCCGATGGCCGACTGGGCGAGCTCGGGCTGGCTGAGGTCGCTGGGGAACTGGCTGGCCTCGACGGCCACGGGGATCTGGTGCCTCTCCCCGAAGCCGAACAGCCGGGCCTGTTCCTGGATGGCATCCTCGCCGACGTCCCAGGCGATCTGGGCGAACGGTGTGTTGCAGGACTGCTCGAGGGCGAATTCCAGGTCGGCGGTCGTGCGCGTGGCGCAGGTTCCATTGACGTAGTTGGGCAGGCCGATGGTGGTGCCGGGAAGGGGGAGCACGGGCGGGTTGGGAATCTGGGATTCGGCGTCGTAGTCGCCGGATTCGAGCGCCGCCGCGGCGACCACCAGCTTGAAGACCGATCCCGGGGCCACCAGGGATTCGGTGGCCGGGTTGCGGTAGATCGACAGGCCCGGGACCGCCGAGAGCTGTTCGACGTTCCGGGCAGCGATCTCGGTGTCGTGGACGGCGATCAGGTTCGGATCGTAGGAGGGCTTGGAGACCATGGCGAGGATGTTCCCGGTCTCGGGCTCGGTGACGACGATGGAGCCGCGCTGTCCTTCCGGGATCAGATCCCAGGCAAGCTGCTGGATCTGGGGGTCGATGGTGAGCTCCACCGAGGCGCCCTGGCTGCTGGCGCCGGAGAGGAGCCCAACGACCCGGTCGTAGAACAGCTCGTCGCTGGTGCCCGAGAGCAGGCCGGCCGAGGCCTGCTCGAGCTGCGTGGACCCGTTGACCAGGGAGTAGAACCCGGTCAGGTGGGCGTAAAGGTTCGGCTCCTTGTAGACCCGCTGGTAGTTGAACTGGTCGTTGGAGGGCACCGACTCCGCCACTGCCTTGCCGTCCACGAGGATCGCCCCACGGGGCCGGCCGAAGTCCTGGTAGAGCTGCCGGTTGTTCCAGTCGTTGGTGTTGAGTTCCTCGGCCTCGAAGAACTGGACGTAGGTCAGCGATCCGAGAATGAGGGCGAACATCCCGATCGCCACCACCCATGCGCTGCGGATTGCCTGGTTCAACGTGATCCCTCCTTGGGGCGCCGCGGAAGCGCCCCCCTGCCTGAAACCGACGGAACTGTGGCCGGTTCACTGGGGGCGGCCGTCCGCACCGGTCGGCGGGCGGTCTCCGAAATCAGCAGCAGCAGGGCGACGATGATCCAGTTGGCCAGCAGGGATGACCCGCCCGCGGACATGAACGGGGTGGTGAGCCCGGTCAGGGGAATCAGCCGGGTGATGCCGCCGATGACCACGAAACACTGGAGGGCGATGGTGAAGGAAAGGCCGCAGGCCAGCAGCTTCCCGAACCCGTCCTTGGTGCCTAGGGCCGCCCGGAACCCGCGGGAGACGAGGAGGATATACAGCAGGATGATGGCGAACACGCCGATCATGCCGAGCTCCTCGCCAAGCGCGGCGATGATCATGTCGCTGTTGGCATATGTTACGAGGTCGGGCCGGCCCTGGCCGAACCCGGTCCCGGCCAGCCCGCCATTGGCCAGCCCGAAGAGCCCCTGCACCACCTGCTGGCTTCCGCCCGGGGCCCGGTTGTACACCTCGGGGTCGAAGGCGTTGAGCCAGCTGTCGAAGCGGAGCGCGACATGGCTGAACAGCTGAAGGGCGATGAAGGTGCCGACGCCGATCATGGCGAGCCCGATCAATACCCAGCTCACCCGGCTCGTCGCCACATAGATCATGGCCATGAACAGGCCGAAGAAGAGGATCGAGGACCCGAGGTCGCGCTGCAGGACCAGCACGCCGATGCTCACGAGCCAGGCGGCGACCATCGGGGCAAGGTCCTTGAACCGGGGGAGCTGGAGGGGTCCGAGTTTCTTGCCGGCCAGCAGAATCAGGTCCCGGTTGGTGGAGAGGTACCCGGCGAAGAAGATGGCCAGGGTGATTTTGGCGACCTCACCCGGCTGGAACGTGCCAAAGCCGACATTGATCCAGATGCGCGCACCGTTGATCGGCAGGCCGATCGGGGTCAGCGGCAGCATCAGCAGGATGGCGCTGACGATCAGCGAAATGTAGGTGAACCGGCGGAGGAGGCGGTGGTCGCGCAGGAAGATCAACAGGAATGAGGCCGCAACGATCGCCACCGCCGTCCAGGTCAGCTGCTGCGGCGCCACGGGAACGAAGTCCGGGTTCTCCATCCGGGGCAGGTCGAGCCGGTGGATCATGGCAAGACCGATCCCATTCAGGGCGACGACGATCGGAAGTATTACGGGATCTGCATATTTCGCGCGGATGCGGAGGATGAGGTGGACGAGGATCCCCATGCCCACCAGTGTGGACGCCTGCCTCCAGAAGTAGTCGTTGAAGGGCTCCTCGCGCTCAAGCCCCGCTACGAAGTTGGCACCAACGGCCACGGCGAAGGCGAGCAGCAGCAGGGCCGCCTCCACATTTCGCCGCGAGCGGGGGACGGTCAGGACATCGCTCATTCGAGGTTGCCTCCACAGTCGGCGGTGACGGCTCCGGGGTCCGTCTGAGCATCCGAGGGTGACGGCTGGGCCCGCGGGGTCGACGTCGCGCCCGCGGATGCCGAAGGGGACGCGGACGGGGACGCGGAACGTGATGCCGATGGGGATGCCGTCGGCTTGGGGGACGCGGAGGCGGACGGGCCGGGGGTCGGTTCGGC
The DNA here is from genome assembly GCF_009828605.1 of Arthrobacter zhaoguopingii. Taxonomy (NCBI): domain Bacteria; kingdom Bacillati; phylum Actinomycetota; class Actinomycetes; order Micrococcales; family Micrococcaceae; genus Arthrobacter; species Arthrobacter zhaoguopingii. Next base: position 102,340 of record NZ_WIAE01000004.1, on the reverse strand, counting down.
GCTCGGGCCGTCGGTGGCCTGAGGGCCTCCCTCCGGCGCGCAGCCCACGGCGCGCAGTTCACCCCGCAGGTCCTCAATGATGCGTTCGGCTTCCTGGAGGTCACTGGCGGGCAGGCCGCCCTCCAGCTGGGAGCGCCGGAACTCCGGGAGGTTCGACACCGGAATGGTGGTCCGCTCGTAGACGTGGCTGAGCTGGATGGGACCCAGCGTCTGCGGGACGCCGTTGTAGACGGCCACCCGGTCCCCCGCCGCCGCAACGTAGAACCGGGTCTGCGTCCAGGTGTAGCCGAATCCGAGGACGGCCAGCAGGATCAGCACCCCGAGCGTGACGAAGGCCGGGCCCAGCCAGCGGCGGACCGGGGGCGCCGGTGCCTCCTCGAGGGGGCCGTCGGGCGCCTGGGCCTTGTGGGTGAGCATCAGGGCCGCCCGCCGCTCGGTTGAGCGCTGGGTGACGATCGGGATCTGGCCGGTCTCGGTGGCAAGCGCCGCGGCGCCCACAAGCAGGTGCGGCCGGCTGAGGAGGTCCGCACGGATCAGGTCGGCGCGCACGGCCGGCTCGGCGGGTCCCTCGGAAGCGGCGGCTGAGACGTCGGCGGGTCCCGAGGAAGCCTCGCGCTCCCCTGCCGCCTCACGGGCCGAGGGGAGAACCGGGCGCAGCTCCGGTTCTGGCTCGTCGCCGGTGGTCAGGGCGACCTCGATGACGGCGACCGTGACATTGTCCGGTGACCCGCCGGCCAGGGTGAGCTCCACCAGCGCGTTGACGCACTCGTCAAGGTTCGGGGTCTCCCGAACGATCTGCTCAACCATGCGGTCGTTCAGCACCGCCGTGAGTCCATCCGAACAGAGAAGCCACCGCTCGCCCGGCTCGACCTCAAGGGTCTGCAGATCCAACTCCGGGCTCGCATCGACATCGCCCAGCACCCGCATCAGGACGTTCTTGTGGGGGTGCACATCGGCTTCCTCGGGGCGGAGCCGGCCTTCATCGATCAGGCGCTGCACGAACGTGTGATCGGTGGTGATCTGCTCAAAGACGCCGTTTTTCAGCCGGTAGGCCCTCGAGTCACCGATATGGGCCAGTTCGAGCCGGTCCCCGTTCAGCAGCAGGGCAGTCACTGTGGTGCCCATCCCGGCGAGCTGCGGATTGGTGCTGACGAGTTCCGAAAGCAGGGAGTTGGCGGTCTGGATCTCGTCGGCCAGTTCGGTGCCGGCGTCCCCGCGCTGATGGCTGCGGTCAAGGTGGACCAGGTCCAGGACGGTGGAGGCCGAGGCGATGTTCCCTCCGGCGTGGCCGCCCATTCCGTCGGCAACCACGGCGAGGTAGCGGCCCACATAGGCGGAGTCGTCGTTCTTGGCGCGGACCATGCCCACGTCGGAGCGCGCGGCGAACCGCAGGAAGTAGGCCATGGTTATGGCCTCAATTCGATAACCGTCTTACCGATCCGGATGGGCACGCCGGGGTCGACGGGGAGGGCGCGGGTCAGCTGGTTCCCCGCAAGGTAGGTTCCGTTCGTCGAGCCAAGGTCCTCGATGAACCACCGGCTTCCCTGCGGGAACAGCCTCGCGTGCCGGCCCGAGGCATAGTCGTCCTCGAGCACCAGCGTCGCCTCCTGTGCGCGGCCGAGCAGGATCGGGCTCGCGGCGAGGTCAAGCGTGGTGCCCGTCAGGGGGCCTTCGGTCACCATGAGCCGGCGGGCCTGGGGCCGGGGCGACGCCGGCTCCTCCACCAGTTCCGGGTGCTTCCGGGCCTGCCTCGGGGAGGGCGAGCCGGTCTTGTTGCGCTGGCCCACCACCAGGTCACGGCGAAGGGCGCTGACGGTGCTGATCACCAGGATCCACACAAGAAGCAGGAATCCGTAGCGCAGCAGCGTCACGGTCAGTTCGCTCATATCCGGTGTCCACCGTTCTGGACGGGAACCAGTCGGAAGGTCATGCGGGTGCGGCCCATGGTGATCATCGAGCCGTCGGTGAGTTCGGTCTGGCCCTGGACGCGCTGGCCGTTGACGAAACTGCCGTTGGTCGAGCCGAGTTCGATGGCGACGGCCCGTCCACCGTCGGTGCGGATTTCAAGGTGGCGCCGCGAGACGCCGGTGTCCTCGACGAGGATGTCCGCCTCGGAGGACCTACCCAGGACGATGGACCCGGCGTTGAGTGAGTAGCGCTGGCCTTCGAGTTCGAGGATGGGCTGGTACTGCACGGGCTGGCGCGCGGGAGCCGCCGGCGCGGCGGGCGACCGGGACCCCGGCTGCTTTTCGATACTTGAGTCGACCTCGAAGACGCCGGGCTTCAGCGCCGGATCATTGGCGAAGGAGACGCGCACCGGGCCCTGGAGGGTGTACTGCTGGCTGTTGACGTGCCGGATGACGACGTCGCACAGCTCTTCGGCGAGGGCCGATCCCCACTGTTGGGCCTGTTCGAAGTCAGGGTCCGAGAGGCGGGCAGTGAAGACGTTGGGGGCCAGGGTGCGTCCCTCGGCCAGAACCAGCGACTTGTGGTCGAGTTCGCGCCGCAGGGAGCTGGCGATCTCCACGGGCTGGACCCGGGAGCGGGATCCGGTGCTGAAGGCGCCCCGGACCAGCTTTTCCAAGCCACGTTCAACATTGTCGAGAATGCCCATGTGCCACCTCCTAACCGCTCGCTGCCTGATGTCTTGTCCGGTGCCGTGCTCGTGGACCTGTACGGTACCCAAGGTCCCGGGCGAAAGTGCCCAGGACCGTATCAACGCGGGTGCGTTCCCTTCGATACTACTGGGATGGCCTGGTAATAACCTTATTGAGGGCCCGGCCCGCCGCGGCCGCGCCGCCCGGAAGCCCGCCGGGTGCGGGGAGGGAGAGCCGGCGCCCGCGGACTGCCGCCCTGGCTCGTTTAGGTATTTTCTGGGATGCTCCGTTATGCTTATTTCTGCTGTTCACAAGTGAAACCGGAACGAATCGGTAAGCTTGGAAACTTTTCTGCGCGAGTGGCGGAACGGCAGACGCGCTGGCTTCAGGTGCCAGTATCCGAAAGGGTGTGGGGGTTCAAATCCCCCCTCGCGCACCAGACAAGACACCCCGGCCCGGCGGCCGGGGTGTCTTTTGTTGTCCGGTGCCTTCTGTTGTCTGCCATCCGCGGCCAGGCTCCCATTGGTCAGCGGAAATCCCGGGAGCGCGTGGTCGCCTTGAGCTGGAGCACCTCGATGCGGTCCGCCACCAGGTTCACGACCCCTTCGGCCGAGCGTTCGAGTATGCCGCGGACAATCACACTGCTGGCTTCCCGGGCCACCCGGCGGTGGCGCTGCCACACGCCCACGGAGCAAATCACATTGACCAGCCCGGTTTCGTCCTCAAGGTTCATGAAGGTGATTCCGCTGGCGGTTGCCGGGCGCTGCCGGTGGGTCACCACCCCTCCGGCCTCCACGCGCCGCCCCGGTTCGGCCACCTGCAGTTCGGCCGCGCTAAGGGCGCCCCGGCGCTTCAGCCTCTCCCGCACATGCCGCACCGGATGGTCATCGGGAGTGATCCCGGTGGCCCACAGATCCGAGCCCACGGCGTCGATCCCCGACAGTTCCGGCAGCAACGGGGGCTGGATGTAGACAGCCGTTCCCTTGATCTGCCCCTCCCGTTCGGTGGCGGCCGGGCCGGCGTTCCACAGCGCCTCCCGCCGGGACAGGCCCATTGAATCAAACGCCCCGGCGGCGGCGAGCAGTTCGAGCTGCGCGGCAGTGAGTTCGGTGCGCCGGACCAGGTCGCTCATGTCCTCGAAGGGTCCGGAATGAGTGCGCTCGTCCACGATCCTCCGGGCGACCTTCGCGCCGATGGACTGGACGCTGTCCAGGCCAAGGCGCACGGCGTAGTTGCCGTCGCGCCGGTGCCGGGTCGAATCGAACGGGATGCTGCGGTCGAACGGTTCGACCGGCGGCTGCTGGTCCTCGACGCAGCAGTCGGCCCCGGTGGTGCGGCCCCGGCGTTCCGGCCCGGGGGTGAAGCCGGGAAGGGGCTCAAGGCCGGCGTAAACCCCGGAGTGGAGGATATCCGGGCGCAGCACCTGGACCCCGTGGCGGCGGGCATCGGCGACAAGGGTCTGCGGCGAGTAGAAGCCCATGGGCTGGGCCCGCAGCAGTGAGGCAAGGAAGGCCCCCGGGTAGTGGAGTCTCAGCCAGGCGCTGACGTAGACCAGCAGCGCGAAGCTGATGGAGTGGCTTTCCGCGAAGCCGAAGTTCGCGAACGCCTGGATCTTGTTGTAAATGGCATCGGCCGTGTCCGGGGGGATCCCCTTCGCGGCCATGCCCTCGTACAGCCGGGCCTTCAACGATTCGATCCGTTCCTCGCCGCGCTTGGACCCCATCGCACGGCGCAGGAGGTCGGCGTCGGCCCCTGAACAGCCCCCCACCACCATGGCCATCTGCATCAGCTGTTCCTGGAACAGCGGCACGCCGAGGGTCCGCTCCAGGACGGGTTCGAGGTCCGGATGGAGGTAGCGGACTTCCTCCTCGCCCATTTTGCGTTTGATATAGGGGTGGACGGCTCCGCCCTGGATGGGCCCGGGCCGCACCAGGGCCACCTCGATGACCAGATCGTAGAACTGGCGGGGCTGCAGCCGGGGAAGCATTCCCATCTGGGCCCGGCTCTCCACCTGGAAGACCCCCACCGAATCGGCGAAGCACAGCATGTCGTAGACGCCCTGTTCCTCCTTGGGGATGGTTGCCAGCTCCCATTTCTCGCCGAAGTGTTCCTCCACCAAGTCGAAGTTGTACTGGATCGCGGCGAGGATCCCGAGGCCCAGCAGGTCGAACTTCACCAGCCCCATCCACGCGCAGTCGTCCTTATCCCACTGCAGGACCGTGCGCCCCTCCATCCGTCCATGCTCAATGGGGCATACTTCTCCCACGGGCCGGTCCGTGAGCACCATGCCGCCCGAATGGATTCCCAGATGCCGCGGAAAGGTCAGGATGCTCCGGGCGAGCTCGACCACGGGTTCGGGGATGTCATGGTCGGTGCTGGAGACAAGGCCTCCCCAGCGCTCCACCTGCTTGGACCAGGCATCCTGCTGTCCCGGGCTGTGCCCCAGCGCCTTGGCCATGTCCCGCACCGCGAACTTGGGACGGTAGGTAATGACATTGGCCACCTGGGCGGCGTTGAACCGCCCGTACTTGCGGTAGACGTACTGGATGACCTCCTCGCGCCGGTCCGAATCAAAGTCGACGTCGATGTCGGGCTCCTCATCGCGCATGCTGGAAAGGAAGCGTTCGAAGGGCAGCTGGTACTTGATCGAATCCACGGCCGTGATCTCCAGCAGGTAGCACACGGCCGAATTGGCCGCCGATCCCCTCCCCTGGCACAAGATGCCCTGGCTCCGCGCGAACTGCACCAGGTCGTGGACGATGAGGAAGTAGCCCGGGAAGTTCTTGCTCTCGATCACGTCGAGCTCCCGCTGGATCCGGTCCCGGACCTCCTCCCGGCCGGAATAGAGCCGGTCCGCCCCCTCCCACACAAGCCGGCGCAGGTAGCTCATCTGCGTGTGGCCCTCCGGCAGGTCGAGGTTCGGCAGGCCGGGCCTAACACTGCGCAGCCGGAACGCCAGATCCGCCGCGAGGTCGACGGTGCGCTCCACGGCGCCCGGGTACGCCCGAAACCGCGCCGCCATTTCGGCGCCGCTGCGCAGGTGTGCGGTGCTCGCCGCCGGAAGCCAGCCGTCCATCTGGTCGAGGCTCCGGCGCGCCCGCACCGCAGCCAATGCCGTGGCGGTCCGGTACCGGCCCGGGTCGGCATAGTGAACATTGTTGGTGGCCACCAGCGGCAGGTCCATCCGGGCGGCCAGGGCGGCCAGGGCGTCATTGGTGACGCTGTCCGTGGGATTGCCGTGGTCGAAGAGCTCGACGGCCACGTTGTCCCGGCCGAACAGTTCGGCCAGGTGCCGAAGTTCCGCTTCCGCCGCCGGTGCGCCGCCGGAGGCAAGGGCCTGCCGGACGGTGCCCTTCCGGCACCCGGTGAGGATGAAGAAGTGGCCCGCGGACCGCGCAGCGAGCTCCCCGACGTCGTACCGGGGCCTGCCCTTCTCCGCACCGCGGGAAAGCTGCGCCGCGGTGATGGCCCCGGCCAGGCGGTGGTAGCCGGCCGATCCCCGGGCCAGGACCAGCAGGTGGCTGCCTTCGGGGTCCGCCTCCCCGTTCTGGGGCTTGGACAGCCCGAGGGAGAGCTCGGCGCCGTAGATGGTGGAGAGCCCCTGGTGCTTCTCGGCCGCCTCCGCGAAGCGGACCGCCCCGTACAGTCCGTCATGGTCGGTCAGGGCGAGGCCCTGCAGCCGGAGCCGCCGGGCCTCCTCAATGAGGTGTTCGGGGCTTGAGGCCCCGTCAAGGAAGCTGAAATTCGAGTGCACGTGGAGTTCGGCATAGGGCACCGCGGGCCCGGCATCCGGTTCGGGGCCGGACGGCTGGGTGTAGGGCTGGCGCTTGCGCGACCAGGCCGGACTGTCCCCGCCGTCGGCGCCCGGAGGAGGCAGCCCCGGCCGGGTGGAATCCGAGAGATTCCGCTCAAAGTCCGACCACGGTACGGGCGGGTTGCTCCATCCCATGGTCGGCTCCTGATTGGTGGTGGTGGTGGTGGTGGTGGCGGTTGGGCCGGCGCATCGGCCGGCGGGTCAGTGAATTAGTGGTTAGTGCATTGGTGGTCTGTGCATCAGTCATAGGTGGCTTCGGCCCACCACCGGTGGTCCTCGAGGAGGAACAGCCAGGCCGAGCCCGACGGATCCACCAGCTGGAACCGGTTCAGGACCCGGCCCGCCGGATCCCACCAGCGCTCGGTGATCGGCCAGGGCCCGGCCCAGGACTGCACCGGCCACCGCGGTCCGGTGTTCCGGCCGGCCGAAAAAAACGCGGGGTCCGCGCTGAGCACCCCCCGGCCGTCGACGTCGACGCCGTTTCCCGCGGCATCGACGACGACGGCCGGAACCGGTTCGGCAAACACCGTGGCGGGGACGGGCCCGGGCAGCCTCCCCGGCCAGGGCAGGTTCCGGTCCCGGGGAAGCGTGCCGGCGGAGCCTGGGGCTGCGTCGCCCCAGGGGATGTAGACGCGGCGGTCCGCCAGGAGACGCCCGCCGGCAATAATCGCCGTGAGGACGGCGCCGTGGCCGAGCATGCTCTGGATCCGGGCCAGGCCGTGGTGGACGCTCTCGTCGGGGCCGGTTCCCCAGAGCCCGTCGGCATGGTCGCCGAGGTCCTCCACAGTCACCGGATCCACATGCACCCGGGTAATGCCCGAGCTCAGCCCGCTGTCGGCGTTCCTTCCCCCCTGCAGTTGCCACCGCACCCGGTCGACCACGTCGTCGGCGTCGAACCAGCGGGGGTGCTGCCAGGTGCGCTCCGACACCTCGCCGGAATCACTGCTCAACACCACCCGCAGTGCCGTGCAGACAAGCCCGGCACCCCGCAGCCGGCCGACGAAGGCTTCGGCGGACATCCGGAAGGCAAAGGCAAGCTGGTCGATGCGGACCAGCGGCGGCTCGAAATCGACGGCGGTGTCCAGCTGCGGCGGGGGCAGGCGCGGCACCACGGCCGCGGAGTCGATCCCGCTGGCCATCCGGTGCGCCAGTGCGCCCTCCTCGCCGAACCGGTTGCGGACATCGGCCGCCTCCAGTGCGGCGAAGTCACCGAGCGAGCGGATCCCCAGGCGGCGCAGCAGCACTGCGAGCTTCGGCTGGTCGAGGACGTCCAGGGGAAACGTGCTGAGGAACCAGGGGGAGCGCCCGGGCGGGATGATGCACAGCGGCGCGTCGGCGTCGTCGGTCTCCTCGGCGACCCGGGCCGCCTGCTCGGCGGCGAACAGGCCGTCGGCGATCCCGATCCGCACATCCGTCAGGCCGATGGCGGCAAGGGTGGTGAAGACGACGGAGGCCAGCTTCTCCTCACTGCCGTAGTAGCGGGAGGGGCCCTTGGCCCGGATTGCGCACAGGCCCGGCCGGAGAACCTGCACCCCGGGCAGGATGGCTTCAACGGCGGCGGTGACCGGTTCGAAGCTGCGCTGGTCGAGGTCCGGGTCGTAGGGCAGGCAGATCAGGTGCGGACACCGGGCCTGGGCCTCGCGGACCCGCAGCCCCCGGCGCACCCCGTCCTGGCGTGCGGCCGGGGAGCAGGCAAAAACCTCTCCCTTGGACACCAGGGCAAGGGCCGCATCGGCCTCGAGGGAATGTTCACGCAGGGCGGCCGTGATCGGCCAGTCCGGGCACCACAGCAGGAGGGTCCGGGTGGCGGTGGGCGGGGAGCCGTCTCCGGCGGGTGCGCTGTCCATCAGGAGTTCATCAGGGTGGGCCAGAAGAGGGGATCCCCGCCGTCGGCGGAGCCCGGGGTGCCGTCACCGGCCGGGAGGTACCCGCCGGCCGGGTCCCGCAGCCCGTGCTGCAGGTCGGCAAGCCAGAGATAGGCGTGCCGGGACCGGCCCGAGGGGTGGGTGGCAGTGATCTTCATCCGGCGGGCGCGCAGGTGACCCCTCCCGGAGCCCAGTCCCTCCCATACACTCTCGGCGACACCCAGGGTTGAGTCGCTCTGCTGCCAGCTCCCCAGAGTGATCATGGCGGCCCCGCGCTGCCGGAGCCTCGCCTTGAGCCGGGCCGTATCGGTGGGGGCGAGGTGTTCGGGTGCGCGCGTCAGGACCACCGACACCACATCGACCAGGGCCGCCGTCACCGTGAGCCACTGGGCTCCCGGGGCGGGCACCAGGATCAGCCGGTCAAGGTTGATTCCGAATTCCCGCGCGGCCTCAACGCTGAACTCGGGCAGCCCGACCACCCCGCACCAGGCCCCCTGGGCGGAGGGCCCGGCCAGCAGCGCCATGGCCAGGGCGGCGGAGTTCCGCACCGAGTAGGAGCCCCCGGACTGCAGGCCGCCGCCGGGCAGGATCCTTGCCAGCGCCGGAACCGTGGGAAGCCGCTTCGAGTCCAGCCGGCTGGTCTGCATCTGGTTGATGCGCTGCTGCAGGTCCGCCGGAAGGATGCCCGGGGACGGCGCCGTAACCAGCCGCGGACCGGACGCGCCGGAGCCGGAGAAGGACGGCTCGTCCTGCTCAAGGGCGCCTGCGGCTGGTGGAGTCACGACTCAATATTCGAATACGTGTTCTATTAAGTCAATCGGAGGCCCGGGCCCGGGAAAGGCCTCAAATGTGCTACGCGGTGGAGGAAAACCGTCGTTAAAAGTGGTTATCCGGACAGCGGCTGTTCCTGCGCGGCTACTTCTTGTCCGGCCGTGGAGCGGGGTCCTGCTGGGCCCGCTGGGCGTTGCGCTCCTTGACCCGGGCAGCCTCGGCGCGCACCTCCGCCTGGGTGGAGCGTTCAGTGACGAGCCAGGCCGGGGGATCCTGAAGCAGCGCCGTGATCTGCGCGGTGGTCAGTGCCTCGGTGACGCCGCCGCGGGCGAGCCCGCTGACGGAAATCCCCAGCTTCTGCGCCACCACCGGGCGGGGATGCGGGCCGTTGCGGCGCAGCTCGGCGAGCCACTCCGGCGGGCTCTGCTGCAGTTCGTTGAACTCTCCACGCGTCAGTTCCCGCTCCTGGAATTCCGAGGGGGCGGCGGGCAGGAAAATGCCAAGTTTCTTGGCCGCGGTGGCCGGTTTCATGGTCTGCGGGGTTTTTGCGGGGGTCATGATCCAAGCGTAACCGCCCCCGGCACTGCCCCGGCTGCCGGTGGACTAGGGTGAGGTTGTGCCAGAGTTCAAGCCCCGAAGGCTTTCCGTGGGCTTCGTCGCCGGCGTCACCCCGGGCAAGTGGGTGGGCCGGTGGCGGGAGCGGCACCCGGACGTGCCGCTGGAGCTGCAGCAGTACGGCGACGACGCCGTGGCCGCCCTGCACTCGGCCGCAGCCGACGTCCTCTTCGTCCGGCTTCCCGTGAACCGCGAGAACCTGTTCATCATCCCGCTGTACGAGGAACAGGCAGTGGTGGTCTCCTCCAAGGAGCATGAAATCTCGCTGTTCGACGAGGTGCCGCTGGTCGAGCTCGAGGCGGAGAACCTGCTCGATGTCGAGGAGTGCGGAGGCCCGGCGGGAGCCGTGGAGGTGGCGGCATCGGGAGCCGGCGTCGTGGTGCTTCCGATGTCCCTGGCCCGGCTGCACGCCCGCCGGGACGCGGTGCACCGGCCGGTGCCCGAACTCCCGGGAACCACGATCGGCATCGCCTGGCTTGAAGGGAACGACTCGCAGGACGTCGAGGAGTTCATCGGGATCGTGCGCGGCAGGACCGAACGCAGTTCGCGCCAGCCCTCGGCCGCGGACGGGCCGCGGAAAAGTGCGCCGCAGAAGGCATCGGCGCGGAAGGCGGCCCAGCAAGGGTCAAAGAAGCAGGCCGCACCGTCCGGCGCGAAACGCTCCGGCGCCAAGCCCGAGCCCCGGAAGGGCTCCGGGAAAGCAGGAAAGCCAGGCTCGGGGACACCCCAGAACCGGCGGGGCCGGCGCCGCTGAACCCCTTCCGCGCTAGCCGGCCCGGACCGGTCCCGCGAGTTTGTAGGTAACCACGTTCTGGGCCCTGCGGAGGGTGGTGAGCTGCAGTTTCAGCGGGGCCAGGGAAGAAGATTTCCGCGAGTTTGTAGGTAACCACGTTTTGGGCCCTGCGGAGGGTGGTGAGCTGCAGTTTCAGCGAAGGCGCGGCCGCTTCCGCTCAGGCCTCGAAGTGCGTCTCGGGCTCGCCCTGGCCGATTGATGCCACCACGGAAGCGGCGATGTCGCGGACCTTCCGGTTGCGGCTGCTTGAGACCGACTTGAGGATGTTGAAGGCCTCCTGCTGGCTGCAGCGGTTCTGGGCCATGATGATCCCGATGGCGATATCGATGGCGGTGCGGGATTTCATCGCGGCCTTGAGGTTCGACACCGAGTCGCTGTGCTGGGCCAGGCGGACCGAGAGCATCAGCGCCTTGGAGGTTTGGCGGACAAATCCCTCGGCGGTGCGGATCGACTCCTCGTCGAAGCCTGCGTTCTGCATGGAGTACACGTTCAGCGCCGCCATCGTTCCCGCTTCGAGGTCGAAGGGCACTCCAAGGATCGACTGGACGCCGTGCTGCGAGATGTCGGAGAGGTAGTCGGGCCACCGTTCGTCGGTGGCCACGTCGGCAACATGGACGGTCCGGTGCTCGACGCAGGCGGTCAGGCACGGCCCGTCCGTGTGGCGGTACTGGATCTCGTCGAGCGCCTTGGCCTCGGGGCTGCTGCTGGCCACGGTGCCCGCCCGCCTGCTCCGGAGAAGGGTGACTCCGCAGAGCACCCCGCCGGTGCGGTCAAACAACTGGTTGGCCGAAAACGCCGCGAATTCGTTGAGGAATTCTTCGACATCGTCGGTTTCGAGGATGAGTTCCTGAAGGTAGTCGGTGGGTGTTTGCCCAGCAACCCGGTCGGCCATGATCTCTGGTCCTGTTTCGTTCGGTCGTCCCAGGTGGAGCATCAGCCGCTGGCGCACCCCAGGAATTCAGGGACCGATGCACAAACTCCGGAAGTGTTCGTGATCGGCCTTCTGCTAGACCGTCTAACTAGCCTACACACTATAAAATTGTGGTTTTGTCGAAGGCAGCCGCCGGGTACCCGCCCTGCGGCGGTGTGCCCGGCCCGGATGGCGGCCGTTGCCGACTCGAGCATGCGGACCACGCGGTTAATGGTCTGCTGCGTCGAGATGAGCCCGGCCGGGAACTGGTCGATCGACGTGTTTGAGGCCACTGTGGCGCTGCGGCCGTCGGGCACCGCGCATTAGCCAAATCCAACGGATCTGCATATCCTAAGCGTACTTATTGTTTTGATTATCTTGCGAATCACGTTGAGTCCAAGCCGGCCGCGGACAGCGGTCCCGGCCCCACCCCCAAGGAGGAACGCGTTATGGCAACAGTCCAGGAATCGATTGAAGTTTCGGTACCGGTCAGCACGGCCTACAACCAGTGGACACAGTTCGAAACCTTCCCCAAGTTCATGGGCGGCGTCGACTCGGTGACCCAGCTTTCCGCCACCTCCACCCACTGGGTGACAAGCATCGGCGGCGTGAAGCGGGAGTTCGATGCCGAGATCACCGAGCAGCACCCCGATGAGCGGGTGGCGTGGAAGAGCACCGACGGAGAATCCCATGCCGGTGTGGTGACCTTCCACCGGATCGATGACAACACCACCCGGTTGATGGTGCAGCTCGACTGGCACCCCGAGACCTTCAGCGAGAAGATCGGCTCGGTGGTCAACGCCGACAAGCGCCAGGTGAAGGCCGACCTCAAGCGGTTCAAGGAGTTCATCGAGAAGAGCGGCGGTGAGAGCGGCGCATGGCGCGGCGACATCAGCGCGCCCTCGAGCGGAGTCAGCTCGGAGGCATCGCCGGCCAATGGTGACCTTCCGGACCTGTCCCTCGACGACCCGGAGTCGGGCGGACCTCGCGCCGGACAGTAGGCGCAGAGCCGGCGCACGGACGACGACGGCGGGGCACCAACCGGTGCCCCGCCGTCGTTCTGCCCGGCCCCCGGGAAGGCGCTGTCAGCTCTTCGCCACGGTGATCCCGGCGATCGACTTCATGGCCCGGCGGGAGAGCTCGGCCGAGAGCGGGGCGCTCTTCGCGGCCTCGGCCGCCTCCTGCTGGCCATCCTCGCTCACCGCATACGCGCCGAAGGCCTTGGCCACCTCGGCTGACTGTTCGTTCTCATAGCTCGAGCAGTAGATGTGGTAGGACACCAGCACGAGGGGATACGTCCCCGCGGCCGTCGTCGTGCGGTCAAGTTCGAGGGACATGTCGTAGTCGGGGCGGCCGGGAACCATCGAGGCGAGGTCGACGGCGGCCGCGGCGGCTTCGGCGCTGACAGGCACGTACTCGCTGCCCACGCGCAGGTTCACCCGTCCAAGAGGCGGTCCGACGGCCGAGTCATCGGCGTAGGTCACGGCACCCTCGGTGCCCGAGACGGTGCTGACCACCCCGGAGTTGCCCTTGGAGTTCTCCCCGCCGATGCTTCCGGGCCAGGTTCCGTCGGGTTCATCGGTCCAGATCTCGGGCACCACGGCGTGGAGGTAGTCGGTGAAGTTCTCGGTGGTTCCGGAGTCATCTGACCTGCTGACCGGGGCGATGCGCGTCCCGGGCAGGTCGACCCCAGGGTTCTGCAAGGCGATCTCCGGGTCGTTCCAGACGGCGATCTCACCGCGGAAGATCTTGGCGATGGCCGCCGCGTCGAGGTTCAGCTCAGTGATGCCCGGGAGGTTGAAGGCGATGCTGATGGGGGAGACGTAGGCGGGAATGTTGAAGGCGCCGCCCGGCCCGCACGCCTCTGCGGATTCGGCGAGCTCCTCGTCGCTGAGGTAGGCGTCGGAGCCGGCGAAGGTCACCGCCCCGGCCAGGAGCGCTCCGCGCCCGGCGCCGGAACCATCGGGGGAGTACTGCACCTGAGCGCGTGGATTGACGGTGGCGAAGGCCGCCCGCCAGGCCTCCATGGCAGGTCCCTGCGCCGATGAGCCGGCGCCGGTGATGGCCCCCTGGAGCTTCGAGTCGGCGTTGCGTGCCGCTGATTCCTGCTCCGGGCCCAGGGGATAGTCAGACCCGCAGGCGGCGAGCGTTACGCCGAGGAGAACGGCGGAGAGGGCTGCGGTGAGGCGGGGAGGTACAGGTTTCACCGGGTCAACGTTACAGGCCCGGATGCGGCTTCTCAGAGCGAGCGCCATGCCCCGCTGGTGAGGTGCGACCCTGCCTGCGGGCCCATCAGGAGCATCCCGCCATCCACGACGAACGATGCTCCGTTGACGTAGCTTGCGGCCGGTGAGGCGAGGAAGGCGATGACCGCGGCGACCTCCTTCGCGTCGCCGGGACGGCCCACCGGAATGCCCGGCCGGTCAACGGTTCGGGGATCCACGTCTTCGGCATCGTTCATGGGGGTCGAGATCTCCCCGGGCAGTACGGCGTTGGCCGTGATGCCCTGGTCTGCCAGCTCGAGGGCGATGGTCCGCACCAGCCCGCCCAGCCCGTGCTTGGAGGCGTCGTACGCCGCGGAACCGACCCGGGGCTGCTCCTGGTGCACGCTGGTGACCGCGATGATGCGCCCGCCCCGGCCGGCCTTGACCATTCGGGCCGCCGCCCGCTGGATGCAGACGAACGCCCCGTCGAGGTTCGCGGCGAGGGTGCCGCGCCAGGTATCCCAGTCGGTCTCGAGGAACAGGGTGCCGCCCTTGACCCCGGCGTTGTTGACGAAGACGTCCACGCCGCCGAGCTCCTCGGCCATCGCGTCGACCACGTCGCCGCAGGCAGGGGCGTCGGTGGTGTCGAGCCCGGCGACGACGGCCTTCCGCCCAAGGGCGCGCACTCCGCGGGCGGTCTCCTCCGCCCCCTCCGAGTCCGAGTGCCAGGTGATGCCGACGTCGAGGCCGGCCTCGGCCAGGGCCAGCGCGGTGGCCCTGCCGATTCCCGAATCGGATCCCGTGACGATGGCGGTGGCGGGAGAGAAATCCATCCCGCCATCCTTTCCGCAGGTGATGGTGTTGGCAAGGGAATCCGCTGGCTGAAAAGGCGAAGGCCGGGACGGACGCTCGGTGCGCCCGGCCCGGCCCGGGAAGGGGAGAGCCCTGCGGCTCCTAGGCTTCGACGGTCTTCTGCCCGGATCCGCCCTCAACGGACTCGCCCTTGACGGCCTCGGAATCGGTTCCCGACATGACCTCGATCTTCCGCGGCTTCGCCCGCTCGGTCACGGGGATGTTGACGCTCAGCACGCCGTTCTCGTAACGGGCCGAGATGGCCTCGATGTCAATCCCCTGACCGAGGTTGAGCTGGCGGAGGAAGGATCCGCTCTCGCGCTCGCGGGTCAGCCACTTGACCCCTTCGGCGCCGCGCAGGGTGCGCTCGGCCCGGATGGTGAGCAGCTGGCCGTCGACGTCAATATCGACGGAGCCCGGATCGATGCCCGGAAGGTCGGCGGTCAGGATGTAGTGGTCGCCCTCGCGGTACAGGTCCATGGGCATCAGGCGCAGCCCTTGCCGGGGATCCAGCAGCGCGCCGGCGACGCGGTCCAATTCCCGGAACGGGTCGAACTTCATGGCCATTTGAAAACAACTCCTTCGCACAACGGCCACCGACGGTGGTGGTTATTTCATCTACCAGAGTTGAGCGGGTTCCGCTCAACCTGCAGTTAAATTAGCACTCTCAAGAGGAGAGTGCCAAGTGGTGCGCCAACTTTTTTGAGGTTCGTTCGGGCCGAAGAGGAAAGGCCGGATACGGCCGGCGGGCCGGCCGTGCCAGGGAAGGGAACCCGTCGCAGGAAGGGCCTAAAGGGTGAAGCCCTCCCCCCCCGTGCAAGGGAAGGGAAGCCGTCGCAGGAGGGGCTTAAAGAAAAGCAGCCCTCCCGCAAGGATTGCGGGAGGGCGCAGAGTGCCTGCGCGGGGCCTCGATCCCCGGGCCTTCCGCGTGTGAAGCGGATGCTCTACCAGACTGAGCTACACAGGCAGATGGTTCTCCAATAGCTTAGGGCATTTCCCGCCCGCTCCAAACCCGACCTCCGGGGCGCGGACGGGGGCAGGTAAGCAGGGAGGCGCAGGCGGTGCTCCACGGCGGACTGTTCCCAGTGGCCGTCGGCGGAACTAGGCTTCCCCCAGCGGTTTGCGCCGCGGACGCCCAACGAACCGGAGAGCCGATGCACACCATGGAACCCGCCAGCTCCTGCCCGATCGACGGAGGGTAGGGCGCCATGCGCCCCTCGGTGCTTGTCTTCGATGTCAATGAAACCCTTTCGGACCTCTCACCCATGGCCGGGCACTTCGCCGGGATCGGCTGCTCGGACGGAACCTCCCGGTTGTGGTTCGCATCCCTGCTGCGGGACGGATTCGCGCTGACCGCAGCAGGCATCAACCCCCGTTTCACCGACGTGGCCGAGGATGCCCTCCGGTCCGTGCTGGCCGGGCAGCCCGTCAACCGGAGCGTCGACGACGCCGTGGCGCTGCTGCTTGACCGGTTCCGGAACCTCGGCGTCCACGAGGACGTCATCCCCGGCATCGAAGCGCTGACCGACAGCGGCCACCGCCTCATCACTCTGACCAACGGCGCGGCGGCCATCGCCGAAGGGCTCGCGCAGCGCGCCGGAATCGAGGGCAGTTTCGAGAAGTTCCTCTCGGTGGAGGATGCCCCGCTCTGGAAACCCGCACCCTCGGCGTACGGTTATGCAGCCGGTGCCTGCGGCACCGGGGTCGAGGACATGATGCTGATCGCCTCCCATCCCTGGGACATCGATGGGGCAGCGCGGGCGGGCATGCGGACCGCTTGGCTGAACCGCAACGGCTCACCTTACCCCTCGTCCTTTCGCCGTCCCGATCTGGTCCTCACTGCGCTTCGGGAACTTGCCCGGGAGCTCGAATCCTGATGTTGCATCTGCCACAGGCAGCCGCGTCGGGCCGGCTGCCGGCGGACCCCCCGGTATGCATCACCCGCGCCGCCGGGTAGTCTGGATCACGGTGAGCCGGGAAGTCTGGTCGGCGCTTCCTCAAGCGACCGCCGACAAAAGGAGCTCCTGTGTCCTCCACCCCGTCCCCACCCACCCAGCCCTCGAGTGAATCCACGGCGAAGCGGGTCTTCACCCGGGCCAGCTATCCCGAACACCTGAGGATGTCCTCGATCCTGCGCAAGGAGACGGTGGGCGGTGCGCTCCTGCTCCTCGCGACGACGCTGGCGCTCATCCTCGCCAACACTCCGGCCGCCGATGGATACTTCGCCCTGCGCGACGCCAAATTCGGCTACGAACCGCTGCACCTCGAACTCAGTGTCGGTGCCTGGGCGGCCGACGGCCTGCTGGCAATCTTCTTCTTCCTCGCCGGGCTCGAACTCAAGCGGGAGTTCGTCGCCGGCGACCTCCGCCGCTTCTCCCGTGCCATCGTGCCGGTGGCTGCCGCTATAGGCGGAGTCGTGGTGCCCGCACTGATCTACGTCGCGGTGATCCTGACCAGCGGCTCGGACGCCCTGCGCGGCTGGGCCATCCCCACGGCCACCGATATCGCGTTCGCCCTGGCTGTGCTCGCCGTCGTCGGATCCCACCTTCCCGGGGCCCTGCGCATCTTCCTGCTCACTCTGGCCGTTGTGGACGACCTGATCGCCATCAGCATCATCGCCTTTTTCTATTCCGGGAACATTGCCGCTACGCCCCTGCTGCTGGCGGTGCTTCCGCTTGCCCTCTATGCCTTCCTGGCCCACCGGTTCTCCCGGTTCTTCCAACGGCACGCGATGGCGCCGTGGCTGATCCTGCTGCCTCTCGGTTTCATCGTCTGGACCCTGGTGCACGCCTCCGGGGTCCACGCCACCGTCGCCGGGGTCCTCCTCGGCTTCGCCGTCCCGGTCAAGCCCTCGCGGAAAGCCCAGGCCGAAGGTTCCACCGTGCCGGACGCCGAGGGGCTGGCGGACACGATGGAACACCGCATCCGCCCCCTGTCGGCGGGTGTCGCCGTCCCGGTCTTCGCCTTCTTCTCGGCGGGGGTGACGATCGGCGGCGCCTCGGGGTTCCTCAGCGCCATCACTGACCCGATCGCCGTGGGCATCGTCCTGGCACTGGTGGTCGGAAAGCCGATCGGCATCCTGCTGGCGGTCTGGCTCGTGACCAAGGCCGAGAAGGCTAACCTCGACCCCGACCTGTCCTGGGTGGATATTGCCGGAGCCGCCCTGCTGGCCGGCATCGGGTTTACCGTCTCACTCCTCATTGCGGAGCTCGGTTTCGGCCAGGGCACCCCGGAGGACGACCACGCGAAGGTCGCGGTGCTGATCGGCTCGCTCCTCGCGGCGCTCGCCGCCTCCGTCATCCTGCGCTCACGCAACCGCCACTACCGGCAGATCGAAGCCAAGGAGGCGGTCGACGCCGACCGGGACGGCGTCCCCGACGTGTTCGAGGAACGCTAGCGCCGCGTCAGCCAGGCCAGGGTCAGCGCTCCGGCGGTACGGCGGAACCCGCTGTCACCGTCGGCGGCCTCGAGCGCGGCCCAGATGGCGAGGCAGGCGGTGCTGGCCCGGCCGAGTGCCTCGCTGTTTTCGTCCTTCAGTGCCATCAGGGACGCCGCGCCCAGCCCGGCCCAGGCCAGGATCAGGGCATTGGGGCGCTGGGCGATGCCCTGCCTGCCGCGGGAGTCGGTGAAGAAACCCATTACGCTCCCTTCTTCGAACTGGTCGAGTCCTTCTTGCCGCCGGACTTCTTTTCGCGGTTTTTCTCGAGACTGCGGCGCAGAGCCTCCATCAGGTCGAGGACGTTGGTGTCGTCCTCCTCCGCCGACGCGCCGAAGGTCTCCTCGGTGCTCAGGGTGTCGCCCTTCTCGATCTTCGCATCGATCAGGGTGCGCAGCTGCACCTGATAGTCATCGGTGAAGTTCTCAGGATCGAAATCCGTCGAGAAGGACTCGACGAGGGCCGCGGACATCTGCTTCTCCTTGGCGGAGATGCGCACCTTTTCCTCGAGAGCGGGGAAGGAGGCTTCGCGCACCTCGTCGTCCCAGAGCAGCGACTGGAGCATCAGGACCTCGCCGCGGACCCGCAGCGCACCGAGCCGGCTCTTCTGCCGGAGGGAGAACTGGACGATCGCCGTCCGCTCGGTCTCCTCGAGGGTCTTGCGGAGCAGCACGTAGGCCTTGGTGGAGGCCGAATCGGGCTCAAGGTAGTAGGAGCGGTCGTACATGATGGGGTCGATCTGGTCGCTGGGAACGAATTCGACCACCTCGATCTCACGGCTTTTTTCGACCGGGAGGGAGCCGAGGTCCTCCTCCGTCAGCACCACTGTGTGCTCGCCGTCGTCATAGGCCTTGTCGATGTTCTTGTAGTCGACCACTTCCCCGCAGATCTCACACCGGCGCTGGTAGCGGATCCGCCCGCCGTCCTTATCGTGGACCTGGTGGAGGCCGATGTCGTGGTCTTCGGTGGCGCTGTACACCTTCACGGGCACGTTCACCAGCCCGAACGCGACGGCTCCCTTCCAGATGGCTCTCATGGAACAAGTGAACACCACCGGCAGCACACCTAGCCAGAGCCGGTTTTCCCGCGGTCTACGATGGATAGGTGACTTCCTCCACCGCAGAACCGACAGTCAGCCGCACTACCACCGACGACGGCGCACCTGCCCTGCGCTTCGAGATGCGGTTCGCGGTTCCGCCGGCGGTGCTGTGGAAGCACCTGACGGATCCGGGCAAGCTCAAATACTGGTTCCCCGCCGAAATGGACATCCTGCCCCGCCGGGACGCCGAGGTCATCTTCAAGCTGCCGGGCCAGCGGCCGCTGAAGGGCACGGTCCTTGAGGCCTCCAAGCCCACGGTGCTGGCCTTCTCCTGGGACCGGGAGGTCCTGCGGTGGGAGTTCACGCGCCAGGAGGACGGCGGCACCCTGCTGGCGTTGACGATTTCGCCTGCGGATTCCGCGCAGATCGCCGTTTCCGCCGCCGGCTGGCACCTGACCCTGATGGGCCTCGACGACTACCTCAATGAGCGCAGCCTCGGCCAGGATCCCGCCCTCTGGCAGGTCTACGTCGACCGGTACACCTCCCAGTTTTCGTCCTGACCCGCCGCACCGGGTGAGGCTGCCGGGAGGATCCGAGGCCTCCCGATAGTGGAATTCGGGGCCCATCCGGACAACACTGGGGAAATGGCTCTCCCGGGTTCCCGCAACGTGCAGACCGTCACGGTCGACGGGCGTTCCCTGCGGCTGTCGAGCCTGGACAAGGTGCTGTACCCGGAGACCGGCACCACCAAGGCCGACGTGCTGGCGTACTACGCGGCGGTGGCCGGGCCCTTGATCCGGCATGCCCGCGACCGGCCCGCGACCCGCAAGCGCTGGGTGCACGGCGTCGGGACTGCAGACGCCCCCGGCCAGGTTTTCTTCCAAAAGAACCTCGACGCCGCGGCTCCGGCCTGGCTGCCCCGCCACCCGATCCGGCACAAGGACCACACGAACGTGTACCCGGTGGTGAACGATCTGGCCACCCTCACCTGGTTCGGGCAGATCGGGGCCCTTGAGGTCCATGTGCCCCAGTGGCGGTTCGGCCCGCACTCGGCGGTGGGCAACCCGGACCGGATGGTGCTCGACCTCGACCCCGGGCCGGGAGCGGGCCTGGCCGAATGCGCCGAGGTGGCCCGGTTGGCCCGGGAGATCCTCACCGGTATGGGCCTTGATCCGTGGCCGGTGACAAGCGGCTCCAAGGGCCTCCACCTGTACTGCCGGCTGGACGGGAAGCTGACCTCCGAGCAGGTCTCCGGCGTCGCGCACGAGTTGGCCCGCGCCCTTGAGGCGGACCACCCCGGCCTGGCGGTCAGCGACATGAAGAAGTCCCTGCGCGGCGGGCGCGTCCTGGTGGACTGGAGCCAGAACAACCGGAACAAGACCACCGTGGCGCCGTATTCGCTGCGCGGACGCTTCCACCCGACCGTCGCCGCGCCGCGCACCTGGGCCGAGCTTGACGACCCGGACCTGGCCCACCTCGATTACCGGGAGGTGCTCCGGCGCGTCCAGGACCAGGGGGACATCCTGGCCGGCCTCGATCCGGACCCGCAGGACGGAGCCGGCACGGCCGGCTCCGCCCCGGACCGCCTGACCCAGTACCGGGCCATGCGCGATGCCGGCAGGACCCCGGAGCCCGTCCCGGAAGCCGTCGGACTGCCCGGGGGCAACAGCTTCGTCATCCAGGAACACCATGCGCGCCGCCTCCACTATGACCTCCGGCTGGAGCGCGAGGGCGTGCTCGTCTCGTGGGCTCTGCCCAAGGGCCCGCCCGCCACGCCGGACCGGAACCATCTGGCGGTCCAGACGGAGGACCACCCGCTGGAATACGGGACTTTTGAGGGAAGTATTCCCAAGGGGGAATACGGGGCGGGCGAGATGAGCATCTGGGATGCGGGGACCTACGAGCTGGAAAAGTGGCGCGACGGCAAGGAGGTGATCTGCACCTTGTACGGGAGGCAGGACGGAGGTCTGGCCCGCTCCGGCAGCGCCGTCCGGCGGTACGCCCTGATCAACACCGGCGGCTCCGGGACCGGGGCGCGGAACTGGCTCATTCACCTCATGAAGGACCAGCCGGCCGTCGCCTCCTCCGGTGCAGCTTCCTCCGGTTCCCCTTCCTCCGGTTCCGTCTCTGACGGCGGCGGGCTCGACGCCCCCGCTGGCCCGGACGGGCCTGCCGTTCCGGTTGCACCAACGGAGCTTCCGGTGGCCGGGCGCGGCGCCGCCCCGGACTTCGTGCCGCCCATGCTGGCGACCCTGGCCACTTCAACGATTCTGCCCGATGAATCCGACTTCGCGTTCGAGCTGAAGTGGGACGGGGTGCGGGCCATCGCCGTCGTCGCGGCCGGTGGCGTGCGCCTGATCAGCCGCAACGGCAACGACATGAGCCTGCTCTACCCCGAACTGGGCGACCTCGCCGACTATGTGAACGCCGAGACGGCGGTGCTCGACGGCGAGATCGTGGCCCTCAACGCCGGCGGCCGGCCCGACTTCAGCTTGCTGCAGACCCGGATGAAGCTGACCTCGGCCGCCGAGATCGCCGCCGCCCGGGCGACGACGCCGGTCCGGCTCATGCTCTTCGACCTCCTCGACCTCGACGGCACCTCCCTGCTCCCGCTCGGGTACAGCAACCGCAGGGAGATCCTCGAAGGCGCCGTCAGCGCCCCGGAGGACGGGCATGTCCAGGTTCCGGGACAGCTTGACGCCACCCTGGCCGAAGCGGTCCAGGCCAGCAGGGACCTGGGGCTCGAAGGCATCGTCGCCAAGCGCCGCAGCAGCGTGTACCGCCCCGGAACCCGCACCGAGGCGTGGCTGAAGATCAAGCACCAGCGCACCCAGGAGGTGGTGGTGGTGGGCTGGCGCCCCGGGAAGGGCAACCGCGCCTCGAAGATCGGCTCCCTCCTGGTCGCGGTGCCCGACGGGGTGAACCTGAAGTACCTCGGCCGCGTCGGCTCGGGGCTCACCGACCGGGAACTGGCCGAGGTGGGGGGCCGGCTCAAGAAGATGGCCCGCAAGACGGCGCCGCTGCCCGACGTTCCCGCCCCCGACGCCGCGGACGCGCGCTGGGTGCGGCCCGCGCTCGTGGGCGAGGTGCAGTACAGCGAACGCACCGGCGGGGGCCGGCTGCGGCACCCGGTTTGGCGCGGCTGGCGGCCGGATAAGAAACCCTCCGATGTGACCGTCGAAAACTGAGAACCGGCCGGCGGAGGGCCCTCCGCCGGCGTCGTCCAACCCGAGGAGGAACACCATGCCAGAGCCCGATGTCGACCGGCTGGACGCCTGGTGGCGGGCCGCGAACTACCTCTCCGTCGGCCAGATCTACCTCCGGGACAACCCGCTGCTGAAGCGCCCGCTCGAAGGCGGCGACGTCAAGGCCCGGCTGCTGGGCCACTGGGGGACCACCCCGGGCCTGAACTTCGTGTACGCCCACCTGAACCGGGTGATCCGCGAGCAGCGGCAGGCGATGCTGTTCGTCACCGGGCCGGGGCACGGCGGTCCGGCCAACGTCGCCAACGCCTGGCTTGAGGGAACGTACTCCGAGGTGTACTCCCACATCGGCAGGGACGAAACCGGCCTCAAGGACCTGTTCAAACAGTTCAGCTACCCCGGCGGCATCCCCTCCCACGCCGCCCCCGAGTCGCCCGGCTCCATCCACGAGGGCGGCGAGCTCGGCTACGCCCTCGTCCACGCCTACGGCGCCGTGTTCGACAACCCCGACCTCCTCGCCGTGGCCGTAGTGGGCGACGGCGAAGCCGAAACCGGCCCGCTGGCGGCAAGCTGGCACTCCAACAACTTCCTCAACCCCGCCCTCGACGGCGCCGTGCTCCCGATCCTGCACCTCAACGGCTACAAGATCGCCAACCCCACGGTGCTGGCACGCATGCCCGAGGACCAGCTGCGGCAGCTGATGTCCGGCTACGGCTACGAGCCCCACTTCGTCACCGTCAGCGACCCGCGCGCCACCGCGCAGGCCCACCGGGAGTTCGCGGCGGTCCTGGACGAATGCCTCGCCCGGATCCGGGACATCCAGCAGCAGGCCCGGTCCGGCGGGGACCTCCCGGAGGGCACGCCCCGCTGGCCCATGATCGTGCTGCGCTCACCCAAGGGCTGGACCGGGCCCGACGTCGTCGACGGCAAGCAGGTCGAGGGCACCTGGCGCTCGCACCAGGTGCCGCTGTCCGAGATCCACACGGACCCCGGGCACCTGCGCCAGCTCGAGGAGTGGATGCGCTCCTACCGACCGGAGGAGCTCTTCACCGAAACCGGGGAGCTGCGCCCCGAGCTCGCCTCCCTCGCGCCGGAGGGCGACCTGCGGATGAGCGCCACCCCCTACGCCAACGGCGGTTGGCTGCTGCGCGACCTCAAGCTGCCCGACTACTTCGACCACGCCGTGACGGTGGGCTCACCGGGCAGCGAAAAGGTGAGCCCGATGATCACCGTCGGCGGGTACCTGCGCGACATCATCGCGGCGAACCCCACGAACTTCCGCGTCTTCGGCCCCGACGAGACGGCGTCCAACCGGCTCTCGGCGGTCTACGACGTCACCGACAAGGCGTGGCAGGCACGCACCGAGGACGTCGACGAGCACCTGGCCCGCTCCGGCCGGGTCCTTGAGGTGCTCAGCGAGCACCTCTGCCAGGGCTGGCTCGAGGGCTACCTGCTCACCGGACGGCACGGGGTGTTCAACTGCTACGAGGCGTTTGTCCACATCGTCGACTCGATGTTCAACCAGTTCGCCAAGTGGCTCAAGGTGCACCAGGACCTGTCCTGGCGCCGTCCGATCGCCTCCTTCAACTACCTGCTCTCCAGCCATGTGTGGCAGCAGGACCACAACGGGTTCTCCCATCAGGACCCCGGGTTCATCGACCACGTGGTGAACAAGAAGGCCGACGTGATCCGCGTCTACCTGCCGCCGGACACCAACACCATGCTGGCCGTGACCGAGCACTGCATGCAGACCCGGGACACGGTCAACGTGATCATCACCGGCAAGCAGCCCAATCCCACCTGGCTCGGGCCCGAGGAGGCCCGCCTGCACGTTCGACGCGGCATCGGGGTATGGGACTTCGCCGGCCGCGAGGACGCCGGAGCGGAGCCCGACGTCGTCCTCGGCTGCGCCGGCGACGTGCCGACGCTCGAGACGGTCGCGGCCGCGGGCCTGCTCAAGGCGGGCATCCCGTCGCTGAAGATCCGGGTGGTCAACGTGGTGGACCTGATGCGTCTGCAGGACGACACCGAGCACCCGCACGGGCTGAAGGCGCGGGCGTTCGACAACCTGTTCACCACGGATCGGCCCGTGATCTTCGCCTACCACGGCTACCCGTGGCTGATCCACCGCCTGACCTACCGGAGGACCAACCACGCGAACCTTCACGTCCGCGGCTACAAGGAGGAGGGGACGACCACCACGCCCTTCGACATGGCCATGCTGAACCAGATCGACCGGTACTCACTGGCCATGGACGTGATCGATCGGGTCCCGTCGCTGGGCTCCACCCAGGCCTCGCTGCGCCAGTCGCTGCAGGACCAGCGGCAGCGCGCATGGCAGCACACCCGGGACGCCGGGGAGGACGCCGGCTTCATCACGGGCTGGACCCTCGACGAGTCCTCGCCCGACGACTCCCAGAACCAGTGAACGCCGCCCGGCAGCCGTGCCCCTGCGGCCCGGCACCGCGGAGGGGCCGAAAGCCGCGAAGCGATGCCGGCGGGGATCAGGGGGAGTTTTCCTGAAGGGCCCGGTAGTTCTGCATCGAGCGCATCCTGCGCTGGAGGCTGTCCCGGCGCGGAGTGGGCTCCGCGTCGGGGGCCTCGGCGGTGAGGTCGATGTGGCGCTGTCCGTAGTGCCACAGCAGCATGTCGTCGAGCAGCCGGTCGGGGCCGGGGGAGTACCGGTGGTCGAGGGCCCGGCGCACGGTGGTGATCGTGTCGGCCTGCAGCAGGTCCACGAGTTCGAGGGTGGTCCGCAGCCCGTGGGCGGCAAGGAGTTCGGCGGCCCAGCCCCAGTTGTCGTCGGCCTTGCGGTCGACGTGGGGCAGCAGGGTCTTCCAGACGTGCCGGATGCGGTTGGGGGTCAGCGGTGCACTGCCCTCCCCGGCCTCGTCCCAGAACCCGGTCACCGTCTCATAGCGTTCGTGCAGCTCGGCGAAGGCCGACTCAACGGTCTCGAGCATCGCGGCCGTCCCGGTGAACTGCCGGTCGAAGTAGGGGCTCCACGCCTTGGGATTGGCGGCCTTGAAGCGGATGTCGTGTTCAATCTCCGACCAGGCGTGGGCTAGGACGGTGCGGACCTGCACCTCGAAGAGGTAGCCGCCGCCGGCCTTCGAGTCGGGGTCAAGGGCCTGCTGGTAGCGCCGGACGACGTCGTTGTGGATGCTGCGCATGATCAGGTGCCGGCTCGAGTACCCGTAGGTGCCCGATTCGATCGACCCGATGTCCTTCTCGCGGTCCCCGCGGCAGTCGAAATCCTGCCGCTGGCGCTTGATGAGGTTCGCGGCGAGGTCCACCTCATGCGGGAGGGTGGTGATGACCCGGATCCCGACGAGGTCGGTGAGGTTGCGCAGCGGGTCGGGGAAGACGAGCGCCGGCACCGCACCCGCCTCGGTGGGCGCGAGTGTCCGGGAGGCCTTGTCGCGGAAGGATTCGACGGTCTTGGTGCGCGCGGTGACGAAGAGGGGCCGCAGGTCCGAGGGGTCGAAGATCGCCGAGATGCTGCGGCGCATCTCCTCGGTCACCGCCTCGAGCTGGGGCCGCACCCGCGTGAACTCCCGCGTCGACGCTTCGACCGCCGGGCGCAGGCGGTCGTCGAGGTCATCCCACGCGCTCACTAAAGGGCCTCCTGGTCTCGGCGTTTCTGCAATCCTAGCCGCCGCCCGCGACGGTTATGCTTCCGGTGTGAACCAGCCGGGACGACGCAACGTATTGGCACTCCTCGGAGCGCTGGGCGCCTCGGTGCTGCCCGGCTGCGCCCGCCCGGCCGACCGTGCCGGGAAGCCGGCCGACGGCGCCGCCCGGCGCTACCGCTACGGCTCCGACCCGAGCCAGTTCGCCGACCTCTATCTGCCTTCCGCGGCGTTCAAGCCGGGGGTGGTGGTGATTATCCACGGCGGGTACTGGCGTTCAACCTACGGTGCCGAACTCGGCGAACCGCTGGCCCGGGACCTGGCGGACCGGGGCTACGCCTGCTGGAACCTCGAGTACCGCCGGGTCGGCAACGGCGGCGGCTGGCCGGGGACCTTTGAGGATATTGGAGCCGGGATCGACCTTCTGGCCGAGGCATCGGCGCGGCACGGACTCGACCTTACGACCGTGACGGGCCTGGGCCACTCCGCGGGCGGCCACCTCGCCGTGTGGGCGGCAGGACGCGGCTCTCTTACCGCCGACGCCCCGGGCGCGGGCCCGGCGTCGGTGCCGTTGACGGCGGTCGTGAGCCAGTCGGGGGTGCTCAATCTCGCCCAGGCACACGAGCTGAACCTCAGCAACGGCGCCGTCGAGGACCTGCTCGGCGCTTCTCCGGCGGCCGAGCCGGATCGGTACCGGTGGGCCGATCCCCTGAACGCGGTGCCGCTCCCCGTCCCCGTCTTCGCGCTGCACGGGGAGGAGGACACCACGGTTCCGCTGAGCCAGTCCGAAAGCTATGTGGCTGCCGCCGCCCGGGCGGGCGCTGCGGCAGAGCTCCTGGTGATTCCGGGCGACCATTTCGCGATGATCACTCCCGGCACCGAAGCGTGGGCGCGGGGGGGGGCGGCCGTCGACTCGGCCGCCACCACCCGGCAGGGTTCCGCCGGATGATCCCTAGTTGAGCGGGCGGGTTCCTTCGGGCAGCGACCCGCCGCGAAGCAGCTCCGCCGCGGTGTCCGCGAGGGCGGTCAGGGCGACCCGCTGGGTCCAGGGACCGTAGGAAATGCGGGCGACGCCGAGCTCCTGGAGCCTGG
Organism: Arthrobacter zhaoguopingii; assembly: GCF_009828605.1. Classification (NCBI taxonomy): domain Bacteria; kingdom Bacillati; phylum Actinomycetota; class Actinomycetes; order Micrococcales; family Micrococcaceae; genus Arthrobacter; species Arthrobacter zhaoguopingii. The sequence continues at coordinate 75,517 of NZ_WIAE01000004.1, read as the reverse complement.
CGGGAGGAAGCGAACCCGGGATCCCGATCACGCTCACCCGCTTGTGCCCGATCCCCTCGACCAGGGCACGCACGGTGTCCTCGTCGAAGAGGCCCGGGACGAAGACGGTCGACGCGCCGACTTCGAGGTAGGCCCTGCCGCGCTCGATGGCCTCGGCCAGGACGTCCTTCGGGTCGCGGCCGGCGCCGCGGACGAACGCGTCGGTGCGGGCATTGAGCACGAAGGGGATGCCCTCCGTCTCGCCGGCCTTCACCGCTGCCTCCATCTTTGCTGCGGAGTCGGCCAGGGGCTCCATCCGGTCCTCGATATTCGCACCGATGATGCCCACGCCGATCGCGCGCCGCACGGTCTCGCCCGCGTCGCCGTACCCGGCGTCGAGGTCGGCGCTGACGGGCAGCTCGGTCGCCGCAGCAACGCGCGAGATGGCATCGATCATGAGATCGAGCGGGACGGTGCCGTCCTGGTAGCCCAGGCTCGACGCGATGGAGTGGCCCGCCGTGGCCAGCGCACGGGTTCCGGGAACGTCGGCGATGGTCTTGGCGGAGATGGCGTCCCACACGTTGACGACCTGCAGGATCTCCGGAGCCCGGTGGAGGTTGAGGAACTCCGTGGCCTTGGCGGACAGGGAAGCGGTTGAGTTGCTCGGTGTAGTCATGATTTCACCTTACGGCTCCACCCGGCTGATCCACAGCGCGGCGGCTGAGAGATCGTCGGCGGTGATTCCGTGGCCTCCCGGGTGGGTGGCGCGCTCGACGTCGGCGCCGCGGGACTGCAGGACACCGGTGAGCCGTTCCACGCTGTCCTGGGGCGCCATGGGGTCCTCGGCGCCGTTGAACAGTGCCACGCGGGTCCCGGCGAGGTCGGCGTCGACGGGGTGCGTATCCAGGGGATACATGCCCGAGAAGGCCACCACCCGGTCCAGCTCCCCGGGGTGGAGCAGCGCGGTGGCGAGGGCGATATTGGCCCCGTTGGAGAAGCCCACCGCGGTCACCGGCCGGTCCCCGAGGCCGTACGCCTCCCGGGCCCAGCCGAGGAAGCCCGCGAGTTCCCCGGCCCGGGCGACCACGTCGGCGGTGTCGAACACGCCCTCGCGCAGGCGGCGGAACCACCGGTTCATGCCGTTCTCGCTCACCGGCCCGCGGGGTGAGAGGATTCCGGCCCCCGGGGACAGGCGCGGGGCCAGGGGGAGCAGGTCGCGCTCGGTGCCGCCGGTGCCGTGCAGGAGCAGCAGCACCGGAGTCCCGGGGTCGCCGGGCTCGAACACGTGGGGCCAGGGGTGCGTGGAGGCGGCCGGGGTCTCAGTCATCGGTTGGCTCCATTGCGGCGTCCCCGGTGGCCCCGGGAAGCTCCGGGTTGTTTTCCTCGGGCAGGGCCAGCGGGGCCACGGCGGCGGCGATGGCCTCGCGGCTGGGCTCGAGCCACGGCGGCAGCTTCAGTCCGCGTCCCAGCTCAAGCAGCGGCTCATCGATATTGAAGCCCGGGGTGTCGGTGGCGATCTCGAACAGGGTTCCGCCGGGTTCGCGGAAGTAGATCGAGGTGAAGTACTGCCGGTCGAGGATCTCGGTCACCGCGTGCCCGCGGGAGGTCAGCTCGTCCCGCCAGGCCTCCTGGGTGGCCTTGTCCGGGACGCGGAAGGCAACGTGGTGCACGGTGCCCCCGGCGATCAGGCCACGCTCGGCGCGGGGGTCGGCGATCACGTCGACCACCGTGCCCGGCTCGCCGGCGCCGGTCGAGAGCCGGTACCTGTCCGCACCCTCCGAGAGGATGCCCAGGCCGAGGTCCTGGGTCAGGGTCGCCAGGGTGCCCTCGGGGTCGGCCACCGTCAGCACCGAGGAGTGCTGTCCGCGCACGGCGTACTGTGCCGGGACCGACGCCGAGTCCCACGGGTCGCGGGGATCCTCAAGGGAGGATGCCACAAGGTCGATCTGCAGCCCGTCCGGATCCTTCAGCGACAGGCGCTCCTCCGCCGAGGAGCTTCCGGTGATCTGCGATTCGACGCCGAGGTTCTTAAAGTGGCTTTGCCACCAGCCCAGGGTGCCCTGGGGCACCGAGAATGCCGTGGTCGTCGACTGCCCGGCGCCGATCCTGCCCGCCGGAACCCCCTTCCAGGGGAAGAAGGTCAGCAGCGAGCCCGGACGGCCGGATTCGTCGCCGTAGTAGAGGTGGTACGTGCCCGGGTCATCGAAGTTCACCGTCCGCTTCACCAGGCGCAGCCCGAGGCCACGGATATAGAAGTCGACATTGCGCTGCGGGTCCCCCGCAATCGCCGTCACATGGTGCAAACCGCTCGTATTTGCCGTCACCGTCAAACCCCTCTTCGAAGAACTTCACCCCCGGCCGGAGGTTTATATGCAAACGAATGTACTTTAACTTTTGTTCCCGCGCTCTCCACTCCATGGGGGGATCGGCCCGTCGAATTCATTCAGTATGGTGTGTCATCCTGTGTTAATGGCCGCAAAAATCAGGGTGCATGGATGGGTGCGGCGCACCGGCATCGAAGTGACCGGCTGGACCTGCGTGGTTGTTGGTTGCGCAGCGCTTGTCCTTCCCGGCCCCGGCCTGCTGATGCTCGTCGGCGGTCTCGCCATCCTCTCGCAGCAGTACGCCTGGGCGCGCCGGCGGCTTGACCCCATGAAGGCACGGGCCTTCCACGCGGCAGCCATCGGCGTCAAAACCATCCCGCGCATCGCCCTGAGCTGCCTCTGCGCCTTTGCCGTCATGGGGTGCGGAGTCGTCTGGACCGTGCAGCCCGCGGTGCCGGCCTGGTGGCCCCTTGAAACCAGGTGGTGGCTCTTCGGGGGTTCGGCCACCGGCATCAGCATGGTGTTGTCCTCCCTGATTGCCCTGGCCCTTATCGTCTACAGTGTCCGGCGCTTCCGGGGCAAGCCCCCGCCGGGAAAAACAACCGTTCAGGCGGGCGGATAGCTCCAGCCGGGAGTGTGCGTCATTCCAAGCGCGCGTTCAGCCCGGACTGGTAGTTTGAATTGGTGCTCACCGTAATCGGGGAAACCCTCATCGACGAAGTCGTCAGCGACACCGCCCCGCCCCGCGTGCATGTGGGGGGAAGCCCCATGAACGTCGCGGTGGGCCTGGCCCGGCTGGGCCACCCCGCGCAGTTCATCGGGCGTTACGGCGATGACGACTACGGGCACCTGATCCGCAGCTACCTTTCGGACAATTCGGTGCTTTTCCCGATCGGCCCCGACTCTAAGCCCACGAGTGTCGCAACGGCCCGCCTCGACCCCGCGGGCGGGGCGGCGTACCAGTTCCAACTCGTCTGGGAGCTGCCCGGGCTCCTCGAGCGCCGGGAGGCGCTGCTGCAGGGAACCACTCTGCTGCATGTCGGATCCATCGCCACAATGCTGGCCCCCGGGGCCGACGACGTGCTCGCCCTGGTCGAGGTGGCCCATCCGCTGGCCACCATTTCCTATGACCCCAACTGCAGGCCAAGCATCATTGCGGACCGCGGGTTCGCCAGCAGCCAGGCCGAACGGTTCGTGGCGCTGTCCGACGTCGTGAAGGCCTCGGACGAGGACCTCGAATGGCTCTACCCGGGCCGCCCTGCCCTCGAATCGGCACGGGAGTGGCTGGCCCTTGGCCCGTCGGTGATGATTGTCACCCGCGGCTCGAAGGGGCCGTGGGGTATCTGCGCCGCCGGAAGCGCCGAGGTCACCGCGCCGGTCACCAGCGTCACGGACACCGTGGGTGCCGGGGATTCCTTCATGGCGGCCCTCCTCGGCGCCCTCGTCGACCTTGAGTTCGACGGGGCACACCGGCGCAGCGACCTGCGGCGCATCACGACCGCGCAGCTCACCGACGTCCTGGCCTACGCGGCGCGCGCCGCGGCCGTGACCGTCTCCCGGGCCGGAGCGAACCCTCCCACCCGGCACGAACTCACCGACCACTGACAACTGGCGCCCGCTCCGGTTACCCGCCCGGGCGGGGGTAGGGTTGATGTCCCATCTTTTTTGAAGGAGTAACGCATGCGCCTCGTGGCGAGCGACCTTGACGGCACGATCGTCGGCCACGACGGCAGGATGAGCGAACGGACGGTCCAGGCCTTCCAGGACTGCGCGGCCGCCGGAGTCGAGGTGGTCTTCGTGACCGGCCGGCCTCCGCGCTGGCTCGATCCGCTGCGGGAGCAGCTGCAGCACCAGGGCACGGTCATCTGCTCGAACGGAGCGGTGACCTACGATCTGGGGGCCGAACGCGTCCTGAATGCCCATCTCCTCGACACCGGGAGCATTCTCGAGGCACGCGACCTCATCCGCGGGCTGTACCCGGCGGCGGGATTTGCCGCCGAAACGATCAACGGCTTCAAGATCGAGTCGGGTTTCGCCGACCCCGGCACCTCCGAACTGCTCGGGGGCGTGCAGGCCCTGCCGTTCGAGGAGTCGCTGCCCGGCGAACAGGTGATCAAATTCCTTGCCCGGGAGCGCGAGGTGACACCCGATGAGTTCCTGCAAACCGTCGCCCCCGCCGTCGAGCACCTGGTCTCCACCACCCACTCGGCGCCGAGCATCGCGCTGCTGGAGATGGCGGTGCCCGGCATCAACAAGGCCGTGACCCTCTCCCGCTACGCGGAGGGGCTGGGCATCGCGGCGGAGGACGTCGTCGCCTTCGGCGATATGCCCAACGACATCCAGATGCTGAAGTGGGCCGGATCGGGCTACGCCATGTCTTCGGGCCACCCTGACGCCCTTGCCGCAGCCAACCTCCTGGCCCCGGCCTTCGAGGACGACGGCGTAGCGCAGGTCCTGGAACTGCGCCTGGAGGCGCTCCGGACCGCCTGATCAGGGAATGGGTGGCGCAGTAGGGTTGCACCCATGACGCTCGCCTACTTCCAGAACACGGGCCCTGACGGCAGGCAGCGCCCGCTGGGGTTCTCCCACCGAGGTTTCTCCCCGGCCGGCGCCGAGAACTCGCTGTCCGCTTTCGCCGATGCGGCCCGGCTGGGATTCGGGTACCTCGAGATCGACGTGCGGAGCACCCGGGACGGGGTGGTGATGGTCTTCCACGACGAAACCCTCGACCGCGTCACCGATGCCCGCGGCCCGATCGCCGCCCGGACCCGCGCGGAACTGGCCGGGGTGAGGATCCGGGGCGGAGAGCCGATCCCCACCCTCGAGGAGGTCCTGCTCCGGTGGCCGGAGATGCGGTTGAACATCGACATCAAGGACGAGGGGTCGGTGAAACCGTTCGCGGACCTCATCAATCGGCTCCGCGCCCACGATCGGGTGCTCGTCGCCTCGTTTTCGGACTTCCGCAGGCTCCGGGTGCTGCGGCGTCTCGAGGCACGGACGGCATCCTCGGCGGGCATGGCCGTGAACGGGCTGATCCGCCTCGGCGGCCACCTCGGGCTGACCGGGCCGCTGCGCCGGGTGGCACGGGTGGACGCCGTGCAGGTTCCCCTGAGCTACCGCAGGATCCCGGTTGTCACGCCGGGCTACGTCCGGCGGTGCCGGAAGGCCGGGCTCCAGGTCCACGTCTGGACCATCAACGAACCGGCAGCGATGGAACGGCTCCTCGACCAGGGCGTCGACGGCCTGGTCTCCGACCGCGCCGACCAGCTGGCCGATGTCCTGAACCGGCGCGGGTCATGGCCGCAGGGCCGGCCGGCTCAAACTGACCCGCCAGCCGCATCAGACTGACCCGCCGCCCGCCCGGCGACGGCGCGGCTGCGCACCAGCCGGGGATAGATGACCCACAGCAGCACCAGGATGACGAGGAGGCCGGCGGTGACGAGGAAACCTGCCCCGCGGCCGAGGACGATGTCGAAGATGAACCCCGCCGTTCCGGACAGGACCAGACCCGTCAGGCCGATGCTGGCCCGCATGATGCGGTCGCCGCTGCGGACCAGCGCCGCCTTGACCTGGAGGCCGAAGAGGACGCGGTGGAGGTTCACCGCGCTCAGCACCACGGCGGTGATGATGGCCGAGAGCGTGACCAGGACCAGGTAGACGACGACCTGGAACCGGTCGAGCTCATCGAACCTGCCCTGAAAGGGCAGGGTCAGCAGGAATCCGGTGAGGATCTGGATGCCGGTCTGCATGACCCGCAGCTCCTGGAGCAGCTCGAGCCAGTTCCGGTCGAGGCGCTGGTTGGTGCTCTCTCCGCGGCCGTCCTCCTGCCGTTCGGCGGCTCCCCTCCGCGGCGGCATCAGGGAGTGAGGTCGGGCCTCGTGGCGTCGGACTGGTTCTCGAAGGGAGGATCGGCCACGACGCCGGGTTTTCCGCCGCTTGGGCCGGTGACGTCGGCATGGCGGCCGGCGCCGCCCTCGTGCCTGGCATCCTTGTTCAGCACGCCGGAGAGCGCGTCCTGGGCCTTCTTCACGGCGCCGCCCGCCTGCTCCTGGACTGCAGGCAGCTTGTCCTTGAGGACCCCGGAGGCCTCGGAGACCCTCTCCTGGACGCGGGGGTTGTTCCACAGGCTTTCCGCCCGGGCCTTAAGCACCTCATAGCTCTCCCGGCCTGCCCGCGTGCCGAGGACGTATCCGGCAGCCACTCCTGCTGCGAAGACGATCTTGTTCTTCATGCTGCATACCCCTGTCTACGGTTCGACGGTGTGCCCCGACCCTAGCCGGAACCGGCCGGTTTTGTCACAGGACCGCCGGTTCACGCCGACAGGATCGGCGTGGTCAGGTCAGCAAGGTATCCAAGCGCACCCGGGCCGTAGGTGCTCATCGAGGCGTCATCGGCATAGACGAGGAGCCGCAGCCACGCTCCGTAGCGGTGGACCCGCCCAAGGTAAAGCGCGGAGTCGAGGGATGCCTGCAGGGCGGGAAGCGGCGCGAAGTCGGTCCACTGCTCGAGGTAGGCCCCCACCGCCAGCCGGACGCGGGGATCCGCCGGCGTCGTCGCCCACTGCTCGCACATGAGGGTGATCGGCACGAGCAGGGCACTGAACGGGTGGGCCCAGTACGCGTCGGCGAAGTCGAAGAAGCGCAGCGGTTCGGTGCTCGAGCCGGGAAGGAACGCATTGCGCGGGTGGAGGTCGTTGTGGTCGAGCGAGAGCGGAACGCCGAGGGCGCGCAGGGTCTCCACCGCGGCCCGGATCCGGGGCAGCTGGGCCAGTACGTGGTCGGCGCCCTGATGCGAAAGGAACATCGGATGTTCGGGGGGCAGTCCGGTGTGGAGCAGCAGCTGGTTCTCCACGAAGTTCGCCGCCACCTCCGGGTTCATGTTCACCAGCCCGGCGGCGGTGAGCCGGTCGGCATGCGGAAGAAGCGCTTTCTGGAGGTCCGCGAAGTCGGTCAGGACCCGGGCCCACAGCTGGTAGTCGCTGGACCTCAAGGACGCGAGGGTGGCCCCGTGGTCGGGAGTGATCATCCAGCCGCGGCTGGGTTCCACCGCGAGGGGCTTCACCACGTGGTCCGGCACCAGCTCGGCCAGGGCCGCGACCACCGAGGCCTCGGCGAGCTGCCCGGGATTGTTCTCCTTGAACCACAGCACGCCCAGGTCCGTCGGCACGGTGAGCTGGGTGGACCAGAACCGGATGCGGGGCTGCTCGATGGGCCCGGTCTGCCGGACTGAGAAACTTTCGAGCACCAGCTGAATCCACTGCTCGGCCTGGCTGCGCCACTCGGGGCCGGCCCAGAGGGCCTGCAGGTCGGTCATCGGGCCGCCCGCTGGGGGCCGGCGTGCCCGGACGGGGAGGACGCGCGTCGAGGAGTGCCAGTCATTTCCTCATCCTACTCAGCACTCCGTCCGCAGCGGACGCCGGAGGTTCTTACACAAAAGGCAGCGAGATCGTCATCTCCCTGCCGCCTTCAGAATACAGCGCCGGGGGGATCTTGCCGCAAGGCCCCCTCCCACGGGCACAATAGCGAACTGCGGCCGGACGACAGGGCGTGCGATTTCGAACGGCGTAGGGACGCCGGCCGCCGCGCCAATTGCTGAAGGGGACCTCATGATCGATGTAATCATCGCCGGCGGTGGACCGACCGGGATGATGCTGGCGGGTGAACTGCGGCTCCACGGTGTGGATGTCGTGGTGCTCGAGAAAGACGCCGAACCGACCACGCAGGTCCGCTCCCTCGGCCTGCATGCCCGCAGTATCGAGATCCTGGCCCAGCGCGGGCTGCTCGACCGTTTCCTCGCCCACGGCCGGCAGTATCCGGGCGCCGGCCACTTCGCAGGGATCGACAGACCGTGGCCCGAACACCTGGACACCGCCCACGGCTACGTTCTCGGCATCCCGCAGCCGGTCACCGACCGCCTGCTCGCCGAGCATGCGGCCGGCCTCGGCGCCGATATCAGGCGCGGCAGGGAGGTGGCCGGCCTGCAGCAGGACCCCGGAAGCGTGATGGTGGACCTCACCGACGGAACGCAGCTGCGCGCACGTTACCTCGTTGGCTGCGACGGCGGCCACAGCCGGGTCCGCAAGCTGCTCGGTGTCGCTTTTCCGGGGGAGCCGGCCGGTAACGAATGGCTTCGGGGCGAGATGGAACTGACTGCCCCGGCGGAGGAAGTGAAGGCCGTCGTGGAGAAGGTCCGCAGAACCCAGAAGGGGTTCGGGGTCGGCCCGGCGGGAAACGGCCTGCACAGCGTCGTCGTCCCCGCCGCCGGCGTCACCGAGGACCGGGCGGTACCTCCAACGCTTGGGGAGGTGAAACGCCAGCTGCGGGCCATCGCCGGCACCGACTTCGGTGTCCACTCGCCCCGCTGGCTCTCCCGGTTCGGTGATGCCACCCGCCAGGCCGAGCACTACCGGGTCGGACGGGTGTTCCTGGCGGGCGACGCCGCGCACGTCCATCCTCCGCTCGGCGGTCAGGGACTGAACCTCGGTATCCAGGATGCGTTCAACCTTGGTTGGAAGCTGGCCGCCGAACTCCAGGGGTGGGCACCGGCCGGCCTGCTGGACAGTTACCACGCCGAGCGGCACCCGGTGGCCGCCGATGTCCTCAACAACACCCGCGCGCAGAGCGAGCTGATGTCCCCAGGGCCCGGCCCGCAGGCCGTCCGCCGGTTGCTGACTGAACTGATGGACTTCGACGTGGTGAGCCGCTTCCTGGTCGGAAAGATCACGGCCATTGGGATCCGGTACGACTTCGGGGCCGGACCGGACCTGGTCGGCAGGCGGCTCCGTGACCTGCCCCTGGAGCGGGGGCGGCTGTACGGGCTGATGCACGGAGGGCACGGCCTGCTGCTCGACCGGACCGGAAGGCTGTCCGTCCGCGGCTGGGAGGACCGGGTGGACGGTGTCGCGGACCGGGTGCTGGATGGCAGCGACGAACTTGACGCACCGGCCGTGCTGATCCGGCCGGACGGGCACGTAGCCTGGGCCGGCGCGGACCAGCCGGGCCTCGACGCACAGCTGCTGCGCTGGTTCGGCACGCCGTCCCCCGACGCCCCCAGGGCGTCGGCCCGTTGAAGGAGAGCATGCTGAAGAAGGGCCCGTTGAAGCACGGCCCGCCGACGGGCGGGGCGGCACTTCAGGAGGCGGACGAGGCATCCGGTCCGGGCGCACCTGCGTCGTGCCTGTGGGTATGCTGACCGCAGGACGCAGCACCGATCTCCACCAAGCCAGTCCCCCAGAGACCTCCAAGGAGAACAAGCATGGACGCATTGCAGGGCACCGAACGCTTCGCCGTTGCGCAGAAAATCACCCTGATGGTGAACCGCTACGAAATCCGTGCCGTCGATGGGAACGGGCAGCCGGCCGGGCTGCTCGCCGTCGCCCAGCAGAAGCGGGCGGCCTTCAAGGAACAGGTGACCTTCTACGCCGACGAGTCGCGGAAGACCCCGATCTTCTCCTTCAAGGCAAGGCAGCGCTTCGACCTCGGTGCCACCTACGACGTCCTCGACGCCGCCGGTGCCCCGATCGGCAGCTTCCGGAAGGACTTTGGCAAGTCGCTGCTGCGCTCCACCTGGCACATCGACGCCCCGGGGGTGCAGGCCGTGGGAAGCGAACGCAGCGCCGGGGTGGCCATCGCGCGCCGTCTCTGGGAGCTGGTACCGCTCACCGAGGCCCTGCCCGCACCATTCGTGTTCCACTTCGACTTCGTCGATGCCTCCGGTCAGGTGGTGATGACCTCCGAGCGCGGACGTTCACTGCGGGACCGGTACGACGTCACAGTGCCGGGCGCACGCCTCGACGGCAGGGTCGCGGCCGCCATGGCAGTGGCACTGGACGCCCTGCAGGACCGCTGACCGAAAACCGGTCCGCCGGGCGTTGAACCGCCCACCCGTCCTTTACGTGTGGAGGTCGTGACACCACCTAACGGGTTTCCGCGCGCCCTGAGACGCTCCCGCACCGCTGCCCTCCGCCTCGCCCAGCTGGCCGTGCTCACCGCCGTCCTCACCGGAGGGCCTCCGGTGCTGGGAAGCCTTCCTCCGGCGGCGGGAGCCTCCCTTCCGGCACAGGACCAGGGCCAGGACCAGGAGCGGGGACGGGAGGTCAAGGTCGCCATCGTCCGCGCCGCCGGCCAGAACGGCGGCGCTCCTGACTCCCTCGGTCAGGTCGCCGGACGCACCCTCGGGGACCCCGGCCGGGCGCAGGAGATCTTCGACCTCAACGCGGGCCGCCGTCAGTCCGACGGGTCTGCGCTGATCGACCCGGTGGCCCTGAAGGCCGGCTGGATCCTCATCCTGCCCGACGACGCGCAGGGCCCCGACGTCCGCGCAGCGCTGCTGGACGACCCCGGCAACGCCTCCACCGGGTCCGGCGGGGCGGCAGCGGACACCGGGGACGCCGCCGATGAACCCGGTGGCGAACCGGGCTCCGGAAACGCGGCCAATCAGTCCGGCGGCGAAGCGGACCAGGCGGCAGGGGACGCTGCGGACAATGGAGCATCCAACGCCCTCCTGGACCGCCTCCGGTGGCCGATCGTGCTCGCCGTCGTGGGTGGCCTTGGCGTGGCGGTGCTGACGACGGCGATCGTGCTGCGCCGCCGCATCCGGCTGCGCCTGCGCCGGCTCCGCGCCCTGATCCGGGCCGCGCGCGCCTGGGTGGTGGCCGGCTGGCGGCGTCGTGCTTCGCTGCGCCGCCGCTCCGAGATGCTCGACCTCTGGCGGCAGGACGCGGCCGCAGCTGCCGCCGCGGCGGCCGCCTTCAGCAGCTTCACCTCCCTTCCCCCGGCGGTGGCGGTCACCGTGCGCGCCGGGGGAGCCGCGGTGCTCGGATCCTCCGGGGACTCTCCGGAGGATCCGCTGCCGGGGCACCCCGGCACCCGGCCCCTTCCGGCCGCTACCGGACCGGGCTCACCCGCCGTCGCCCGCGTCGGCGGGGACCCCGCCGAGCAGGTCTTCCTCGACTTCGCCCAGTGCCGCGGAGCCCTGGGCATCGGGGGGGACCCCGCGCTCGCCCTCGACATCGCCCGCTCCGTAGTGACCCAGCTCGGCATGGCCGCGCCGCAGCTCGTTCTCCTGTCCCTTGGTCCCTCCGATCTTCCCCGCTCGGCGTCCGTCGCCACCGTTGACGACCTCGACCGGTTCGGGCTCCACCCGCCACCGCTTCACAGCCCCGGGCGGGCCGGCCTCATCACCAGCACCTCGATCCTCCAGCAGCTGACCGGGGTGCTGCTGATCCAGCCGGGCCGGTCCCGGCAGGAACTCGACGACGTCGTGGCCCGCTGCTCGGCGCCGGGCAGCGGCTGGCTTGCGGTGTACCCGGGTCCCCTGCGCGGCGCTCACTGGCGGTGGAGCGTCTCCCGGGACGGCATGCTCACCGTTCCCATCCTCGGCCGGACGCTGACGGCCACCGGCGTGTGAGCCCTTTCCACATCAAACCGGTCCGGCGTTGAACCGGAAACGGATGGCCCCCGTGTACTAGGTGACCGACACCAGCCGGACCCCCGGCCCAACCGAAGGAGAAACCAATGCCCAAGTTCGACGTCGACAGCGAGGCCACCGAAAGCACCTCAAGCGAAATGATGAACCACTTCGCCGAACTGCAGGCCAAGCTCACCGTGGTCCGCAGCAAGATCGACGGTCTGCTGGCCGAGGGCTACCGGACCCCAGCGGCCCAGCAGCGCTTCCAGCCGTTCTTCGAGGAGTTCGCCCGGGGCTTCGACCAGGTCAACCAGAGCCTCGAAGGCATCGGCCAGTACGTCCGCAACGTGGGCCAGGCCTTCAACGAGACCGACAACCAGCTGGGTGCAACTCTCAGCCGCTGACCGGCCTCCCGATCCGCACCGACCCGCCCCGACAGAGAGACTCCATGCGCTTCGCCGTCACCGCCTTCCAGCCGTCCTCGGTTGTCCCCATCCCGCTTGAGGTGGACGCCGATCCGACGACGCCGGTGGGAAGCCTCACAGCGGCGATGGCCGAGGAGCTTGGATGCCCTTCCCAGGGCCCACTCTTCGCGGGCGGGTCGATGCTCGATCCCGTCCAGACCCTGGCCGGTGCCGGTCTTTACGACGGCATCGCCCTCGGCCTTGGAGGCCCCGCGCCCGACGAGGCCACCTCTCCCGGCCTCGTCGAGGTCCGGATCGTCGGCGGGCAGGACGCCGGGGTCACCTACCGGCTCGCGGCCGGCCACTACGACGTGGGCTCCGGGCAGCACTCCCTCATCCGGACTCCGGGAGGCAGCGACATCGCTGCCTCCATCATCGTTCAGGCCTCCGGCGCTGCCCGGGTATCCGCACGCACCACCGGCGTCGAACTTTCGGGGGATCCGCTGGCACCCGGTGCCGAGGCGGCATGGGACCAGGGCACCCTGCTCTCCATCGACGGGCTGCTGCTCGACGTCGCTTCCCGCACGCTGCGCGTCGCCTCGGTCAGCGTGGCCGACGACGGCCTGGGACGCGAGTTCAACCGGCCGCCGCGGCTGCGCCACACTCCGCCGGCCACCCGGTTCCGGCTTCCCCGCAAGCCCGGGGAGCCTCCCCGCAACGCCATCCCGCTGCTGCCCCTGGTGCTGATTCCCATTGTGGCCTCGCTGCTGACGGTGGTCATCACCGGCAACTGGCGGTTCATCCTGTTCGGCCTGCTGTCCCCGGTCGCCGCCCTGCTGAGCCGCAGCGGCAACCGCAAGAGCCAGCTGCAGGACCATGAGCGGCGGGTCACCGACTACCGGGAGACCACCGAACGGATCGGAGAGGACATATCCGCGGCGGTGCTCCTCGAACAGCGCATCCTCCGCTCGGTGCACCCCGACCCCGCGGCGCTGCTCGCAATGGCGGCAACGCCCACCGACCGGCTCTGGGAGCGGCGACTCTCCGACATCGACTTCCTCGTCCTGCGCGCCGGAACCGGAAGCGTGCCCTCAAGCATCCTTGTCGAGGACGCCAACGAGGACGAGCACCGGCGGGCGACCTCGCCCCGCCTGGCCGAGGTGCCGGTGACGGTGGACCTGCAGGCGGCCGGTGTCACCGGGATCGCCGGCGGATCCGACCCGGCATGCTGGCTCGTGGCCGAGGCCGCGGTCCTTCACAGCCCCAACGACCTCGACCTCTACATCCTGACGGGCGGCAAACCCGATTCCGCACCCACATGGGACTGGACCCGCTGGCTGCCGCACGTGCGGCGCGAGGGACAGCCCGGAGCATTCCACCTCGGAACCACCGCCGACTCCACCGCCCGTCGGGTGGCCGAACTCGTTCAGCTCGTTGAGGCACGCCAGGCGGCCCGGACCGGTGCGCAGGACCCTGCCACCGACGAAAACCGGATCCTTGTCGTGCTCGACGGGGCCCGGCGCCTGCGCTTCCTGCCCGGTATCGTCACCCTGCTCCGCGAGGGACCGGGCGTCGGCGTCTTCTTCCTCTGCATCGACCGCGAGGCGGAGCGGCTGCCCGAGGAGTGCTCGGTCGTTCTATCGGTGGGCGAGGACGGCCGCGGCGAGGTGCTCGGCGCGGACGGAACCGCCCAGACGATCCGCGCCGACGCGCCCCGCCCCGCCTGGTATGAGACGGTGGCACGCAGCCTGGCGCCCCTGCGCGCCGTCGGCGACAGCGACGGCACTGTGCTGCCCAAGGCCGTCCGGCTCGTCGACCTGCTTGGCCTGTCAGACTCAGTCGCCGACGAGGTCGCCGGACGGTGGCTGCTCTCGGCCCGGAGCACCCAGGCCCGGCTCGGGGTAGGGCTCGACGGTGCCTTCGTCGTCGACCTCGAACGGGACGGCCCCCACGGCCTCGTGGCCGGGACGACGGGCTCCGGAAAATCGGAACTGCTCCAGAGCCTCGTTGCATCGCTCGCCGTGGCGAACCGGCCCGACGAGATGAACTTTGTCCTCGTCGACTACAAGGGCGGCAGCGCCTTCGCCGAATGCGCCGACCTGCCGCACACCGTCGGCATGGTCACCGACCTCGACACCCACCTCGTCGAGCGGGCCCTTACGTCCCTCAACTCGGAGCTGCGCCGGCGCGAACACCTGCTGGCCGACGCCGGGGCCAAGGACCTCCCGGACTACCTTGACCGGCGCAGCGTCGACCCTTCCCTTCCCGCCCTGCCGCGCCTGGTCATCGTGATCGACGAATTCGCGTCAATGGTCCGCGAGCTTCCCGACTTCGTCAGCGGCATGGTCAACCTCGCCCAGCGGGGCCGGTCGCTCGGACTTCACCTCATCCTGGCGACCCAGCGCCCCTCCGGGGCGGTCTCGGCCGACATCCGCGCCAACACGACCCTGCGCATCGCCCTGCGCACCACCGACGCCTCGGAAAGCCGCGACATCATCGATGCCCCGGACAGTGCAACCCTCTCGCCGTCCACTCCGGGACGGGCCTTCGCGCGGATGAGCGCCGCGGTCCTCCTGCCGTTCCAGGCCGCCCGCGTGGGCGGTCGCCGGGCCTCGGCCCGCCCGGCCGGTGCCGCCGCGGTGGCGGCAGCCGCGGTCGGAAGGGTTCCCTGGGCGGAACTGGGTGACGGCATTCCTCCGCTGGCTCCCCCCGCCCCGGGGGTCGGCCACCCCGGGGCCTCCGCGGGCACCGCGAGGACGGGTGGGGCCTCCGCGGGCACCGCGGGGGCTGGTGGGGCCTCCGGCGGCGCCGACCCGTCGTCGGCCGGTGAACTGACCACCGACATGGCGTTCCTCGCCGACGCGCTGACGCGGGCCGCCGGCCAGCTGGGGATCGCCCCGCCGTCCCGGCCGTGGCTGCCGCCCCTTCCCCAGCGGATCGAACTGGCAGGGGACACCGCGGCCCCTTCCCGGGGAGCCGGACGCACCGATGCCTCCCTCGCCCCGGCGGTCTGGGGCCTCATCGACGATCCGCAGCTCCAGCAGCAGCTGCCGCTGCAGTTCGACCTCGACACCATGGGGCACCTCCACCTGATCGGTGCGCCGCAAAGCGGACGCTCCCAGGCCCTTCGGACGCTCGCCGCGGCCATCGCTACGGCCGTGAGCACGAAGGACGCCCACCTCTACGGGATCGACTGCGGGACCGGCGCGCTCAACGCGCTGACCGACCTGCCGCACGTCGGGGCGGTGATCGACCACCGCTCCCCGGAACGGCTCGGACGCCTGATCACGCGGCTGACCGACGAACTCCACTCCCGCCAGCGGATGCTCGGCGCCCGCGGCGTCTCCGACCTCCACGAACTCCGCAGCCAGCTGCCCGAGGAGGAGCGGCCGCCCCACCTCGTCGTCCTGGTCGACCGATTCGAAGTGTTCGACCGCGAATACGCCAACTACGACAACGGGTCTCTCCTCGAGCGCCTCACCACCATCCTGCGTGACGGAACCGCCGTCGGGCTGCACCTCGTCCTCGCCGGAGACCGTTCGCTTGCCTCGAGCCGCTATGCCGGCACCACCGAGGAGAAACTCGTCCTCCGGCTCAACGACTCCGCCGACTGGTCGATGGTGGGGATCCGCCCAAAGGCCGTGCCCGAGAACATGCCGCCGGGCCGTGCCCTGCGCCCGAGGGACGGTGGAGAGGTTCAGATCGGCGTCCTCCCGGCGCTCCAGGGTACCGAAGAGGTCAGCGGTGCCGCCCAGGCACTGGCCCTCGAGCAGCTGGGGTCCCGCCTGCGGGAACGCGACCGGAATGTCCCGGACGGGATGCGCCCGCGTCCGCTTCGAGCCCTGCCCGACCGCATCAGCTACGCGGAGGCCGGTGCGCGGGCCGCCACGGCTCTTACGCCCGACCGGATCCTGGTCGGCCTGGGCGGCGACGACCTGGTCCCGCTCGGTCCCGACCTCGGTGATACGCCCACCTTCCTTGTCGCCGGGCCGCCCAAGAGCGGCCGCAGCACGGCGCTGCTCACCATGGCCCTGGAGGCGCTGCGGCGCGGCGACGGCATCGTGGTCATCGCGCCCCGGCGCAGCCCGCTGCGCGCCCTGGAGGGACACCCAGGCGTGGCGGCGGTGCTTGTCGATCCGGAAACCTCGTCAGCAGACCTCCGCCAGGCCCTCTCCCAGGTTCCCCAGGAGCGCGGGATGCTGATCATCGACGACGCGGAGATGGTGCTTTCCAACGACTTCTCCGCGGATGTCCAGGCTCTGGCGCGCGGCGCCGCCGGGGAGGGCTGGGCGGTCCTCGCAGGAGGCAACGCAGAGGCCCTCGGCAACGCGATCGGGGGATGGGTCGCCCTCGCGAGGCGGAACCGGCAGGGGCTGCTTTTGGCCCCGCAGTCGATCGCCGACGGCGAACTGATCGGCGTTCGGCTCGGCCGCGGCGTCGTGGGCACCCCGACGACCTCCGGGCGGGGCCTCCTTCATCTTGGCGACGGGCAGCTCATCGCCGTGCAGGTTCCCGAAACCAACGCGCCAACCACCCCCGAACCGATTCCCGCTTTTCCGCCTGCCGGCCCGGCCGGTACTACAAGAGAGGACACATAGATGCCACGCCGTCATGTCAATGGCTTCGAGGTATTGGGCCTCGACGCCGACCCCGCCCCCGGGGACCCCGAGGCCCTGCTGGGGAAGCTCGTTCCCACGTACACCAGCCTGGGCGACGACGCCGCCGCCGCAGCCGACGTCCTCACCAGCCAGGAAGTGACCGAGGGGCGCGGAGAGGCGATGGAGAAGCTGAGGGAGGTGGTCGGCACGAAGTATCCGGAGAAGCTGCGCAAGGCGGCGACGTCCTTCCGGGAGGCGGCGGAGGCCTACTCGGCCTACGCCCGGACGCTTTCCGAGACCCAGGGCGAGATCGACCGCGCCATGGACCAGGCGCTGCCCGTCGCGACCCTGGCGGCGGAAGCTCCGCCCCAGCCCGCCCCGGACGCCAGCGCCGATGACCGCCGTGCAGCCCAGCAGCGCGGAGCACAGATCGACGACGCACGCGGCGTGCTCACCGGAGCCCGGAGGCTGGCCGCCGACGCCAAGGCACTGCGCGAGCAGGCCGCTGGGAAACTGCGCGACGAGCTCGAGCACGTCACCGTGGTGCCCGCCCGCAGCCTGTTCCAGAAGTTCCTCGAATGGTTCAAGAACAACCCCGTACTCCAGATCATCCTGGGCATCGTGGTCGGCATCGTCAGCATCTTCTTCCCCATCGTCGGATTCGCCCTGGGGGCGCTCACCTTCGGGCTTCTCACAGCGTTCAATACCCTGGCCACGGGCAAGCTCGACGTCGGCGCGCTCGTGGTCGGATTCCTGACCCTCGGATTCGGCGGAGGCATGGCCGCCATCCGCCTGATCCCTTCGATAGGGGCGAAGGTGGGCAGCGCGACCTCCAGTGCAGGCCGGTTCCTGACGTCGCTGCCTGGCCCCATCGGGCCCGGCCTCCGCTCGACCGGAGACTTCCTCCGCAACTCGCCGGTGCTCAAGAAGGCCCTGCTGGGGTCAACCGAAGGTTTCGTGCCGGGAGCTGTAATCAACTCGATCGGTGGTGCGATCAACGCCAAGGACGGCACACCGTTCAACGCCGCGGTGATCTTCAGCGGTGCGCTCGCCGGTGGCTTTGCCGGTGGCGCCGGCGGGGCGCTGGCCACCCGCTTCGGCCCGGGGCTCAACTCGGTCTTCGGCAAGACGGGCTCTTCCACTCCGCCGGCGACGAGGAGCGCGCCGCCCGGAGAGGCGGCGCCTGCGCCTACCTCTGCTCCAGCCCCAGCCCCAGCCCCAGCCCCAGCCCCAGCCCCAGCCCCTGGCCCTGCCCCTACCCCTGGCCCTGCCCCTACCCCTGGCCCTGCCCCTACCCCTGCCCCTACCCCTGCCCCTGCCCCTGCATCTGCCACTGCCCCAGCCCCCGCACCGGCGGCCGCCACGCCTGTCACCACCCCGGCGCCGTCCCGGCCCGCCACGCCCGAGGTCCAGCCGGCACCGGGATCGCCCGCCCCGTCGCGTCCTGGCTCGCCGGCGTCCTCCACGGAGTCGGATTTCCAGACGGCGCCGTCGAGCCCTGTAACCGGCACGCCGGGTCCGTCGCGCCCTGCGTCTCCTGCGCCTTCCAATGAGTCGGAGTTTCAGACGGCGCCGTCGAGCCCTGTAACCGGCACTCCGGCCCCTGCTCCGGTTCCGGCCCCCGTTCCGGCTCCGGCTCCGGCCCCCGCTCCGCCTCCGGCCCCCGCTCCGGCTCCGGCCCCCGCTCCGGCTCCGGCCCCCGCTCCGGCTCCGGCCCCCGCTCCCGCTCCGGCCCCGGCGCCCGCACCTGCGGCGCCCGCGAACCCGGCCCCCGGCCCTTCCACCGTGGACAAGGCGGCCAACAGCACCGTCATCGGCGTCTCGGTCGGCGCCGACGGCGGAACCAAGGTCCTGGTCACCGAGCGCCAGAACTCTGAGAAGCACGGAGGGCAACTCGTGGGCCAGGAAGCC
Organism: Arthrobacter zhaoguopingii; assembly: GCF_009828605.1. NCBI lineage: Bacteria > Bacillati > Actinomycetota > Actinomycetes > Micrococcales > Micrococcaceae > Arthrobacter > Arthrobacter zhaoguopingii. The sequence goes on along the minus strand of NZ_WIAE01000004.1, from coordinate 56,893 downwards.
ACAGGAGGCCAGGCTGGCCTCGCCGCAGGAAGCCCGACCAACCGGACCGAACCCATCACCAAGGGCCCGGGCGGCATCGGACGGGTCGGCCGATGACCCGACTCCACCCCGCGGGCCCCGACGCCCGACCCACGAAAGGGAAATCCCAATGACACACATCACGGTGCCCCTGGAAGAGCTCGAGGAGGCTGCCAGGGACCTCGACAATGTTCTATCCCTGCTGGAGAACGGCACCCGTCAGCTCGACCTCGAACAGATGCTGGGCAACGCCCCCGACGTGATGGGCGCGGCACGGACGTTCGACCGCCGGTGGTCGGACGGCCGGAAACAGCTGATCGGCGAAGGCCAAAAGATCCGGGACAAGATCCGGGAGGCCACCAAAGCCTTCGTGGACACCGACAACCACCTCGCCGAGGCACTCGACCAGGACCGGAAATGACGAATCCCAGCACCACGACGCGGAAGTTGACCTAATGCCAAGCTTTGATCTGCCCACCCGCCCCGGCCGCTTCGCGGTCGCCGTGCCGGAGCACTGGGCCACCTTCGACGTCGCCCGCGAGCAGTTGGTGACCGCATGGCGGTCGGCGATGGCCGGTGCGGATTCAGCGCAGGAGCGACTCCAGATCGACGAGTTTTTCGCCCACGCCAAGCGGGTGACGTCGGCCGCACGGAAGGCCGGGGCGCTGTGGGGCGCCGGCACGGCGACCGTGTACGACGACGGCTTCTTCGTCGGGCAGGTGATGCTGTTCGCGGTCACGGCGCCGGATCCGGCCACCTTCACCACACCGGCGATGTCGGCGGCGCTCGGCGGCGGACGCGGCGCGGGGAACGCGGCCGACCTCCCGCCGCGCACGGTCACCGCCGTCCGGCTGGCGGACGGGACGGTGGCGACCCGCGTCTGCGGGCAGGAGGAGGTGCAGGCGACCGATGCCCAGCGCGTGCGCGTCCTGGTCTCCCACACCTTCGTTCCGGTTCCGGGAACGGGCGACGAGTTCATCCTGATCACCGGACTGTCCCCAAACCTCGCGCTTGAGGAAGAGGTGCTCGACCTCTTCGACGCCATCGCCGGGACCTTCCGCTTCCTCCCGGCCTGATTCCACCGGGCCGGGGCCTCAGTGTCCGGACAGGTCCAAAGCCACCGCGCGCACCGGCGACCCGTCCATGCCTGCCAGCGGCAGGGGCAGGGCCGAGACCAGCGGATCCTCCCAGGTGACGGCCGCGAGGTTCGTGAGGTTTTCGATGATCACGCCGCCGGCGCCCAGGAAGGCCGTGTGGAACGGCAGCCGGCCCCCGTTGGCGAGGGTCGGGTCGGGGTTGAGCGTGTCGACGCCGACCACCGAGACCCCGGCGGCCAGGAGCGCTTCGGCGATCTCGGGGGAGAGGACCGGGTGCGCGAGGTAGTCCGCGGTGCCGAAGTGTTGCGACCACCCGGTCTCGAAGAGCACGATGGAGCCGGACTGGAGCCCCCGGAGCCCGGCCTCGACGTCGGCCCACCGCAGGTGCTGATGGGGTTTCAGGCCTGGGCATCTCACGATCCTCGCCGTGGCCACCAGCCGTTCCACGGCGATCCGGTCCACCGGGGCGCCGCCGGCGATGGAGTGGAGCGGCGCGTCGATGTGGGTGCCGGTGTGGGTGCCGGCGTGCACGCTCGCGACCTGGAAGCCGTCCTCGGCCAGTGTGGCCACTGGAGTCAGGGTGACCTCCGGGTCGCCCGGGTACACCTGCATGCCGGTGACCACAGGCTGCGAGAGATCAACGACCCGCACGGGGCTCCTGCTCCTGGGACGGGACCAGGTCGAGGAGGTGCTTATCGATGGGAGTTCCCCGTTCCATCCGGCCAGTGACCGCCGCGAGGCCCAGGTACAGCAGGGCCGAGAGAACGAAGGTCGGGATGGTGGCGCCGATCGGGCTCGACAGGGAGTAGGTGAGGATCAGGGACAACGCCGCACCGACCGCCCACACGACGACGGCGGCGATATTGACTCCCTTGGAAAACCAGTAGTCGCCCCCGTTGGCGCGGAGGATGTCCGTGCCGTAGTGGCGCCGGCGCACGAGGTAGTAATCAACGATCATCACCGCGAACACCGGGATGAACAAGGAGCTGATCAGCACCAGGAAGGAAGTGAACTGGTTCAGCAGCGCCAGCCAGGTGGAGCCGAGGATCGAGATCACGCCAAGGACCAGGGCGGTGGGCAGGAAGGTGACCCGGCGCGAGGGCGCCATGTTCACGACCGACGACACCATGCCGTAGACAACCATGGTGTTGGTGGCCATGACCGAGAGGAAGATGACGATGGCCAGCGGGGCCCCGAAGGCCGCGACGATGACTGTGGGGTCAAACGGCACCGCTTCGCCGCCGTTGAGGACGACGTAGGCGATCGCCGTGGCTCCCAGCGTCATGGCGAGGACGGTGGAGAGGGTGTAACCGATCGCTGAGCCAACGATTCCCGCCGTCGAGGACTTCGCCAGGCGGTTGAACTCCGCCGAGAGCACCGTCCAGGAGATCGCCGTCGCGATCACCACGTCGAGCACCGCGACCCCCGACCAGCCGGCCTCCGGGTCAACCGGGGTGGTCAGAAAGTCGGACGGCGTGAAGGTGGTGAAGGCCGAGACGAAGATGAAGCCCATGAAGGCGAGGATCACCAGCGCCAGCCACGGTTCAACCCGGGCGATGCCCGCGTGGCCGAAGATCGCCAGGCACACTACGAGGAGCTGGCAGAGCACGGAAAACAGGACGGGGTTGGAGAAGCCGGTGGCCTGCTCCACGAGGAAGTTCACCGTCACTCCGGCCAGCATCGCCTGGACCCAGCTCCAGCCCATCAGGATGATGACGTTCGCCGCCACCGGCAGGAAGGAACCGCGCAGCCCGAACGAGCCCTTGGTCAGGGACATGGTGGGCAGCCCGGTCCGGGTTCCCATGTTGCCGATCAGCACCAGGACCGCTCCGCCGATGAGCGTTCCGAGCAGAATCATGCCGACGGCCAGGGGCCAGCTGACGCCGGGGACGAACAGCGTTCCGGTCAGCAGGGTCGTCACCACCAGGTTGGCGGCAAGCCAGATCATCCCGATGCGGCCTGTGCCGAGGGTGCCCCGGAGCGGGCCGTAACCCTCGGAGTTCTTCTCGAGGTGATTCGACAGCCGGGTGTACGCGGAGGTCCTGGACTGGGTGGGCTGCTCGGTCGCCATGGGGCTAGCTCGCTTCCGGAAGGGGTGAGTCGGCGGGCAGGGAGGAAAGGTGCTCATGGACGGCCGTGACGGATCCGCCCGAGCGGTGGAAGACGATGGTCTCGCGCTCGCGGGTGGTCTCTCCGGGTCCGTCCCCTGTCCGGGTGACCGTTTCGACGTCGTGGGTGAAGACGGCGGTGGGACCGAGAAGCTGGATGCGCGGATTGCTGCTGGTGCAGGAGACCACCCGCCAGCCGTCCTCCAGCCAGCTGTTCCACAGCGACTCGTAGGCGGCGCGGTTCTCAAGGCGGCGGGCCTCGGTATGGAAGACGAAGGTCGCATCCTCGGCGAACGCGGCGAAATAACGGGCAGTATCGGTTGCGGCGAAAGCGTCGACGAGCCGCTCCGCTGCGCGTTCAGTCTCGTCGAGGGTTACCTTTTCCATAGCCATCCCTGGGAAGGCAGCGCACCCCAGCCCCCAGCCTGGTTGCTCCGCAGTAAACAATTGTTTACTTGATAATGCGTGATCCCCGTTACAGTGTCAACGGGTTTTTTCTATCCTGAGTGGGAAGGACCCCAGTGCAACGATCCGGCCCGCGCCCTGCCCCGGCGGCAGGGATTGCGTCCGCCCGGTGGCAGACCGCGCCCGGGGGCGTGGTGCAGGATGTTGCCATGGATGCCACCGATGCGCTCAACGAGATTGCTTTCTGGCTTGAGCGGGAATCCGCTCCCTCCTTCAAGGTTCAGGCCTTCCGCAAAGCGGCCGCGGTCATCGCCGGGCTCAGCCGCGACGAGCTGGCCGAACGCATCGGCAATGGGCGGCTGAAGCGGACCAAGGGGATCGGGGAGCGGACCTTCGAGGTGATCCGGGAGGCCGTCGAGGGCGGCGTTCCCAACTATCTGGCGGGCCTGCGCGAGCGCGGCACCAGGCCGCTCGCCGAAGGCGGCGCGGAAATCAGCGCCGCCCTGCGCGGCGACCTGCACAGCCACAGTGAATGGTCCGACGGCGGATCGCCCATCGAGGTGATGGTTGCGGCGGCCCGCCTGCTCGGCCGGGAGTACCTCGCCCTGACGGACCACTCGCCGGGCCTCACCATCGCGAACGGGCTGAGCACCGAGCGGCTTAGGAACCAGCTCGACGTCGTGGCGGCCGTCAATGACGGCAGCGACGGGTTCCGCCTGCTCACCGGCATCGAGGTTGACATCCTCGAGGACGGCGGCCTCGACCAGGCGCCGGAGGTGCTCGAGGGGCTCGACATCGTGGTGGCGAGCGTGCACTCCAAGCTCCGCTCCGACCGCGGCACCATGACCCGGCGGATGCTCGGGGCAATCGCCAACCCGCAGACGAACGTGCTCGGTCACTGCACCGGGCGCCTCGTGCAGGGCTCGAGGGGCACCCGTCCCGAATCGGAGTTCGACGCGGCGCGGGTCTTCGCCGCCTGCGCCGAGAACGACGTGGCCGTGGAGATCAATTCCCGGCTTGAGCGCCAGGACCCACCGGACCGGCTCATCCGGCTCGCGCTCGACGCGGGATGCCTCTTCAGCATCGACAGCGACGCCCACGCACCCGGCCAGCTGGACTACCTTCAGTACGGGGCGGAGCGGGCCGAACGGAACGGCGTGCCCGCAGAGCGGATCATCACCACCTGGCCTCTCGACCGGCTGCTGGAGTGGGCGGGAAAGGGCACGACGGCGGCGGCCGGAGGCTGATCTGCCGTCCGCCAGACTGGGAGGCCTGTCCGGCGGAAGACGGGCCTGCCTACCGGAAGGCCGGGATGCCGGTGAGGTGCTGGCCCAGGATCAGCGTGTGGACTTCGTCGGTGCCCTCGTAGGTGCGCACGCTCTCGAGGTTGTTGGCGTGGCGCAGCGGTGAATGGTCGAGCGTGATGCCGTTGCCGCCGAGGATGGCGCGGGCCTCCCGGGCGACGGCAAGGGCCTCCCGGACATTGTTGAGTTTTCCCACCGAGATCTGGTGCGGCTTCAGGGCTCCGGCGTCGCGAAGCCGCCCGAGCTGCAGCGCCAGCAGGGTTCCCTTGGTGATCTCAAGGGCCATGTTCACGAGCTTCTCCTGGGTGAGCTGGTAGGCGGCCAGCGGCTTGCCGAACTGCAGCCGCTCCCGGGAGTAGTTAAGCGCCGCCAGGTAGCTGTCGCGCGCCGCCCCCATTGCACCCCACGCGATGCCGTACCGCGCGTCGTTGAGGCATTCGAACGGGCCCCGGAGGCCCCGGGCGGCGGGCAGCAGTGCCTCGGCTGGCAGCCGGACGTCCGTCAGTTCGACGTCGCACTGGATGGAGGCGCGCATTGAGAGCTTCTGGGGAATCTCGGTGGCCCGGAATCCCGGGGTGTCGGTGGGCACGAGGAAGCCGCGGATGCCGTCGTCGGTCTGCGCCCACACCACGGCCACCTGAGCGATGCTCGCCAGCCCGATCCAGCGCTTGGTTCCGTTGAGCACCCAGTCGCCGCCGTCCCGGCGGGCGTTGGTCAGCATGCTCGCCGGGTCGGATCCGCCGCCGGGTTCGGTGAGCGCGAAGCAGCCGATCACGCTGCCTGCGGCCATGCGGGGAAGCCACTGGTTCTTCTGCTCCTCGGAGCCGTGCCGGACGATGGCGCCCATGGCCAGGGAACCCTGGACGCTGAGGAAGGTGCGCAGGCCCGAGTCGCCGGCCTCGACCTCGAGGGCCGCCAGCCCGTACTCGACGGCGCTGCGTCCCGCACAGCCGTAGCCCTCGATGTGCATGCCGAGCAGCCCAAGGTCGGCCATCGGCGCAACGATGTCGAGCGGAAACTCCCCGGTGTCGTACCACCGGGCGATGTTTGGCCGGATCTCCGCGTCGACGAAGGCGCGGACCCTGCCCCGCAGCGCCACCTCCCCGGCGGAGAGGAGGGAGTCGATGCCGAGAAGGTCGGTGGGATCGGGAGTCTCCGGGGCCGGCGTCATTCCCTTACTGTACGCAGTGCCCAGGTGCGGGTGCCGGAGGGCTGGGCGTGCTGCTCAGCCCAGTTTCGAGGGTTTGGTTCCGGTGTCGGCGGCCTCTGGCTCACCGGGCCCCGCGACGTGCTCGCTGCCGCGCACCCGGGCGATGGCGATCATGCCGTGGAAGATCAGCAGTGCGGCGGCGGTGCCGAGCGCGATGCCCGCGAAGGTCAGGTCCCCGACCGTCCAGGTGAAGTCGGCGATGCCGATCACCAGCGCCACGCCGGCGGTGGAGAGGTTGATGGGGTTGGAGAAGTTGACCTGGTTGGAGACCCAGATCCGCACGCCGAGGATCCCGATCATGCCGTACAGCACCACCCCGGCCCCGCCGAGGACGCCCGGGGGGACGGTGGCGATGAGCGCCCCGAACTTGGGGAAGAGGCTCAGCAGCACGGCCACGATGCCGGCCACCCAGTACGCGGCGGTCGAGTAAACGCGCGAGGCGGCCATCACCCCGATGTTCTCCGCGTAGGTGGTGGTGCCGGAGCCGCCGCCGGCACCGGCGATCATGGTCGCGACGCCGTCAGCCATCAGGGCCCGGCCGGTCACCGGGTCGAGGTCACGCCCGGTCATGGCGGCCACCGACTTCACGTGGCCGATGTTCTCGGCAACCAGGACCAGCACCACCGGAAGGAACAGGCCGACGACGGACAAGTGGAAGGTGGGCGCCGAGAACTCGGGCAACCCGATCCAGGCGGCGTCGCCGATCGCAGCAAAGTCGACCTCGCCGCGCAGCATGGCCACCAAATACCCGGCGAGCACGCCGATCAGGATTGAGAGGCGCCCCAGGATGCCCCGGAACATCACGGTGACCAGCAGGATGGCGAGGATCGTCACGACCGCGGTCACCGGCCCCTGCTCAACGCTGTTCTTCGCCGTCGGGGCGAGGTTGAGCCCGATCAGGGCGACAATCGAACCGGTGACGACCGGGGGCATCGCGGCCTGGATCCAGCGCGAGCCTGCACGGTGCACGATGAAGCCGATCACCGCCAGCAGTGCGCCGGCCATCACGATGCCGCCGAGCGCCCCGGCAGGCCCGTGCTGCGCCTGGGCCGCGGCGATGGGCGCGATAAAGGCGAAGCTCGAGCCGAGGTAGCTGGGCACCCGCCCCGCGGTGATGACCAGGAACAGGATCGTGCCGATGCCCGAGAACAGCAGCGTCGTCGACGGCGGGAAGCCGGTGATGAGGGGCACCAGGAAGGTGGCACCGAACATGGCGACGACGTGCTGTGCCCCGATGCCGATGGTGCGCGGCCAGCTCAGGCGCTCATCGGGGGCCACATAGGCGCCCGGGGTGACGTTCTTGCCGTCCCCGTGCAGGGTCCAGCCGGTTCCAAGCGCGCTCATGGCGATGCCTTCCAGGGAGGGGGAGTCTGGGGAAATCCTATCTCCCGGCGGTTGGCACCGTGTTACGTTGCAGTCCTGACGATTGCAGGAGGACATAAACCAATGGGGTTGAGCAGCCGGGCCCGTGCCCTGCGACACGGGGTAGGGCACCGAGGCACCCGGGCGCCGGGGGCGCCCCGCCCGACGGCAACGGACAGCGCGGCCTTCACGGCCCGCGGCCGCACGGTGCTGGTGACCGGGGCCGCCATGGGGATGGGCCGGCTGTATGCCGAACGGGCCGTGCGCGAGGGCGCCGCCGCCGTCGTGCTGTGGGATGTGGACGCGGCGGCCCTTGAGGCCACTGCCGCTGCACTGGCCAGATCCGGCACCGCGGTCTCCGCCTACCCGGTGGACATCTCCTCCCTGGAGCAGGTGCAGGCCGCCGCGGCGGCGGTCCTCGCCGACGCCGGCGCACCCGAGGTCCTGATCAACAATGCAGGCATCGTGACGGGCAGCTACTTCTGGGAGCACCGTCAGGAGGAGGACATCGCCCGCACCCTCCAGGTCAACGCCCTCGCGCCGATGCACATCACCCGCGAATTCCTGCCGGCCATGATCGGGCGCGGCACCCCGGCGCGGATCCTCAATGTGGCCTCGGCCTCGGGAACGCTCTCGGTGCCGCGGATGAGCGTCTACACCGCCTCGAAGTGGGCGGTGATCGGCTGGAGCGACTCACTGCGCCTCGAACTCCTCGCGGCCGGGCACGCCGGAATCCGGGTCACCACCCTGATCCCCAGCTACATCCGCACCCCCATGTTCGCCGGAGTGAGCGCCCCGCTGCTCACTCCGCTGCTCGAGCCCGGCGCGGTGGTGGACCGCGCATGGCAGGCGATGCTCGAGGGCCGCCCCCGCCTCCAGCTGCCCTGGACCGTGGCGCTGGGCAGCGCGCTGCGCGGGGTGCTGCCCCAGCCCGTGTGGGACCTCGTGGCCGGGCGGATCTTCGGCGTGTACCGCTCAATGGACACCTTCACCGGGCGCCCGCCGTCAACCCCGCCACCCGCCGAAACCTCCGCCGGAACCTCCGCCGCGGCAGAGGCATTCCGGTGACCGCCGGGACTGTCCGGGCAACCGCTGGGACCGTCGTCGGGCGGCTGCGCGGCACCTTCGAGGCAGGCACGACGCGCCCCCTGGTGTGGCGCCGGCAGCAGCTGCGCGCCCTGATGCGGATGCTCGCCGAACGGGCCGAGGACTTCACCACTGCGCTCGCCGCCGACCTGGGCAAGAGCCCGACCGAAAGCTTCATCTCCGAGCTGGCCGTGGTCCGCGCCGAAGCGAAGCACGCCGTGAGGCACCTCCCGGCCTGGGCCGCCCCGGTGCGGGTTCCGGTGCCCGTCGGTCTGCGTCCGGCCTCCGCTAGTGTGACCGCCCAGCCGCTGGGCGTGGCCCTGATCATTGCCCCGTGGAACTACCCGGCGCAGCTCGTCCTCGCCCCGCTCGTCGGCGCGCTCGCCGCCGGGAACTGCGCGGTGCTCAAGCCGAGCGAGCTGGCGCCGGCCACCTCGAAGGTGCTGGCGCGCCTGGTGCGCCAGTACCTTGACCCGGACGCCGTCGCCGTGGTCGAAGGGGGTCCAGAGGTCACGACGGAGCTGCTGGAGCAGCGGTTCGACACCATCTTCTTTACCGGGGGAGAGCGGGTGGGGCGGATCGTGGCCGAAGCCGCCGCCCGGAACCTCACCCCGGTAACCCTTGAACTTGGCGGAAAGTCGCCGGCCGTGGTGATTGACGGCGACCTCGACGCCGCGGCCCGACGACTGGTCCAGGGGAAGTTCCTCAATGCGGGCCAGACCTGCGTGGCCCCCGACTATGTCCTGACCACGCCCGCGCTCCAGCCGGCGCTGGTCCAGGCCCTGCGCCGGGCGCTCAAGGAGTTCTACGGCGAGGATCCTTCCAGCTCTGCGGACTACGGCCGCATCGTCAACGCCGGGCACTTCGACCGGCTCACCGCCCTCCTGCATGACGGTACGGTGGAAGTTGGCGGCCGGCACGACCGCGCCACCCGGTACCTTGAGCCGACCCTGCTGACCGGGGTGTCACCGGATTCGGCGCTCATGCAGGAGGAAATCTTCGGCCCCCTCCTGCCCGTTTTGACGGTGCCGGATCTCACCTCCGCCGTCCGGTTCATCACGGACCGCCCGACCCCGCTGGCGGCGTACCTGTTCAGCAACAGTCCCGAGCGGCGCACCGCGTTCGAGAACGCGGTCCGGGCCGGCGGGATCACCCACAACGCGTGCCTGGTGCAGCTCGCCGTGCCGGGGCTGCCCTTCGGCGGCGTAGGCGCCAGCGGCTCCGGCAGCTACCACGGTCAGCAGGGCTTCGACACCTTCAGCCAGCACCGGCCGGTGTTCACCAAGGACACCCGCCCCGATACGCTCCGGGTCGCCTATCCGCCGTTCGGCCCGCTGAAGCGACTGCTGCTGCGCCGGCTGATCTAACGCGGCAGGAGCGTGCGGGGGATGACAAGCGAGCGTGCAGCTCATCACCCTTTGAGGTTCCGAAAGCGTGGTGAGCTGCAGTTTCGCGAGAGGCGGGCGCGCCGCCCGGACGCCCCGGCCGGTCAGGCGCCGATGACGCCGTCCACGAGCGCCTTGGCCTCCGCCTGCACCTGCTTGAGGTGGTCCTCGCCCTTGAAGGATTCGGCGTAGATCTTGTAGACGTCCTCGGTTCCCGACGGGCGGGCCGCAAACCAGGCGTTCTCGGTCGTGACCTTCAGCCCTCCCACCGGCGCGCCGTTGCCGGGGGCCTCGGTGAGCCGCGCGGTGATGTCCTCACCGGCGAGGGTCGTGGCCGTGACGTCCGACGGCGAGAGCTTGCCCAGCGCCGCCTTCTGCTCGCGGCTCGCGGCGGCGTCGATGCGCGCGTACACCGGCGCCCCAAACCGTTCGGTGAGCCGGGCGTAGTGCTGGGAAGGGCTCTTGCCGGACACGGCGGTGATCTCGGAGGCAAGCAGGGCCAGCAGGATGCCGTCCTTATCGGTGCTCCAGGGCCCGCCGTCCTGCCGCAGGAAGGAGGCGCCGGCCGATTCCTCACCGCCGAAGGCAACCTCGCCCGTCAGCAGCCCCGGAACGAACCACTTGAAGCCGACCGGCACCTCGACGAGCACCCGGCCGAGGTCCGCCGCCACCCGGTCGATGATCGAGGAGGACACGAGGGTCTTGCCGATGACGGCGTCACCGCGCCATGAGGGCCGGTTGCGGTACAGGTAGTCGATGGCCACCGCGAGGTAGTGGTTGGGGTTCATCAGACCACCGTCGGGGGTCACGATGCCGTGGCGGTCGGCGTCGGCGTCGTTGCCGGTGGCGATGTCGAACTCGGAGGCCCGGGCGATGAGGGAGGCCATCGCGTAGGGGGAGGAGCAGTCCATCCGGATTTTCTCGTCCCAGTCGAGAGTCATGAACCCGAACTGCGGGTCGACCGCCGGGTTGACCACCGTGAGGTTAAGGTTGTGGTTCTCGGCGATGGCTCCCCAGTAGTCGACCGAGGCCCCACCCATGGGGTCGGCGCCGATCGACAGGCCCGAGGCCCGGATCGCGTCGAGGTTCAGCACCGCTGGCAGGTCCTCGACGTAGTGCTGGAGGAAGTCGTAGGTGCCGATGCCCTCGGCCTTCTGGGCCTGCGCGGCGGGAACCCGGCGGACCTCGCGCAGCCCGCCTTCCATCAGCTCGTTCGCGCGGGCCGCGATCCAGTTGGTGGCATCCGAATCCGCCGGCCCGCCGTGCGGAGGGTTGTACTTGAAGCCGCCGTCGGCGGGCGGATTGTGGGAGGGGGTGATGACGATGCCGTCGGCCTTGTCGGTGCGGGTGGCGTTGTAGGTCAGGATCGCATGGGACACGGCCGGGGTGGGCGTGAAGGCGCCGCGGGCGTCGATCCTCACCGTGACGCCATTGGCGGCGAGCACCTCGAGGGCAGTGTTCTGCGCCGGCTCGGACAGCGCGTGCGTGTCCTTGCCCATGAAGAGGGGGCCGGTCACCCCTTCGCGGTCCCGGTATTCCACGATCGCCTGCGTAATCGCTGCAATATGCGCCTCGTTGAACGAGGCCTTCAGGGACGAGCCGCGGTGGCCCGAGGTGCCGAAGGCGACGCGCTGCACCGGATCGGACGGGTCCGGAACGACGTCGAAATACGCGTCAAGCAGGGCCGTGACATCAACAAGGTCGCTGGGTAGGGCAACAGTGCCCGCTCGGTTAGCCATGGCAACAGCATGTCAAAGAACTGCGCCAAATACAGCCGCCGGTTTCTGAAGCGCTCCGGCCGGCGCGGCGGCGGGGTCGAGACTGCGCCGTATTGCCCCTCCGGCACGGATTCGATTGCATCGGCGCACCAGGACGGGGACCATTAGGAGATCCGGGGGTCCGGACACCCGAGCCCTCCCGCACGACCCAAGGTGGAACCATGGCCGATGACGGCCCCCAGCAGCGCCCCCCTTTCAGCGATCCCCACGACCCGCGCTGGTATTCCGATCCCGGTATGCGCGGCTCCGGTGCCGCCGGCGCGGCCGGACCGGCAGGGGAGGGGCCGTCGAGAGCGCATGCCGCGGGGACGGACCCGCAGGGAACGCCCCCGTACCCGTTCGGCGGGGCGGATCCCGGCCGCGGCTTCGCGCACGGGCAGGAGTTCGGGTCGACGTCCTACCGCCAGCAGGGGACGCTTCCGTATGGCTCCTACCCGGCTCCCTACGGCGCGGAACCCCGGGGACTGAGCATCGCCGCACTGATCCTCGGCACGGCGGCCGTGTTCACCGGCGGCCTGCTGATCCTGCCGCAGATCCTCGCGGTGGTGTTCGGCCATCTCGCCCTGCGCCGTGAGCCGGCCGGCAGGCCGCTTGCCCTGACCGGGCTCATTATGGGGTACATCATGCTGCTTGTGGGGCTGCTGCTCGTCGTCGGCTTCATCCTGCTCGTGGCCCTGGGGACGGCCGCCTCGGTGACGACGGGGCCTTGAGGTCGGGCCGATCATAAGTAAGCTGAGAAACAGGACCCGGACCGGGCCTTCCGCCTCCGAAAGGCTAAACGATGACTGACAATACGAACTCCATCCCTGAAGGCGACCCCGACGAGGAGGGCGCCGAGAAGGCCGGGGGCACCGAGAATCTCGACGCCGGAGGCTACGGCGGCCCCGACCCCGAGGTCGAAATCGCTCCCGGATTCGACGGCGGCAAGGGCTCCGACGGACAGGAGTAGTTCCGGCGGGAAGGTGTAGCACCGCCGGAACTGCCGGCGCTAGAGGGCCTCGAGCTGTGCGCAGACCGCCAGGAGGTCGGCCTCCGCGCTGGGCCTGCCGATGAGCTGGATGGCCATCGACAGTCCTTCCGCGGTCCTCAGCGTGGGAACCACCAGGGCGGGAAGCCCGCATACGTTCACCATCGAGGTGAAGGGCGAATACCGGCACTGCCGCTCGTAGTCGGTGTCGGCGTCGGCGTCGGTGTACCAGCCGATCGGGCGCGGGGTCATGCCCAGCGCCGGGGTGAGGATCATGTCGTAGTCCGCGTATTGCCGGATGGTGTCGTACTCGAACTGCCGCAGGACCGCGATTGCCTCGGTCAGTTCCGTCGCCGGACGGGTTCGAGCGCGTTGGCGCAGCGTCCCCGCCAGCGGGGTCAGCTTCGCCTCATCCTCCCCGGCGATCGGGGCGATGGCCAGGGCCGCCGTCCAGACGGTCTGGAAGGCCGCGTGGTAGCGGGGGTCGTAGGTCAGGGGCGCCTCGACGACGTCGTGCCCGGCCGCGCCCAGGGCGCGGATACCGGCCTCGAGGGCGTCTCGGGCCGGGGCGTCGAGGGTGATGGAAAACGCACTTTCGAACGGCGAGAGCGTGCTGACGCCGATCCGGAAGCGGCCTTCGGCGCGCCGGGCCGCCGAGAGGAACGAGCCTGCAGGGGCGGCGGCCGCGGTGGAGCGGTAGCCGGGCTCGGCCACCAGGGCGTCGAGGAGGAGCGCGGCGTCGGCGGCATTGCGTGCCAGCGGCCCGGCCACCACGAACTGTCCGAGGTCGGCCTGCCCGGACCCGGAGGGCACCCGGCCCCGGTTCGGTTTGAGTCCGACCAGTCCGGTGGCGGCGGCGGGAATCCGTACCGACCCCCCGCCGTCGGTCCCGGGGGCGAAGGGGATCAGCCCGGCGGCCACGGCGGCGGCGCTGCCGCCGGAGGACCCGCCCGGGCTCAGCTCCGGGTGAAGGGGGTTGCGGGCGGGCGGCCCGATGAGGTTCTCGCTGTAGGCGCTCAGGCCGAACTCCGGGACCTGCGTCTTCCCGAGGCTGATCGCCCCGGCGGCCCGCAGGACCGCCACCAGCGGGGAGTCCTCCTCCGTCACGGCCGCCGGGAGGGCCGCCGTTCCGTAGGTGGTGGGGACACCGGCCACCTCGGTGAGGTCCTTGTGCGCCAGCGGGAGCCCATGGAGCAGCGGCAGCGGGCCGCCGGCGGCCCGGCGCGCGTCGGCGGCGTCGGCCTCCTGAAGGGCTTGTTCGGCGGTGACGGTGAGGAAGGCACCGAGGGCGGGGTTCCGCTCCTCGATCCTCTGCAGGTAGTGCTCGGTCAGCTCCCTCGCCCCCACCTCGCCGCTGGCCAGGGCATCGCGCAGGGTGAGGGCCGACAGGCTGGATAACTCGCTCATACACCGCTTCCGTTGGAAGGACCGCCTGGGGGATCGATCCGGGCGGCGCCCGGGCCCGCTCCCACTATAGGCTTGGAGCACCGCCGGAATGCGGCGGGCCCGGGCCCCGGCATGCAGGCGCCCGGCAGTGAAGGGAAGTGCACGTGAGCGAACTTGAGAATGTTTCAGTGGAGTCCCTTGCCCCGGACGCCCGGATCCTCGACGTACGCGAGGACTACGAGTGGGAGGCGGGCCACGTCGACGGCGCCCTCCACATCCCGCTCGATGAGCTTCCCGCGCGGCTGGACGACCTGGACCCCGACGAGGACCTCCATGTGATCTGCAGAACCGGCGGACGCTCCCACCGGGCCGCCACCTGGCTTGTGGCCAACGGCTACTCCGCGGTCAATGTCAGCGGCGGAATGGGAGCCTGGCTCGAGGCCGGCAGGCCGATGGTCTCCGAGACGGGCAGCGAGCCGACGGTCCTGTGAGCAATTCCGCAGGGCAGGCCCCGGCGTCCCTGGCCTTCGCCTCGTATGCCTACCTCGGGCCGGAGGGAACCTTCACGGAGGCGGCCCTGCTCCAGGTTCCGGGAGCGGCGGAGGCCCGCTGCGTCCCGGTGGCGACGGTGGGCGCCGCGCTCGCCGAGGTCCGGTCCGGAGGAGTGGATGCCGCCATGGTGCCGATCGAGAACTCGGTCGAGGGTGGGGTGAGCGCCACCCTCGACGCCGTAGCGGTCGGCGAACCTCTGCGGATCGTGAGGGAGGAACTCGTCGCAATCACTTTCGTCCTCGCGGCCCGGCCCGGCGTCGGGCTGGCCGACGTCCGCCGCATCTCGACCCACGGCCATGCCTGGGCCCAGTGCCGCGGCTGGGTCGATTCCAATATTCCGAATGCGGAATATTTCCCGGCCTCCTCGACGGCAGCCGCGGCGCACGGCCTCGCGGAGGGCGGTTATGACGCGGCCATCTGCTCACCCCTGCTCGCGGAACGCCTTGGCCTGACGGTGCTGGCCTCGGACATTGGAGACGTCTCCGACGCGGTGACCCGCTTCATCCTGGTCTCCCGGCCCACGGTGCTGCCCGCGCCCACCGGTGCCGACAAGACCTCCCTGGTGATCCCCCTCCCGGAAGACCACCCCGGGGCGCTGATGGAGATCCTTGACCAGTTCGCCGCGCGCGGGGTCAACCTGAGCCGGATCGAGTCCCGGCCCACCGGGCAGTTCCTCGGCGACTACTTCTTCAGTATCGACGCCGACGGCCACCTTGCCGACGCGCGGGTTGCTGACGCCCTGAAGGGCCTTCACCGCATCAGCCCCAACCTGCGGTTCCTCGGCTCCTATGCCCGTGCCGATCGACGGCCGTCGACGATCGCGCCCCGGACCTCCGACGACGCGTTCGATGCCGCCGAGTCCTGGGTGGCAGGGCTGCGGGGAGGATCCTGACACGCGGCTCGAAAGAACAGTAGGCTTACCAATCTCAGGGTCTTCCGTTCGTCGAAGGTTGGTAGCCGCATGGCACGACTGCGCCGCAGCAATTCGAACAGGCCGGGCATCACCCGGCGCCGCTCCGGGAAGGGGTTCAGCTACCGCACACCCGACGGCGCCCTGCTGGCCGACAAGGCCGAACTGCAGCGGGTGCGGGAACTCGTCATCCCGCCGGCGTGGAAGGACGTCTGGATCGCGCCCTACCCGAACGGCCACGTCCAGGCCCTGGGTACCGACGAGGCCGGACGCCGCCAGTACATCTACCACCCGGCCTGGCGGGAGCAGAAGGACCGCGAGAAGTTCGACCGGTCACTTGAGTTCGGGGCCCGGCTCACCAGCGCCCGCCGCGTGATCACCCAGCACCTGCGCAGCAGCGGGATGGCCCGGGAGCGGGCCTTCGCCGCGGCACTGCGCATTGTTGACTCCGGCGCCCTGAGGATCGGATCCGCCCAGTACGCCGAGGAGAACGGCTCCTTCGGGGTCACCACCCTGCGCGTCGAACACGTCACCATCGAGGGCGCGGCCATCACCTTCCGCTTCCCGGGCAAGAGCGGGCAGCAGTGGGACACCACTCTCGAAGATGAGGACCTCGCCGCCGCGCTTCGCCCGATGATGCGCCGGGAGGAGGCGGACACGGTGCTCGCGTACCGGTCGGCCGACGAGAGGTGGCATCCGATCGACGGCTCGCAGCTCAATGAATTTCTTCGGCAGGTCACAGGGGGACCCTTCACGGCCAAGGACTTCCGCACCTGGCAGGCCACTGTGGTCGCCGCCATGGAACTCGCCCGGCACGACCTGGTATCAACGAGCAGGACGGCGCGGCAGAAGGCGGTCACCGCCACGATGCGCGCTGTCGCGGACCACCTCGGCAACACCCCGGCGGTGGCGCGGAGCTCCTACGTCGATCCGCGGCTCGTCGACCGGTTCATGAGCGGTGAGGTCATCCCGGTGGCCGGCTTCGCAGCCTCGGAGCGGGCGGTGCGCGAACTGCTGGGGGGCTGAGGTGGCTTTCACCGCGGCCCGTTCGTAAGTACGCTTACAGTGGGCGTCCCGTCAGGGGCGGCACCTTCAACGAGAGGCAGCATCATGACTGACAGCGCGAGCGAAGGACGCATCGTCAATCCGGCGGGCGAGGACGAGTCCGGTTCGGATCCCAACCGCCGTGGAGACGTTGGCGACCAGGGCAACGATCTCCGGTTCGCCGAGGAGCAGCAACTGATCAACCAGCAGTCCGAACGGCACGGGGCCGCCGCGGGCGGCACCTCAAAGGAGACCGAGGGCAGCTACACCAGCACCGATCCCGCGGATACCGGCGGCGGCTACACCGGGGCGCAGAAGCCGGAGCAGGAGGGCGAATATCCCGAGAAGGACCGGGATCGGCTGAACAGCCCCGACGACGAGGGCGAATACACGGACCGCGACCGGAGCTGACCCTGCCGGACCCCGCCCCGGTAAGGCCGACACCTGCCCGGGAGGGGTTAGGCACGCCCGGCGGTTACACGGGCGGCGGGGGACTCGGCCGCCGGTTCCCCGCCGGGCACCCGGATCAGCAGGGCGCCCGGGTCGATCCGGGCCGTCAGGGAGGTCACCGCACCGGAGAGGTCCCCGTCGAGCTGGGTGTGCGTGGGCTCCGCGGTCCAGACGGTGACCTCGCGGGCGCGGTAGTACTTGATGACCGGGATCTCACCCCGATGCCGGAACACGATCTTCGCCGCCATCCACAGCCAGCCGGCCAGGCTCCGGGGGCTCATCACCACAATGTCGAGGTACCCGTCGTCGATGATCGAGTCGGGAATGAAGTCGATGCCCGCAGGCAGTTTTCCGCAGTTGGCAAAGAGGACCGAGCGGACCTTCCGGCTCTGCGGCGCTCCGCCGTCGAGGCTGATCGAGACCCGCTGCCGGCGCCCGGGAAGGTGCCGCATCCCGGCCTCGCTGTAGGCGAGCCAGCCGAACTTCTCCTTGAGGTCGTCCTTGGTCGCGGCCACCACGGCCGCATCAAGCCCCACGCCGCCCATCACCAGGAACGGTGCCTCCGAGGCGGTGCCGGTGGATTCGTTGCGCAGCAGCACGGTCGCCATATCGATCCGGCGCTGGCTTCCATGGAGGGCCACCTCGAGGCAGCCGGCGATGTCGTTGTACGGCAGGCCCAGGTTGCGCACCAGCAGGTTCCCGGTGCCCAGCGGCAGCAGCCCCAGCGCGGCGGGCCCGTGCGACATCGCCTGCGCCACGGCGCGCACCGTCCCGTCGCCGCCGGCGGCGAGCACGACGTCGGCCCCCGCCTCGAGCGCCAGGTGCGCCTGGCCGGTCCCCGGGTCCTCGATGGTCGTCTCAAGGATCAGCGGCGGATCCCAGCCGGCGTCCGAGCAGGCCTGTTCCACCAGGGCGCGGGTCTCTGCGGCGTTCAGTTTGACCGGGTTGAGGATCAGGGCGACCCGCTGCGGCCCCGCGGTCCGCTCAACGAGCGGGTGGACCGTTGCGGCGGGGGCTCCCTGGACCTTCAGGCGCCGCACCTGCCACCAGCTCCGAACCGACGCTGCTGCCGCGGCGGCGGTGAGGACGATCAGTTTAGGGCGCATGATTTTTCCAGAGTACCGCCGGGCGCGGCTCCATGCCCGGTGGGGGAAGGGCATTGGGTAGGCTTGGGGCGTGATCGACGTAAACGAGCTCCGCGCTGACCCCGACAAGTTCCGCTCCTCCCAGCGCGCCCGCAGGGCCGACGAATCGCTGGTCGAGGAGATCCTCTCGGCGGATACAGCACGCCGTGAAGCGGTCACCCGGCACGAAAACCTGCGGGCGGATCAGAACGCGTTCGGCAAGAAGGTGGCGCAGGCCAAGGGCGATGAAAAGCAGGCGCTGCTCGCCGAGGTGAAGGAACTGGCCGCCGAGGTCAAGAAGGCCGCGGCGCTCGCCGACGAGGCACGCTCGCTGCAGGAGGCGCTGCTGCGGCGGCTCCCCAACCGGATCGAAGACGGGGTGCCCGAGGGCGGCGAAGAGGACTTCGAGGTCCTGCGGACCGTGGGAACCCCAAGGGATTTCGCCGCCGAGGGCTTCACGCCGCGGGATCACCTTGAGATCGGTGAACTCATCGGCGCCATCGATATGGAGCGCGGAGCCAAGGTCTCCGGCTCACGGTTCTACTTCCTCAAGGGCGTCGGGGCGCGGCTTGAGCTGGCCCTGCTGCAGATGGCGATGGATCAGGCGGTGCAGGCCGGGTTCACCCCCATGATCACCCCCACCCTGGTGCGGCCCGAGATCATGCAGGGAACCGGTTTCGACGTGGCCCACGACGCGGAGATCTACCGGCTGGCCGAGGACGACCTCTACCTGGTGGGAACCTCCGAGGTCGCCCTGGCGGGCTACCACTCCGACGAGATCCTCGACCTCACCGGCGGACCAATGCGGTACGCCGCCTGGTCCTCCTGCTACCGGCGTGAGGCCGGCTCGCACGGCAAGGACACCCGCGGCATCATCCGGGTCCACCAGTTCAACAAGGTGGAGATGTTCAGCTACACCACGGTCGAGGAATCCTACGCGGAGCACCAGAGGCTGCTGGCGTGGGAGGAGGAGATGCTCGCGAAGGTCGAACTGCCCTACCGGGTGATCGACACCGCGGCCGGCGACCTCGGCATGTCCGCCGCACGGAAGTTCGACTGCGAGGCCTGGGTGCCCACCCAGGGCGCCTACCGCGAACTGACCTCCACCTCGAACTGCACCACCTTCCAGGCCCGGCGGCTGAACATCCGGGAACGCCAGAGCGGGGAAGGCGCGAAGGGGACACAGGCCGTGGCGACGCTGAACGGGACCCTGGCCACCACCCGCTGGATCGTGGCGATCCTCGAACACCACCAGAATTCCGACGGCTCGGTCCGGGTTCCGGAGGCGCTGCGCCCGTATCTTAGTGGACTCGAGGTTCTGCCGGTACTGTGAGGCCCGCCCTACCCGGGCGGTGGGTTGATCTGGTTCACTGATGGAATGGCTATCTCATTTTCGGCTGGCATCGAGGACCAGCCCCAGACCCGCACAAAGTACATGGTTGCGCTCGACGTCGACGGTACCCTCGTAGACCACGACGGCTTCATGAGCGACGAGGTCCGCGCTGCGGCCTCCGCTGTCATCGAGGCCGGGCACGACATCATCATCTCCACCGGGCGCTCACTGGGCGCTGCCCTGCCGGTGATCCGGGAGATCGGGCTCGCCCGCGGCTACGCGGTGTGCTCGAACGGCGGAGTCACCCTCCGCATCGATCCGGACCTTCCCCGCGGCTTCGAGGTGATCGACAAGGTGACCTTCGACCCCAGCCCCGCCCTCCGGGCCCTGCGCGAGCGCCTGCCCGGGGCCAAATACGCCCTCGAGGACGACCAGGGCCGTTTCCTCTCGACCGAAAGCTTCCAGGACGCGAGTTTTGGCGCCGAGGCGCAGAGCGTCGACTTCGAGCAGATGCTCGACGCCAATGCGGTGCGCGTCGTTGTTTTCAGCACCGACAGCACGGCCGAGGAATTCGGCAACGCCGTCGAGACGATCGGCCTCCACGGCGTGACCTACTCGGTGGGGTGGACCGCCTGGCTGGACATCGCCGCCGCCGGCGTCACCAAGGCCAGCGCCCTTGAGCTGCTTCGGCGCAGGATCGGCAGCGACCCGGCGCTCACCGTGGCGGTGGGGGATGGGCGCAACGACATTGAAATGCTCGAGTGGGCGGCCCGCGGGGTGGCCATGGGCCAGGCTCCCGAGGAAGTACGCTCGGCGGCCACTGAAGTCACCGGCTCGGTGTACGACGACGGGGCGGCCAAGGTCCTGCGCTCGCTGGTGTAGTCCCGGCTCACTGGTGTTATCCCGGGTGGCGCGGCTCAGTAGGCCAGGGCGGCCGGCGGAAGGACCGCCGGGCCGTGCGCCAGGTCCAGCAGCCGGGCGGCCGCCGGCCGGGTGGCCCACTCCTCCATCCAGTGGGAGCGGAGAACGGCCTTGCTCACGGCCTGGGTGCTGATCCCCAGTTCCTGGGCGATGAGCTTCTGCTGTCCCCGGGCGCCGGGGGTCATCAGGTCGAGGACCTTCCACTCGGCGTCCGTCCGGGTGTATACAAGGTGGCCCAGCAGCCGCAGGACCGCCTCGGCCTCGCCGGCGATCTCTGCGTCGGGTCCCTCGACGGCCAGCGGGATGCGCTCGCCGGTTTTCTGCGCCCGGTTCACCGCACGGCGCGCATACACCAGGCCGAATCCATCGGCGTCGAGGATGGATTCGGGCACCGGCGGCAGGACTCCGCCGACGCCGATGCCCACATGCCAGCGGCGGAAGCGGATGGCGCGCAGCGCCGCGTCCACCGCCGTGCTCGCGGATTCGACGACGCCCTGGAGTTCATCGCCCACCGAACGCTGAAACGGCACCACGGTGGGAAGGTGCCGGAGCTCGCGGATCAGCTCCGGCACCAGGTCGCCCACCTCGCGCGAGTCGCGCTGATTGATGGTGAGCACATATTGCATTGCTTCAGTATGCTTCACGCCCCGCGCGAATTCCCGAAACCCGGCTGCGGCAGGGGCGTCCGTGCCTAGCGGCCTTCGGGGACCGCCGTGGCGTTGTCGGCCTCGACGTCGACGCCGCGGCCCTGGGGCTCATCGGCTGCGCTGGTCTCGCCCTGCAGCTTGAACCGATCCAGCGACGCCTCGACCTCGGCCTCGGCCGCTTCCCGGCCGGCCCACTCGGCGGCCTCCACCCACTTGCCCGGCTCGAGGTCCTTATAGCGGGTGAAGAAGTGCTTGATCTCATCGAGGAGGAACGTCGAGACGTCCGTTAGGTCCTGGATGTCGTCGAAGCGCGGGTCAACCGGAACGCACAGCACCTTGGCGTCTCCGCCGCCGTCGTCGGTCATGTTGAAGACCCCGATGGGGCGTGACTCGACCAGGACGCCCGGGATCAGGTCGAAGTCCTGAAGCATCACCAGGGCGTCCAGGGGATCGCCGTCCTCGCCGAGGGTGTTTTCGAAGTAGCCGTAGTGGGTGGGGTACTGCATCGCCGTGAAGAGCACGCGGTCCAGGCGGAGGCGGTGGGTGTCGTGGTCGATCTCGTACTTGACGCGGGATCCCTTCGGGATCTCGATGGTGACGTCGAGCTTCATGGCAACTCCTCGGTGGTGTGGCTGGCGGGTGGGATTGGCACGGGCCCGGCGAGCCCGGTCCGCGGCGCCCGGCCGCCCGTTTACTGTTTAAACTTCTGCACTAACATATCGGTCGTGGCCCGCTTCCCGGCATTTTCCGCCGACCGGCGTTCCCGTTGAACCCTCCGGAAGGAATCCATGAAGCGCCAGGCCCGACGGCTGACCGCCGTGCTGCTGGCGGCGGTCCTTGCGGTGCTGGCGCTGCCCCTCTCGGTCCGGGTGGTTCCGGCCGCCGTGGAGGAGCTCGCCGGCGGCCCGGACGCGGAGGTGCGCCCGCCCGCCCTCCAGCGCCCACCGGCCGGTGTGCTCGAACCCGGCGTCGTCTCCGCCCTTTCGGACTCGGCGCCGCGGCCGGCCCCGGAGGTGCTCGCCCCGCTGCTCGACGCCGAGCTGCAGGTGCCCGGCGGCGCGGGTCGGTTCACCGGGGTGGTGCGTGACGCCGCCACCGGCGCGGTGCTCTACAGCAACGGACCCGACCAGGCCCAGTCCCCGGCGTCGAACCTCAAGCTGCTGACGGCGGCGGCCGTCCTTGACACCCTCGATTCCAGTGAAAGGCTCGAGACGACCGTGCACGCCGCCGGGGACGGTGTCCTCTATCTCCGGGGCGGCGGCGATGTGCTGCTGGGCTCGGGCCCGTCGGAGACCGGCGCGGTGCGCGGTCACGCGGGCCTTTCCACCCTGGCGCAGGAGACCGCCGCGGCGCTGGACCCGGCGTCCGGCCCCTACAGCGTCGCCGTGGATGACTCCCTCTTCGAAGGCCCGCCGCTCAACCCGTCATGGGCGCAGGGGGATCTCGACGCCGGGGAACTGGCACCGGTGTACCCGCTGGCCGTCAATTCCGCCTGGCAGGACGAGGGCCTGCAGGCTGGGGCCCGCGACGCCGATCCGGCGCTAAGGGCCGCAGAGGCCTTCACCGCCGCCCTCGCCGCCGCGGCCGCCGAACGTGGCATCTCGGTGCTCGGCGGTCCGGTCCGCGCCGCGGTGCCGGACTCCGCGGAAGCGGTGGCCTCGGTCCGATCGGCGACCATTGCCGAGCAGGTGGAGCATATGCTGGTCCTCTCCGACAACTACCTCGCGGAGGCCCTGGCGCGCCTGGCCTCGGCGGCGTCCGGCGGGCCGGCGAGTTCCGACGGCGCCACGGCGCTGCTCGCTGCCACCGCCGACCGGCTCGGCGTTCCGGGCAGCGGGCTCCGGGTCGGGGACGCCGCAGGGCTCTCCGTTGACAACTCAGCAACCCCTGCCCAGCTCGCCGCGCTGCTTCACGCCGTGGCCGCCTCCAAGCAGCCCGCCCTGGCCGGAATGCCCGGCCTGCTGCCCGTGGCCGGACTGTCGGGCACCCTGAAGAAGCGTTTTGTTCCGGACGCCGCGGCGGCGGGCGGGGCTGGGGTGGTCCGGGCCAAGACCGGCACCCTGAGCGCCGTCACGGCGCTCAGCGGCTACGTCGTCACGGCCGAAGGGCGCCTGCTCAGCTTTTCCCTGATGGGCTCCGGGATCGAGGGCCGGACCCCGGAGGCCCGCGACGCCGTCGACCGGGCCGCGGCCGTGCTGGCGGCCTGCGGGTGCCGCTGAGCGCCGCGCAGAACCTGCACCTCACAATCGTGCACGCCGGGGGCAGGGCCGAGCGGCCGGACGCCGGATGTGGTCGAATAAGGTCATGGAGAGCAATGAGCCGACCGTTTCATCCACCCCCCAACGCCCGCAGCTGGTGAACTGGGACTTCGCCGCAGGCAGCGCGGCCCGTCTCGCCCCGGCCGGACCGACGATGACGCCGCGTGAGATCGCCGCCGCGGTCGATAACCTCCGCGCCCAGGCCGACGCCTCCGTGGCGCACGTCCATGCCATCTCCCGCCTTGACGCGGCGCGGGACCTGCGCGACTCCGAACTTCTCATCGTGGACCGGGCGTCCTGGGCGAAGGCCAACACCCAGAGCTTCCGGGTGCTCGTCGAGCCGGCCCTGAACCAACTTGCGCAGTCCAAGCCGGAAATCCTCAAGGCGGCCTCCGTCAGCCTCGGAGGCAACCTCACCGGCGCGCAGCTCGGTGCCATCCTGGCGTTCCTCTCCAGCAAGGTGCTGGGCCAGTACGATCCGTTCGTGCCCTCCCGCAACGGGACCGGTGGGCGCCTGATGCTCGTGGCGCCCAACATCATCTCCGTCGAGCGGGAACTCAACGTCGACCCGGCCGACTTCCGCCTCTGGGTCTGCCTCCACGAGCAGACCCACCGGGTCCAGTTCGCCGCTGCGCCCTGGCTGAAGGACCACATGATCTCCGCCATCTCGGAGCTGACCACCGGGATGATGGACAAGGCCGACACCCTCTCCGAGCGCCTCGCCGCCGCGGCGAAGAGCCTCGGCATGCCCAAGGGGGAGCACCCCGGCCGCCGGTCCGCCGAGGTCGAGCAATGGCCGGACGGCGGGAAGGTCCACGGCACCGGGCTGCTGTCGGTGCTGCAGGACCCCGACGACAAGGCCCGCCTGTCCCACCTGACCGCCGTGATGAGCCTGCTCGAGGGCCACGCGAACGTCGTCATGGACGGCGTGGACGCGCGGATCGTGCCGACGGTGAAAACCATCCGCCGCCGCTTCAACGCCCGTGGAAAATCCCGCGGGCCCGTGGAGAAACTGATCCGCCAGCTCCTGGGCCTCGACGCGAAGATGCGCCAGTACAGCGACGGCGCCAAGTTCGTGCGCCGGGTCGTGGATCAGACCGGCATGGAAGGGTTCAACCTCGTCTGGGAGGCCGAGGCCAACCTCCCCACAGAGCGCGAGATCCACACCCCGGACGAATGGATCGACAGGATGAGCCTGACCCGCCATGGGTAGGCGCCCGCGCCTCAATCCGGTGGCCGCCGCGGCGCGGAACCGGGTGGAGGACGCCCTGGCGGATGTGCTGCTTCCCGCCGGAGCCCCATCCGGGGCCGCCCCGGCGGAGGGGGAGGCGGCGCCGCTGGTGCTGGTGGCGTGCAGCGGCGGCCCGGATTCGCTCGCGCTGGCCGCCGCCGCCGTGTATTTCGCGAAGGCAGGCCGGTGCAGGGTCGGCGCCGTCGTCGTCGACCACGGCCTGCAGGAGGACAGCGCGGCGGTCGCCCGGCACGCCGCGGACCAGCTCGCCGGCCTGGGACTGTCCCCGGTGGAGGTCCGTACGGTCGAGGTCGCAGCCACCGGCATGGGCCCCGAGGCCGCCGCCCGAACCGCCCGGTACGCCGCTCTCGACGCCGCCGCCCGCGGGTCCGGAGCCGCCGCCGTCCTGCTCGGCCACACGCTCGACGACCAGGCCGAGCAGGTCCTGTTGGGGCTGGCCCGCGGCTCCGGAACGCGCTCCCTGGCCGGCATGCCGGCCAGGCGGGGCCCCTACCGCCGGCCGTTCCTCGACCTGCGGCGGGCCGACACCGAGGAGATCTGTTCCTTCTACGGGCTCGACCCCTGGCGCGACCCCTCCAACGCGGATCCGGCCTTCGCCCGCTCCCGGGTCCGCACGCAGGTGCTGCCCTACCTTGAGGAACAGCTCGGCCCGGGCATCGCGCAGGCGCTGTACCGGTCGGCGCGGATCCTCGGCCAGGACGCCGATTACCTCGAACAGCTCAGCTCCGAGGCCTACGCCGGGCTCCGGACCGAGGCCGGCGGGGATATCCTCCTGCCGGAGGAGGGACTGCGGGGCCTGCCGGCGTCGCTGCGCCAGCGGGTCCTCGCCCTGGCCGCCGTTGAAGTCGGCGGCTTCCAGCCCAGCTTTGAACGCCTCCTCGCCGCTGAAACCCTCCTCGAACGCCGGGGCTCCGCGGGCCCGGTCCAGCTCGGCGGACGTGTCGGCGTTTACCGGCAGGTCCGGGGGAAATCGGTTCTTCCGGGCGGGCCAAGCTATGGCAATCTTGTCTTTAGAAACAACCGTCCCGGCACGGAGCCGCCGAGCCGTTCAACCCAGGAGTAATTGGTGGATTCCAACGACGTCGAGTCAGACCTGAAGCACGTCCTGTTCAGCAAGGAACAGATCCAGCAGCGCGTGACCGAACTCGCAGCCGAGATCGACGCCGACTACCAGGGCCGCGAGATCCTCCTCGTGGGTGTGCTCAAGGGCGCCGTGATGGTGATGGCCGACCTGGCCCGGGCGCTTCACTCCCACATCACGATGGACTGGATGGCGGTGTCTTCCTACGGCTCGGGCACCCAGTCCTCCGGCGTGGTGCGGATCCTCAAGGACCTTGAAACCGACCTGATGGGCAAGCACGTGCTCATCGCCGAGGACATCATCGACTCCGGCCTGACGCTGTCCTGGCTCAAGGCCAACCTCCTCTCCCGCGGCCCCGCCTCGGTCGAAATCTGCACCCTGCTGCGCAAACCCGACGCCGCGAAGGTCGACATTGACGTGAAATATGTCGGGTTCAACATCCCGAATGAATTCGTCGTCGGATACGGCCTTGACTTCGCCGAGAAGTACCGGAACCTCGACTTCATCGGTACCCTCGCCCCCCACGTTTACGAGTAGGCGGAGCGCCCCCGCCGGGGCCCGGGCTGTACGCCCACAGGGAACTTATGCCCTAAACCGGACGTGTTGAATCTGAAACCGTGTATATCTTGAGTGTTTCGAGGTGACGGCGGACGGAACACCGTATTTCCGGCATAAGCAGGAGGGACAGGGCACGCAGCCCTGAGAAGAATGAAATATAAGAACATGTTCAAGGGGCCGGTCATCTGGATCGTCCTGGCAATCGCCGGGCTCCTGTTTATCGTCCCCAGCCTGTTCAGCGGCAGCTCCGGAAGGGTCGACACCAACGTCGGCCTCGAGCTCCTGCAGGACAACAGGGTCGAGCAGGCCAAGATCCATGATGGCGAGCAGCGCGTCGACCTGACCCTCCGGGACGACTACGAGGACCTGGGCCGCAGCGTCCAGTTCTTCTTCAGCGCCGCCCGTGCCGAGGACGTCGTCGAGGCGGTCAACGAATCCGACGTCGAGGGCTTCACCGACCAGCCCGTCCAGAGCAACTGGTTCGTCAGCGCCTTCAGTCTGATCTTCCCGATCCTGATCCTCGGCCTGATCTTCTGGTTCCTGCTCAGCCGCATGCAGGGCGGCGGCTCCAAGGTGATGCAGTTCGGCAAGTCGAAGGCCAAGCTGATCTCCAAGGACATGCCCCAGGTCACCTTCTCCGATGTCGCCGGAGCAGACGAGGCCGTCGAGGAACTCCTCGAGATCAAGGAGTTCCTGCAGGAGCCGGCGAAGTTCCAGGCCCTGGGCGCCAAGATCCCCAAGGGCGTGCTGCTGTACGGGCCTCCGGGCACGGGTAAGACACTGCTGGCCCGGGCCGTGGCCGGCGAGGCCGGCGTACCCTTCTATTCGATCTCGGGCTCGGACTTCGTCGAGATGTTCGTCGGCGTGGGCGCCTCCCGCGTCCGTGACCTCTTCGAGCAGGCCAAGAACAACTCCCCGGCCATCATCTTTGTCGACGAGATCGACGCCGTGGGCCGCCACCGCGGTGCCGGCGTCGGCGGCGGCAACGACGAGCGCGAGCAGACCCTCAACCAGCTCCTGGTGGAGATGGACGGCTTCGACTCAACCACCAACGTCATCCTCATCGCCGCCACCAACCGCCCGGACGTGCTGGACCCGGCGCTGCTGCGCCCCGGCCGGTTCGACCGCCAGATCGGCGTCGAGGCCCCCGATATGAGGGGCCGGGAGCACATCCTCTCCGTCCATGCCAAGGGAAAGCCAATGGCGCCCGGGGTGGACCTGAAGTCCGTCGCCAAGAAGACCCCCGGGTTCACCGGTGCGGACCTGGCGAACGTCCTCAACGAGGCGGCGCTGCTCACCGCCCGCTCGAACGCCCAGCTGATCGACGACCGGGCGCTCGACGAGGCCATCGACCGCGTCATCGCCGGCCCGCAGAAGCGCAGCCGCGTCATGAAGGAACTCGAACGCAAGATCACTGCGTATCACGAGGGCGGACACGCCCTGGTCGCCGCGGCCCTGCGCAACACCGACCCGGTCACGAAGGTCACCATCCTGCCGCGCGGCCGCGCCCTCGGCTACACCATGGTGCTGCCGATGGACGACAAGTACTCGGTCACCCGCAATGAACTGCTCGACCAGCTCGCCTATGCCATGGGCGGCCGGGTCGCCGAGGAGATCGTTTTCCACGACCCCTCCACCGGCGCCTCGAACGACATCGAGAAGGCCACCGGCACCGCCCGGAAGATGGTTACCCAGTACGGGATGAGCGAGCGCATCGGCGCCGTGAAGCTCGGCCAGGGCGCCGGGGAGCCCTTCCTGGGCCGGGACATGGGCAGCGACCGCGACTACTCCGACCAGGTGGCCTTCGTCGTCGACGAAGAGGTGCGCCGGCTGATCGACAACGCCCACGATGAGGCCTACGAGATTCTCACCGAGAACCGCGACGTGCTCGACCGCCTCGCGCTCGAACTGCTCGAGCGGGAGACCCTGAACCAGGCCGAGATCGCCGAGGTCTTCGCCAGCGTGCGCAAGCGCGGTCTGCGCAATGTGTGGCTGTCGAAGGACTCCCGCCCCGTGCATTCGCTGCCCCCGGTCGTCTCGGCCAAGGAGCGGGCCCAGGCGGCGCAGAACGGCCAGCCCGCGCCCGAAACCGTCGCACCGCAGGACCAGATCGCCGAGGCCGACATCCCCGGTGACTTCGACGTCCACGGCTCCGACCTCCCCTCGCCCGAGTCCGACGGCGCCGCCGTCGACGGCAAGGGCGGGAGCGGGTCCCGGCAGCCCTAGGGGGCGGCCGGCCCGCGGGCACAGGGATAGGATCAGAGCCGTGACTGACTTCGACAACGACGTGATCGACGCCGCCCTGGCCGCCTCGGGATCCCCGGTGGACCAGCCCCGCATCCAGCGGGCCGTCCGGGAGATCCTCGTCGCGATCGGCGAGGACCCCGACCGCGACGGCCTGGTGGAGACTCCGCGGCGCGTGGCGCGGGCCTACGCCGAAATGTTTGCGGGGCTCCACCAGGACGCCGCCGACGTCCTCTCGACCTCCTTCGAACTCGATCACCAGGAGCTGGTGGTGGTGAAGGACATTCCCTTCTACTCCACCTGCGAGCACCACCTGGTGCCGTTCCACGGAGCCGCCCACGTGGGGTACATCCCCTCGGAGGACGGCCGGGTCACGGGACTGAGCAAGCTGGCCCGGCTGGTCGAGGTCTATGCCCGCCGCCCGCAGGTGCAGGAACGGCTGACGACGCAGATCGTCGAGGCACTGATGACGCACCTCAAACCCAAGGGTGCGATCGTGGTCATCGAGTGTGAGCATATGTGCATGTCAATGCGGGGCATCCGGAAACCGGGTGCGAAGACGGTGACGTCGGCCGTACGCGGCCAGATCCGTGAAACGGCCACCCGCGCCGAGGCCATGAGCCTGATACTTGGAAGATAGGACACCCCTTACCGATGGATTCACTCGCCGCAGCCCCCGGGACCGGCCCGGCCACCTCACCCCTTCCGGTGATCCGGCCGGTGCGCGTCCCGCGCACCTTCGAGGCGCTGCCCGCTGACCGCACCGTGGTGATGGGGATTCTCAATGTCACCCCCGACTCCTTCAGCGACGGCGGAAAGTACTCATCGACCGACGACGCCATCGCGCACGGGCTGCGGATGCTCTACGCCGGGGCCGACATCATCGACGTCGGCGGGGAATCGACCCGCCCCGGCGCTGCCGCGGTGCCCGTCGAGGAGGAGCTCCAGCGTGTGCTTCCCGTCGTGCGGGCACTGGTCAAGGCCGGCGCGCTCGTCAGCATCGACACCATGCACCCCGAGACGGCCGCCCAGGCAGTCCGGGCGGGGGCCGGAATCATCAACGACATCTCGGGGAATGGCTTCGACCCCGACATGCCCGCCCTGGCCGCCGAACTGGGCGTGCCCTACATTCTGACGCACCGCCGGGGGACGGCCGAGACGATGGACTCCCTGGCCACCTACTCCAACGTCGTCGAGGAGGTCATCGCGGAACTCCTTGAGGTGCGCGACACCTTCGTCGCGGCGGGCGTGAAGCCCGGGAACATCATCCTCGACCCGGGCCTCGGCTTCGCGAAGACCGGCGGGCACAACTGGGAGCTGCTGCGCTCCCTCGACCGCCTCGGATCCCTCGGCCACCGGGTGCTCATCGCGGCCTCCCGCAAGCGCTTCCTTGGCACCCTGCTGACCTCGGCGGGGAAGCCGGCGGTGCCGGCCGAACGCGACGCGGCAACCCTTGCGGTCTCGGCGCTCGCCGCCGCGAACGGCGCCTGGGCGGTCCGGGTGCACGACGTCGGCCCCACCCTCGACGCCGTCAAGGTCGCCTCGGCCTGGGCGGGCCAGGGCCCGCGATGACGGCGCTCCGGCAGCTCGACGCAGTCTCGCTGACGGGCATCAGCGCCATCGGCCACCACGGGGTTTTCGACTTCGAGCGGCGGGACGGTCAGCCCTTCCTCGTCGACGTGGTCCTCCACCTCGACCTGCGCCCCGCCGGAACCAGCGACGACCTCACCCGGACGGCCCACTACGGTGAGGTCGCCGAGCTGGTCAGCGCCATCGTCGCAGGGGAGCCGTTCCAGCTGATCGAGGCGCTCGCCGAAACGATCGCAGCCGAGATCCTCGCCCGCTACCCCGTCGAGGCCGTCGACGTCACCGTCCACAAGCCGAAGGCCCCCATCCCCGTGCCCTTCGGTGACGTTGCCGTCACGATCCACAGGAGCAGGCAGTGACAACCGCCTCCCGGACTCCGGAGGGGCCGGCAGGGACCCCCGGGACTGGGGCCGTGCTGGCCCTGGGCAGCAACCTCGGGGAGAGCCGCGGCACGCTGGCGTCGGCCGTCGCGGACCTCACCGGCAGCGACCGGGTGCGGCTGACGGCCGCCTCGCCCGTGGTGCGCACCCGGGCCGTCGGCGGGCCGGAGCAGCCGGATTACCTCAACCAGGTCATCGAGGTCGCCACCGACCTCGGACCCTATGAGCTGCTGGCACACTGCCAGGCGGTAGAGGAGAAGCACCTCCGGACCCGCACCGTGCGTTGGGGGCCGCGGACCCTCGACATCGACATCATCACCTTCGGGGCATGGACCTCGACCGATCCGCGGCTGACGGTTCCCCACCCCCGTGCGGCCGAACGGGCCTTCGTGCTGAAACCGTGGTCCCTGATGGATCCCGCGGCAACCCTCGGCGGGGTGTCCGTCGCCGAACTCGCCGCCGGTGCCGCCGACCTCCCGGGCCTGGCCCTGTGCCAGGAAGGCTAGGCGCACATGATGAGCATTCGGTTCAGTTGGCTGCTTGGCATCGGCATCGTCTCCGGCTTTCTGGGATGGACCGTCAACTTCTGGGCGGGCCGCAACGGCTACCCCACCCCTTCACTCCACCTGAGTTCGCTGCTCACAGTCGCGCTGATCATCGCCGTGACGCTCGTGTTCGGCGTGCGGGTGCTGCGGTGGCGCAACGGCAAACGGGACCGTGAATTGAACCCCATCCTTGCGGCCCGCACCCTGGTGCTGGCCCAGGCGACCGCCTACGCGGGCGCCCTGAGCCTCGGCTGGCATGCAGGCATTTTCGTCGACCAGCTCTCCCTGCTGGCCGTACGCGATACTTTGGGACCGGCGTGGGGGACCCTCGCCCTGATGGCCGGCGGTATCGTCATGGTCGTCGTCGGCCTGGTCGTCGAGGGGTTCTGCAGGATCCCGCCCGAGGATGAGGGCGGTGCCGGCACCCCGGGAACAAGCGAGGGAGAGTATGCGTAGGGAACCGATCGACCCCGAAGGCATTGTCTGGTCCAGGGTATCGCCCAAGTACCTCCGGGTGCGCCTGATCGGCTGGTTCGTCGGGTCGGTGATCTACCTGCTGATCTTCAGCATCCCACTGATCCTCCGGCTCGCCGGGGTGTGGCCGGACTTCCCGCCGTTGGCCATCGCCATTGCCCTGCCGGCCGTCGTGCTCCTCATCAGCGTGTGGAGGGTGCTGCTGCTTCCCCGCCAGGTGCGCGCCCTCGGGTATGCGGAGCGCGACGACGACCTGCTGATCCGCAGCGGCGTCATCTTCCAGCGCACCCTGGTGGTCCCCTACGGCCGCATGCAGTACGTCGACGTCGCCGTGGGTCCCCTCGAGCGCGCATTCGGGTTGTGCACCCTCAAACTCCACACGGCGTCCCCGGCCACCAACGCCGCCATCCCGGGCCTCCCCGCCACCGAGGGAGCTCGACTCCGCGAGCAGCTTTCAAGCCGCGGGGAAGCACGGCTGGCGGGTCTGTGAGCGTCCCGGACCCGCACCCTGGAACGCCGTACCCCGGCCCGCCCCGCGACGGGGCGGATCCGGCGGGCGGGCTCCTGCCGGGCGCCCCGCCGGCGCCGGTGACGGTCGACGACAGCTGGCGCCGGGTCTCGGTGATCTCCCCGCTGGTCCGCGGCTGGATCGCGCTTGCCGCCATTGCGTTCTTCTTCGGCAGGGACTGGTTTGAAGGCCTCTTCGGCCCCGGTGCCCGGGAAGGGCTGCCGGGTGCCATTGGGATCGGGCTGACCATCGCGCTCATCCTGGGCATCGTCGTCCTGATCGCGCTCGGGTTCCTCGTGTCCTGGTACTTCACCCGCTACCAGGTCACTGCCGAGTACGTGCGCGTCAATTCGGGCGTCCTGTTTCGGCAGAACCGGCAGGCCCGCCTCGACCGCGTCCAGGCGATCGACGTTGTCCAGCCCTTCCTCGCCCGCATCTTCGGACTGGCAGAGCTGAAGTTTGAGGTGGCCGATGCCGGCGAATCGGCGGTCCGCCTGGCCTTCCTCCGCCTCTCCGAGGCCCAGCAGCTCCGGGCCACCATCCTCGCCCGGGCCTCCGGCGCCGCGGTGGCCCCCGATGCCTTCGGCGGCATCGCCGAGGCGCCCGAGCGCGAGGTCGTCGCGGTGCCGTCCAGCCGGGTGATCGGCGCGGTCCTGCTCTCGGGCACCACCGTGCTGCTCCTGGCCGCGGTGATCGTCGTCGCCACCGTGACAGTGGTGTTCCGCACACCGTTCGCCGCACCGACCCTCATCCCCATGGCGCTGGGCGTCGCCGGCGCGTACTGGAGCGCGCTCAACTCCGGCTACAACTTCCGGGCCGCCCTCTCACCCGACGGCATCCGGGTCCGGTACGGCCTGCTCGACACCCGGGCGCAGACCGTCCCCCCGGGCCGGGTCCAGGCCGTCGGAATCGACCAGCCGTTGCTCTGGCGGCTCAAGGGCTGGTACCGGATCAACGCCAATGTGGCCGGGTACGGGGCCGGCGCCCCGGGCGAGGGACAGGCACGGGCCACGCTGCTGCCCGTCGGAACCCGCGCCGAGGTGTTCTCCATCCTCGCGCTCGTCCTTCCTGACCCCGGCACTGTGCGCCCGTTGGAGGTCTTCTCCGCCGGCCTTGACGCCTCGGGGGCGGCCGAGGGCTTCACCACGGCGCCGCGGCGCGCCCGGTGGCTTGCACCGCTGACCTGGCGGCGCAGCGGCTTCGCCGTGACCGGCACGGCGCTGCTCGTCCGCTCGGGGTACTTCCACCGCAGGCTCGCCGTCGTGCCCCACGAGCGGACGCAGTCGCTGTCCCTTCACCAGGGCCCCCTTGAGCGCGCCCTTCGGGTGATGGAGCTGCAGCTGCAGACGACGCCCGGTCCGGTCGCGCCCTCCCTGAGCCACATCGACGAAACCGCGGCGCTCGAACTGTTCTCGGGGCAGGCCCGGCGTGCTGCCGAGGCGCGCCGGCGGAGCATCCCCGAGCAGTGGATGAGGCCCATCCAGCAGCCCTCCGGCGCCGTCATGCCTCCGCCGCCCAGCTACGGCCCGCCCCCCATCGAGACGCAGGAGCCGTCAGGCCCCGGCTCATCGCCGCACGAGCCGCCGCACGACCAGCCGCCGCCCGACCAGCCGCTGCACGACCAGCCGCCGCATGACCAGGTAGCGCCCGACCAGCCGCTGCACGACCAGCCGCCGCATGACCAGGTAGCGCCCGACCAGCCACCGCTGAATCCACCGCTTAATTCACCGGACAGGCGACAAATCCCGGAGGGACCCGGTAGCCATGAACAACGCTGAAGCCTCACGCAGACCCGGCCGCCTCGGGGTGGGCGTCATCGGGGCCGGCAGGGTCGGCGCGGTCCTCGGCGCCGCCCTGCGCACCGCCGGACACGCCGTGGTCGGAGTGTCCGCGGTCTCCGAAGCGAGCCGGGAACGCGCGGAAACCCTCCTGCCAGGGGTGCCCATCCTCGACATTCCCGTCATCGTGGAACGGGCCGAACTGGTGCTCCTTGCCGTGCCCGACGACGCCCTCCCCGGACTCGTCGAAGGCCTGGCACGCCTGGGGGTCTGGCAGCCCGGACAGCTCGTGGTCCACACCTCCGGCCGCTCCGGCACCGAGGTCCTCGCCCCGGCCCGCCGGGCCGGCGCCATCCCGTTGGCCATCCATCCGGCCATGACGTTCACCGGACTCAGCCTCGACCTCGGACGCCTCCCCGAGTGCACCTTCGGCATCACCGCGCCCGCGGCGGTCCTGCCGATCGCCCAGGCCCTCGTCGTGGAGATGGGCGCGGAGCCGGTGATCATCGAGGAGGAGAGCCGGCCGCTCTACCACGCGGCGCTGGCCCATGCCTCAAACCACCTCGTCACCCTGGCGTCGCAGTCCGCGCAGCTTCTCAGCGACCTCGGCGTGCAGCGCCCCGACCGGATGCTCGGCCCGCTCATGAAGGCCTCCCTCGAGAACGCGCTGAGCTCGGGGGAGTCGGCCCTGACCGGCCCGGTCGCCCGCGGCGACGTGGAGACCGTACGAACCCACACCACCGCCCTGGCCCGTCACGACGCGGCCGACGTCGCCCTTGCCTACCGCGACATGGCCCGGGCCACCACCCTGCGCGCACTCGACCGGGGCCTGCTCAGCGCCGAACAGGGAGCAGCCGTGCTCGCAGCCCTTGAACCGGCCCCCACCGAGGACGACCGATGACCGAGACGACCCCGGGCACTCCACGGCTCGTCACGACGGCCGGCGACCTCCGCAGCGCCGGCGCCGACCTGCTCCACCGGGCCGCGGAGAACGGCCAGGGCGGGGCCACGCGGCGCCCGTCGCTGGGACTGGTGCCGACGATGGGCGCGCTCCACGCGGGCCACGCGGCCCTGGCCGCGGCGGCCCGCGCCGAGAACGACGTCGTCGTGGTCACGATCTTCGTCAACCCGCTGCAGTTCGGCGAACAGGCAGACCTGGACCGCTACCCCCGCACCCTGGAGGCCGACCTCGAACTGCTGGGCGCCCAGGGGGTGGACCTGGTGTTCGCTCCGGCCGCCGAGGAGGTCTACCCCGACGGCCCCCCGCAGGTCCGGCTGCAGGCAGGCGCCCTCGGGGAGAAACTTGAAGGGGCGTTCCGGCCGGGGCACTTCGACGGCATGCTCACCGTCGTGGCGAAGCTCCTGAACCTCGGTGCCCCCGACGCCGCCGCCGACTACCGCGCCTACTTCGGCCGGAAGGATGCCCAGCAGCTGGCGCTCGTGAAGCGCATGGTGCGCGACCTCAATTTCCCGGTCGAGATCGTCGGCGTGCCCACGGTGAGGGACGCCGACGGCCTGGCCCTGTCGAGCCGCAACCGCTTCCTCTCGGCAGCCGAACGCGAGGCCGCCCTCGTGCTGCAGCGTGCCCTGGGCATGCTGAGGGAACGGGCGGAGCGGAACGAGCCCCTCGACCCAGACACGGTGCTGGCGATGATCGCCAGCGTGCCCGCCGTGAACCTTGAGTACCTCGAGGTCGTCGACCCGCTCAGCCTCGAGCCGCTCGCCTTTCCCTGCGCCAACACTCCGTTCACGGGGACCGGTCTGGCGCTCATCGCCGCCCGGGTGGGTCCGGTGCGGCTCATCGACAATATGGAACTGGACGGCGGGTGAAATCCGGGGATTACCGGACCCCGTAAACTTGGCTACCGTGACGAAAGAAAACCCCACCACCGATGGCCTCTCCGCCGACGACTTCACCGAGCAGATGCGGATCCGCCTCGAGAAGCGTGCCCGCCTGATCGAAAGCGGCAGGGAGCCCTATCCGGTCAAGCCGGAACGCACCCACTCGCTCGCCGAGATCCGTGCGGCGTTCCCGGGCCTTGAACCCGATGAGGCCACCGGCACCCGGGTCTCAGTGGTGGGGCGGGTCGTCTTCATCCGCAACACCGGCAAGCTCGCCTTCGCGACCCTGCAGGAGGGCGACGGAACCCGGCTGCAGGTGATGCTCAGCCTCGCCGTCGTCGGTGAGGAGCAGCTCGCCGAGTGGAAGGCACTGGTCGACCTCGGGGACCACGTGCAGGTCGCCGGCGAGGTCGTCAGCTCGCGGCGCGGCGAACTTTCGGTGATGGCAGAGAGTTGGGCCATGGCATCCAAGGCGCTGCGCCCGCTGCCCACCCTTCACGCCGGAGTCAACGAGGAAACCCGGGTCCGCCAGCGCTACGTCGACCTGATGGTCCGCGAGGAAGCCCGCAGCATGGTCCGCACCCGCGCTGCGATCACCCGCTCCCTGCGCGAAACCCTGCACGCCAACGATTACATCGAAGTCGAAACTCCGATTGTCCAGCTGGTCCACGGCGGGGCGACCGCGCGGCCGTTCGAAACCCACCTGAACGCCTTCGACCAGAATATGACCCTCCGCATCGCGCTCGAGCTTTATCTCAAAAGAGCGGTCGTGGGCGGAATTGACCGCGTGTACGAGATCGGCCGGATTTTCCGGAATGAGGGCGTCGATTCGACGCACAGCCCCGAATTCACCATGCTCGAATCCTACGAGGCCTACACCGACCAGTTCGGAATGGCCGAGCGGATGAAGGAAATGATTCTGAATTGCGCCGACGTCCTGGGGATGCGCACCATCGAAACACCCCAGGGCACCATTGACCTCGACGGCGAGTGGAAGTGGCTCGGGGTCTACCCCGGGTTGTCGGAGGTTCTGGGGCAGGAGATCACGCCGGAGACCGAAGCGGCGGTCCTCACGCGCGTCGCCGACGAGCGTGGAGTGTCAGTCGACCCGGCCTGGGATGCCGAAAAGCTTGTCCTCGAGCTGTTCTCGGAACTCGTCGAGCCGACCCTGATCCAGCCCACCTTCGTGTACGACTACCCGCCGTCTGCCCAGCCGCTCGCCCGGCCCCACCGGAGCAACCCGCGCCTGATCGAGGCGTGGGACCTGATCATCGGCGGCATGGAACGCGGCACCGCCTTCTCGGAGCTGATCGACCCGGTGATCCAGCGCGAGCGGCTCACCGAGCAGTCGCGCCGGGCCGCGGCAGGCGACGAGGAGGCCATGCAGCTCGACGAGGACTTCCTGCGCGCCCTCGAGTACGGTGCCCCGCCCATGGGCGGCATCGGGCTCGGCATCGACCGCCTCGTGATGCTTTTCACAAATACCGGAATTCGGGAATCCATCCTCTTTCCCCTTTTGAAGCCGGAAGCGGGCTGAGCCCATGGAATACCTCGAAGTGCTGCTGCCGTCGGCCACCCTCGCCGTTCTTTTTTACTTTGTGATGCGTACCATCCTCAATGCTGACCGGTCCGAGCGGGAAGCGATGTCCCGGGCCCGGGAACTTCACGGGGAGGAAGATCGTTCCCGAGATGAACCAACTGAAACCAGCGGTCCGGACTCCGGGCCGGATATCGATGGAACTAATTCAGCGAAGTAATGTTTTGACGGCATCCTGAGCGTGCCCCATAATCTAATTAGGGGATATTCGCATACACGCACTAATTCAGGAGCTCATGGTGGCGCAGAAAGTGAAAATCATCCTCATTGACGACGTAGACGGCGGCGAGGCCGACGAAACCGTCCGATTCGGACTCGACGGAGTCCAGTACGAGATCGACCTCTCGGAGGCCCACGCCAAGGAACTTCGTTCGGCGCTGGGAACCTACATCTCCTCGGCCCGGCGCAGCAGCTCGTCCAAGCAGCAGCGCGCCAGTGCCGCCCCCGCCCGGAACCAGGAAGCGGCACAGATCCGTGAATGGGCGAAGGAAAACGGATACAACGTATCCGCCCGGGGCCGCGTGAACAGCGAAATCGTGGAGGCGTACCGCGCCGCCCAGCGTTGACCGGGCCGTTCCGCGCATATTCTCGCCTGTGGCGAACACGCCCCAATTCCTGTGCGGGTACACGTAGCATCGAGTTACGCGTTAGCTAGGAGTGTGTCTCATGTTTGAGAGATTTACAGATCGTGCCCGTCGAGTTGTCGTGTTGGCCCAGGAAGAGGCCCGCATGCTCAACCATAACTACATCGGCACCGAGCACATCCTGCTTGGCCTCATCCATGAGGGTGAGGGTGTTGCCGCCAAGGCTTTGGAATCACTCAGCATTTCCCTGGGTGCTGTGCGAGAGCAGGTCCAGGAGATTATCGGACAGGGCCAGCAGGCCCCGTCCGGCCATATCCCCTTCACCCCCCGCGCCAAGAAGGTGCTTGAGCTTTCCCTGCGGGAAGCGCTGCAGCTTGGCCACAACTACATCGGCACGGAGCACATCCTGCTCGGCCTCATCCGCGAGGGTGAGGGCGTTGCCGCGCAGGTCCTGGTGAAGCTCGGGGCCGACCTCAACCGGGTCCGCCAGCAGGTCATCCAGCTGCTGTCGGGCTACCAGGGCAAGGAGCCGGCTGCTGCCGGCGGCCAGCAGCAGGAGGGAACCCCTGCGGGTTCCGTCGTGCTCGACCAGTTTGGGCGTAATCTCACCCAGGCCGCGCGTGAATCCAAACTCGACCCGGTGATCGGGCGCGAGAAGGAGATGGAGCGCGTCATGCAGGTCCTGTCCCGGCGCACCAAGAACAACCCGGTGCTGATCGGTGAGCCCGGCGTCGGCAAGACCGCCGTCGTGGAGGGCCTCGCCCAGGCGATCGTCCGCGGGGACGTCCCGGAGACGATCCGCGACAAGCAGCTCTACACGCTTGACCTCGGGTCGCTCGTGGCCGGCTCCCGGTACCGCGGCGACTTCGAAGAGCGGCTGAAGAAGGTGCTCAAGGAGATCCGCACCCGCGGCGACATCATCCTGTTCATCGACGAGATCCACACCCTTGTGGGTGCGGGTGCCGCCGAGGGCGCCATCGATGCGGCATCGATCCTGAAGCCCATGCTCGCCCGCGGCGAGCTGCAGACCATCGGCGCCACCACGCTCGATGAGTACCGCAAGCACATCGAGAAGGACGCCGCCCTCGAGCGCAGGTTCCAGCCGATCCAGGTCGCCGAGCCCTCCGTGGCCCTGGCGATCGAAATCCTCAAGGGGCTGCGCGACCGGTACGAGGCACACCACCGTGTCTCGATCACCGACGGCGCCCTTGCCTCCGCTGCGACCCTCGCCGAGCGGTACATCTCCGACCGGTTCCTTCCGGATAAGGCGATCGACCTGATCGACGAGGCCGGCGCCCGGCTGCGCATCCGCAGGATGACAGCCCCGCCGGAGCTCAAGGAGATCGACGACCGGATCGCCGACGTGCGCCGCGAGAAGGAATCGGCGATCGACGCCCAGGACTTCGAGGGTGCCGCGTCGCTGCGCGACAAGGAGCAGAAGCTCCACGACCAGCGCGCCGACAAGGAACGCCGCTGGAAGTCGGGCGGACTCGACGACATCGCCGAGGTCGACGAGGAACTGATCGCCGAAGTGCTCGCGAACTCCACGGGCATCCCGGTCTTCAAGCTCACCGAAGCCGAGTCCTCACGCCTGCTGCACATGGAAGATGAGCTGCACAAGCGGGTCATCGGCCAGAACGAGGCGATCAAGGCGATCTCCCAGGCCATCCGCCGTACGCGGGCCGGCCTCAAGGATCCCAAGCGTCCGGGCGGTTCCTTCATCTTCGCCGGTCCCACCGGCGTCGGTAAGACGGAGCTGGCCAAGGCGCTCGCCGAGTTCCTCTTCGGCGACGAGGATGCCCTGATCACCCTCGACATGTCCGAGTACTCCGAGAAGCACACGGTCTCGCGCCTCTTCGGCGCCCCTCCGGGCTACGTCGGATACGAAGAGGGCGGGCAGCTGACCGAGAAGGTCCGCCGCAAGCCGTTCTCCGTGGTGCTGTTCGACGAGGTGGAGAAGGCGCACGCCGATCTCTTCAACTCGCTGCTGCAGATCCTTGAGGACGGCCGCCTGACCGACAGCCAGGGCCGCATGGTGGACTTCAAGAACACCGTGATCATCATGACCACGAACCTTGGAACCCGCGACATCTCCAAGGGCGTCATGACCGGCTTCCAGTCGGGCACCGATACCAACACCAGCTACAACCGGATGAAGGCGAAGGTCACCGAGGAGCTCAAGCAGCACTTCCGGCCCGAGTTCCTCAACCGTGTCGACGACACCGTCGTGTTCCCGCAGCTCACCCAGAGCGAGATCGTGGAGATCGTGGACCTGTTCCTCGAGCGCCTCGGCAAGCGCATGGCGGACAAGGGCATGACGATCGAGCTGACGCCTGCGGCCAAGGTGCTGCTGGCGACGCGCGGTTACGACCCCGCGATGGGTGCCCGGCCGCTGCGCCGCACCATCCAGCGTGAGATCGAGGACCAGCTGTCCGAGAAGATCCTGTTCGGCGACCTCAAGTCGGGGGAGCGGGTGGAGGTCGACGTCGAAGGCGAAGGCGTCGACGCGAAGTTCACCTTCGTCGGCCACGGCGAGCCGAAGGCCATCGAGGACGCCCCGCCCGCTATCGAGGCGACCGTCCCCGAGTAACACACCGCAGTACCGAAAGGCCCGCCCCGGGAAACCGGGGCGGGCCTTTCGCATGCCGGCGCCGGCCGCAGCAGTCTCCGGTGTGCCTGCCGCTTTGTAGACTGGTGCGGGTGAGCCCGTCCTTCCGCATCCGTCCCGCCCGCACCTCCGACGTCGCCGCCATCCGCGCCCTGGTGGCGCCGCTGGCCGACGAGCGGGTCCTGGTGGCCAAGGAGACAGTGGCCTACTACGAGGGTCTCCAGGAGTTCCGTATCGCGGAAGACCCCGACGGCACGGTGGTGGGCTGCGGGGCGCTCCACGTGATGTGGGAGGACCTCGCCGAGGTGCGCACCCTCGCCACCGCCGAATCGGTGAAGGGCCGCGGCGTGGGAACGGCCCTGGTGGAGCGGCTCCTCGCCGATGCCACTGACCTCGGGGTTCGGCGGGTCTTCTGCCTCACCTTCGAGGTCGAGTTTTTCCGCAAGCGCGGCTTTGAGGTAATGAAGGACCAGTCGCCGGTGGACCCGGAGGTGTATTCGCAGCTCCTGCGCTCCCATGACGAAGGCGTGGCGGAGTTCCTCGACCTGGCCCGGGTGAAGCCGAATACCCTGGGAAACACGCGCATGATCCGCATGCTCTAGGCGGTTCCCGCCGGCTGGAGGTGGTCAGGGCGGCTCCACCCCGATATAGTAAGAGTGCTTAGCATCGCTCGCGGTGCGGTTGGGTTTCCCGAAACCGGGGCCCGAATGCCGAGAGAAAAGGAGTCTAATCATGGGACTGGATGACAAGGTCGGAAACAAGGGCGAAGGCCTCGGTGGCAAGATCAAGGAAGGTCTCGGTAAGGCGACGGGCGACCAGAGCCTCGAGGCCGAAGGCCACAAGGACCAGACCAAGGCAAGCCTGAAGGATGCCGGCGAAAACATTAAGGACGCCTTCAAGAAGGGCGACCGCTAAAGAACTGCACGGCCCGGATCGCAGCATCCGGCCCAGCCAAGGGAGAGCGCCCAGCAAAGGGGCCTCTCCCGCGGTTGTTTAACCGCATCTCACGGCAGGGATGGAGAAAAACCGCTATAGGAATGGGCCCTGCCACCGGGTATCGTTCATCGTGGCCGGTGCGGTCCACAGGGGGCAGCCGGGCCGAAACCTC
Organism: Arthrobacter zhaoguopingii; assembly: GCF_009828605.1. Taxonomy (NCBI): domain Bacteria; kingdom Bacillati; phylum Actinomycetota; class Actinomycetes; order Micrococcales; family Micrococcaceae; genus Arthrobacter; species Arthrobacter zhaoguopingii. The sequence goes on along the minus strand of NZ_WIAE01000004.1, from coordinate 15,402 downwards.
GCCCAGCCGAGAAGGAGCGTACCTTCGTGAAAAAGCTCATCAATGACCCCAAGGCCGTCGTCAACGAGTCCGTGGAGGGCTTCGGCCTCGCCCACGCCGATCTGGTCACCGTCCATACCGATCCCCTCTTCGTCGTGCGCAAGGACGCGCCCGTCCAAGGCAAGGTGGGCCTGGTCTCGGGCGGAGGCAGCGGCCACGAGCCCCTCCACGCCGGGTACGTGGGGCGCGGGATGCTCGACGCCGCAGTGCCCGGGGCGGTGTTCACCTCGCCGACGCCCGACCAGATCCTCCCCGCGACTACAGCCGTGAACGGTGGGGCCGGCGTACTCCACATCGTCAAGAACTACACCGGCGACGTCCTGAACTTCGAGACGGCCGCCGAACTCGCAGCAGCCGAAGGCGTTGAGGTCCGCTCCGTGCTCGTCAATGACGACGTCGCGGTCGAGGACTCCCTCTACACCGCCGGGCGCCGCGGGGTCGGCGGGACGGTCTTCGTCGAGCGCATCGCCGGAGCCGCGGCCGAACGCGGAGATGACCTCGAGGCCGTCACCGCGGTGGCGCAGCGCGTGATCGACAATGTGCGCTCCATGGGCGCGGCGCTCGCACCGAGCACCGTACCCCACGCCGGGGTTCCCAGCTTCGACCTCGCCGAGGATGAGATCGAGATCGGCATCGGAATCCACGGCGAACCCGGCCGGCACCGCATCGCCATGGAGAACGCCGACGGCATCACCACGCGCCTGCTCGAGCCGATCACGGCCGACCTCCACCTCGGCTCGGGGGACCGGGTCCTGCTGATGGTCAACGGCATGGGCGGAAGCCCCGCCAGTGAGCTCTACATCGTCTACCGCAAGGCCGTCGCCCTCCTGAAGGAGCGCGGGGTCACCGTGGAGCGGTCCCTCGTGGGCAACTACATCACCGCCCTCGAGATGGAAGGCGCCTCGCTGACGGTGCTGAAGCTCGATGACGAGATGATCACCCTGTGGGACTCCCCGGTGTCCACCGCCGCCCTGCGGTGGGGGGTCTAGGCGTGGCGCTCGACGCCGGATGGGCTCAGGAGTGGCTGCGCGCCGCCGCGCGCGCTGTCGCCGAAAACCGGACGCAGCTGATGGAGCTCGACCGCGCGATCGGTGACGCCGACCACGGCGAGAACATGGATCGGGGCTTCGCCGCGGTCGTCGCCAAGCTCGACGCCGGCCCGCTGCCGGCTACCCCGGCCGAGGTGCTCAAGGCCGCGGCGATGACCCTGATGTCAACGGTCGGCGGAGCATCCGGGCCGTTGTACGGTACGGCACTGCTGCGCGCAGCGACCTCCCTCGGCGACGCCGCGGAGGCACAGCCCGACGCCGTGGTGGCCATGCTTTCGGCCGCCCGGGACGGAATCGTGGCCCGCGGCAAGGCCGAAAGCGGGGACAAGACGATGATCGACGCGTGGACCCCGGCGGTGGAGGCGGCGGCGACGGCGGCCTCCGCCGGTGCCGGGGCGGGCGCGGTCCTCGCCGCGGCCGCCAACGCTGCGCAGGCCGGTGCCGTGGCCACCGATCCGCTGGTGGCACGCAAGGGCCGGGCCAGCTACCTCGGGGAGCGCAGCGCGGGCCACCGCGACCCCGGGGCTGTGTCGACGGCCCTGATCCTCGCCGCCGCTGCCGAGGCCGCCGGGGAGCCCGGATGAGCGTTGGGCTGGTCATCGTCTCCCACAGCGCGAAGATCGCGGAGGGGGTGTGCGAGCTCGCCGCCCAGATGGCCGCGGACGTCCGCCTGGTCCCGGCCGGGGGAACCGACGCCGACGGCGGTGCGGCACGGATCGGGACAAGCTTCGAAAAGGTGGCGGACGCCATCACGAAAGCCGGGCAGGGGGACGGGGTGGTCATCCTCACCGACCTCGGTTCGGCCGTGATGACCGCCGAAATGGCGCTCGAGTTCCTCGACGAGGACGAGCGCGCCACGGTGCGCCTCGCCAGTGCAGCCCTCGTCGAGGGGGCGGTTGCAGCAGCGGTGCAGGCGCAGGCGGGCGGCTCGATCGAGGAAGTCCTGCGCGCGGCCGAGGAGGCCGTTGTCTCCATCCGGCCCGAGGCCCTCGAACCCTTCGTGAGCCGGTCGGCCGCCGCACCTGGAACCGCCAAGGCCCCGGCTCCGCAGGGGCCGTCGGCCAGCGGATCCTGGGTCCTCCCCAACGACATGGGCCTCCACGCCCGTCCTGCCGCGGTCCTTGCCCGGGGCCTGGCCGACCTCGATGCGGAGGTCACCGTCAACGGCATCGACGGCAAGTCGGTGATGCTCCTGATGAGCCTTGGGCTGGGCAAGGGCAAGACGGTGAGCGCCCAGGCGGTGGGACCGGACGCCGAGGCGGCCATCGAACTGATCGGAGCGGCCGTGGAGGGCGGGTTCGGCGAAATGAACCAGGACGGGCAGGGCTAGGACGCACGGGATCGGGACAGGCTGCGTCAGGGCCGGCTGCGTCGGGAGCGGCCGGCGCCGGGAGTTCCTACGTGGGCAGCTGGATTCCGGCTGCTGTCTCCTCGGCCAGGCCGTCGTCGAGCAGGCCCGCAAGGGCACGCCCGCGCTGTTCCTCGGGTGCCCCCAGCCCGTGCAGCCGGGAGAGCGCGGCGGACAGGCGGCCCTCCCCGCCCAGCCCGAGGTCGACGGGCCCGCTCAGCAGCACGTCGCGAACCACCGGGCCCTCGGCCTCGCGCAGCACCGCCAGGACCGCCCCGCGGACCTGGCGGTCGGTTCCCGCCCAAGCCTGGCCTTTCGGAACATACTCGGCGGCAGGGCGGCCAGCTTCAAGCCAGGCACAGGCGGTCCGGACCGGGCACTGCTCACACGCCGGGCTCCGCGCAGTGCACACGAGCGCCCCGAGTTCCATCACCGCGGCGTTCCAGCGCACCGACTCGGTGGGCTCCGCCGGGAGCAGGTCGGCGGCGAGGCGCATTTCCGCTGCCGTCAGGGAGCGCGCGGGCAGGGCGTTGCCGGTGACGGCGCGGGCGTGCACGCGGCGGATATTGGTGTCCACGACAGTTTCGCGCTGCCCGAACGCGAAGGCCGCCACCGCGGCGGCTGTATAGCTTCCCACTCCGGGCAGGGCCAGCAGTTCCCCGTACGTTCCCGGGACGGCCCCGCCGTGGCGGTCGACCATAGCCGCGGCCGCCGCGTGCAGGCGCAGGGCGCGCCGCGGGTATCCGAGCCGTCCCCAGTGCCGCACCGCCTCACCGGGGGCCGCGGCTGCGAGGTCCGCGGCGGAGGGCCAGCGGCTCATCCACTCGTTCCAGACGGGCAGGACCCGCACCACGGGCGTCTGCTGCAGCATCACCTCGCTGACAAGCACACCCCACGCGGAACGGTCCGGGCTGCGCCAGGGAAGGTCCCGGGCGGCTGAATCAAACCACTCAATGACGGACCGGTGCAGGGCTGGGAGGTCCCGCCGAGAAAACATTCGAACTCCTGAGAACAATTCTTCCTACTCTACTGACCGGCGTGGTGCCTCCGGCAATCCGCACCGAATCCCTAGCCTTGGACCATGGAATCAGCAGGCAGTCAGCGCCTTTCCGGAAGCTCCGGGTACCCGCCGCGCCGACCAAGCCCGGCCGTTTACCGCAGACGGCGGCTGGTGGCCGCAATTCTGGCACTGCTCGTGATCGCTGGGCTGGCGGTCGGGGCGAAGTTCGTCGCCGACGCCCTCGCCGGGAACACCCCGGCGGCGGAGGCCGATTCCGCCCCGGCAGCCCAGGAGACGGCCTCCGCGCCACCGCCCAAACCCGCGCCCGCGGCGAAGTGCGACGAGAAGTCGGTGTCCGTCGAGGCGGTCACCGACGCGAAGACGTACGGGCGGGAGCAGAAACCCGCCTTCACCCTGGTGGTCCGCAATGACGGCGACGCACCGTGCAAGGTCAATGTCGGCACCTCACAGATGGAGTTCCAGGTCACGAGCGCCTCGGACCGGATCTTCTCATCCGTCGACTGCCAGGACGGCTCGGAGGACCTGATGAAGGACGTCGTCCCCGGTGCTGAGGAAAAGGCGTCCTTCACCTGGGACCGGATCCGCAGCATGCCCGGATGCGAGGCCGTCGAGGCGGCGCCCGGCCCCGGCACCTATACTCTGACCACTAAACTCGGAAGCCGGACCAGCCCTCCGGCCACCTTCGTCCTCGAGTAGCCCGACCGCGGCTGGCTACTCGCCGGCCGGCTACATGAACCGGTCGAGCAGCGACGTCTCGGCGATCCGGGAAAGGCCCTCGCGCACGGTGCGGGCCCGCTGTTCACCGATGCCGTCGACGGCCATTAGGTCCTCGATATTGGCGGCCATCAGGTTCTGGAGGCCGTCGAAGTGCTCGACGAGCCGGGTCGCTACGGCGGGCGGCACAGCCTTGATGCCCGAGAGCAGCCGGTATCCCTTGGGCTGGACGACGGCGTCGAGGGAATCGGTCGAGGGGTTGAACCCGAGGACGCTGGCGATTGTTCCGAGGTCGATCAGGTCGGTGGAACTGAAATTCTGGAGGGTGCCCACCCGCTCCTCGGGGGACGTGCCGTTGCTGCTGGGATCCATGTAGTCGCGCAGGACCATTTCACTGCCCGGCCCGAGGCCCGTGGTGAGTTCCTCCACCTGCAGCGACAGCAGGCGTCCATCCACCCCTAGTTCAAGGACATACTGGGAGATCTCTTCCGAGATCCGCCTGACCATCTCCTGGCGCTGCAGGGTGATGGCGACGTCCCGCACTGTGACCATTGCCTCGATCTCCAGGGCCGACAGGGAGTTGGTGACCTGGTCGAGGCGGGCACGGTACCGCTCGAGGGTTGCCAGGGCCTGGTTGGCGCGGGCGAGCACCGGCTCCGACCCTTCGAGGACGTGCCTCAGCCCGTTCACATACAGGGCAATGATCTGCATCGACTGGCTGACGGAAATCACCGGGACGCCGGTCTGGATCGCCACCCGCTCGGCGGTCCGGTGGCGGGTGCCCGACTCCTGGGTCGGAATGTTGCTGTCCGGGACGAGCTGGACGGCGGCCCTCAGGATATTGCTTGCATCCCGGTCGCAGACGATGGCCCCGTCCATCTTCGCGAGCTCGCGCAGGCGGGTCGGGGAGAAGTCGATGCCGATGTCGAAGCCGCCGGAGCAGATGGAGTCGATGGTCCGGTCGAAGCCCAGGACGATCAGCGCACCGGTCCGGCCGCGGAGGATCCGTTCGAGTCCGTCGCGCAGCTGCGTTCCGGGTGCGACCCGGGCCAGGGTGGCCTTGAGGGCGTCCTCGGGGCTACGGGGCATCGTGCCATCCTTTCAGCGTCCGCGCGCCGTTGGGGACCGCGTGGTGGGGTGGCCCGGGAAGTGGCGCCGGGCCGAGGCGGACACGGACATTCCACGCAGCCGATCACAATACTAGTGGGCGCGCCCGGATTTTCCGGTGTCGGTGTCTGCCTGCGGCCGGTTCCCGCCGCCCCCGGCGCACCTCCGGGGACCCGGGGCGCGGCGGAAGAATCCGGAGAAGCGGCGCGGCCGGACCGGTCTAGAAGATCAGTGCCAGTGCCTCGGTGAGGGTTGAGACCTCACGCACGGTGAAGCCCTTGGGGACCGGCCCGGGCCCGTTGGGGGAGGCCGGGACCACGGCGTGAGTGAAGCCGAGCCGTTCGGCCTCGTGGATCCGCCGCGAGATTCCCGGCACCGGCCGCACCTCGCCGGCCAGCCCGACCTCCCCGAAGGCGATCAGCCGGGCCGGCAGCGGCTGGTTGGTCTTGGCCGACGCCACGGCCAGCGCGACGGCGAGATCGGTGGCCGGCTCGGAGAGTTTCACCCCTCCGACCGTCGCCACATAGCTGTCGTCCTTGGACAGGCTGAGTGAGGCGCGCTGCTGAAGCACGGCCAACAGCATGGCCACCCGTGCACTGTCAAGACCGCTGGTGGCCCGCCGCGGCTGCGCATTCGCCGACTCGGCCAGCAGCGCCTGGACCTCGGCGAGCAGCGGTCGCCGCCCCTCGAGGGTGACGGTGATGCAGGTTCCCGAAACCGGGTCCTTGGTCCGCGAGACGAAAAGGCCGCTCGGGTCGGCGAGCCCCTCGATACCCGCGTCCGTCAGGTCGAAGCAGCCGACCTCGTCGGTTGGGCCGTACCGGTTCTTCACCGCCCGCAGCAGCCTCAGGCGCGAGTGCCGCTCACCCTCGAACTGGCACACAACGTCCACGAGGTGTTCGAGGAGGCGCGGCCCAGCGATCGAGCCGTCCTTGGTGACATGGCCCACCAGCAGAGTGGTCATATTCGTCGACTTGGCGGCATTGATCAGGGATGCGGCCACCTCACGCACCTGCGTCACGCCTCCGGCGGAACCGTCGACGGCCGCGCTGCTGAGGGTCTGCACCGAGTCGACGATCAGCAGAGCCGGGCGGATCTTCTCGACCTGGCCCAGCGCCTGGCCCAGGTCGGTCTCGGCGCTGAGGTAGAGGGTATCGGCGACGGCCGCAATCCGCTCGGCGCGCAGCTTCACCTGTGCAGCTGACTCCTCGCCGGTGACATAGAGGACATCCCGTCCCAGCCGGGCCACCCGGGCCGCGACGTCAAGCAGCAGGGTGGACTTGCCCACTCCGGGTTCACCGGCCAGCAGGATGACGGCCCCGGGAACAAGCCCGCCGCCGAGCACCCGATCCAGCTCGTCGATGCGCGTGGCCTGGAAGGCGGCGGTTGTGGCGTCGACGTCGGCGATGCGCTTGGCCACCTGGGTGACCACCGCCGCCGCCGTCGTGCGCGCCACCGGCTGGCCGGTCTCCTCGACCGTGCCCCAGGCCTGGCACTCACCGCACCGGCCGACCCACTTCGCCGTCGTCCAGCCGCACTCGGCACACCGGTAGGTGGGGGTCGTGCCGCGTCCGGAGCGCGCGGCTGCAGTCTTTGTTGCCATCCCCTCAGCCTAGCGGCGCCCCCGGACATTCGAGCCGGCACCACCTCCGCGTCAGAGCCGGGGGAGGTACCCCGCCGCCTCGTCGTGGGACAGCCCTGACGCCTGCAGGAGGTCTACGACCAGGGGGCGGAACAACAGGATCAGCCCCTCACCCTCGAGCCGCGACACGTTCAGCCTGGCCGGGTGGAGCTGGGTGGCGACCGCCGCGAGGTCGTTGCGGGCGGAGCGGAGGTTCAACCGCCGCTCGGCCGGGTGGGAGCCGGCAAGGCCCCGGGCGAGCACGGTGACGGCATCGGCAGTGTCCTCAAGGGCCTGGCTCAGGGAGGCGATGGCCTCATCGCTCAGCGCGGCGTGGTTGATCACGGAGGTCAGCCGCCGCGAAAAGACGCGGCTGTTGCGCACCGCGAGGTCGATCGCCTCGATGGAACGCTCAAGGGAGCCCAGTTCGCCGCGGTGCCGGCGCTGGGCCGGGGAGATCAGGGCGACCTCCTGGGCTGCCCGCAGGCTCTTCATCAGCGCGTCCAAGGGTGGCTGGGTGTTCCGGGCGCGCACCAGGGCATGCCAGGCCAGGGTCGAGTCGCTGCGGGAGAGGGCGTCCGCATTCTCGCGAAGCACCGCGGCCAGCTCCTCCAGGAGGTCCTGCACCTCGGACTTCGGCGCACGGCGCGGATCCCGCGGCACCAGCATCGTGATGATCAGCGCAAACAGCCCGCCGACGACGGCGTCGGCGCTGCGGGTGAACGGCCCTCCCTCGGGTGCGGGCAGGAGGACGACGAGCAGCGACTGCAGGCCCAGCTGCGTGGTGAAGATGGTGCCGCTGTCGAGGAACCGCGCCAGCAGGATCGAGACGAACAGGACGATGGCCGCCTGCCAGATTCCGGTCCCCAGCAGCGCGAGGAGCACATCGCCCAGGGCGATGCCCAGGGTGCATCCGAGCCCCACCTCGAGCACCCGGCGCAGGCGGGGATCGCTTGAAAACCCGAGGGCGATCATCGAGGAGGTCGCGGCGAACAGGGGGCCGTCGTGGCCGAGCACCTGCTCCGCGAAGGCGTAGGCGCCCACGGCGCAGACCGTAATCTGCAGGGCCATCAGGACCGAGTTGGAGCTGCGCTTGAATCCGACGCGACTCCGGTTGCCCAGGAAGGCTGCGGCAGCGGAAATTCCTCGGCGGGGCATGGGTTCAGTTTCGCATAGGAGGCCAATGTCCCCGCCTTGTTCACCTTCCGTTCATCTTTTGGGGCCAGTCTCGTTAACTGACCTGCCTACGGTGAGGGATGTACAAGGACGCGTACACCCCTCCCGGGTGTCTCCTGCGCACTGACGTTCAAACCCTGGAAGGGGCAATATCAAGTGAAGGTTCTTCGCTTCGGCCGCGCAGCGGCGGTTATTTCCGTAGCCGCACTGGCTCTGACCGCGTGTGGCTCTGACAATGCCACGGACGCCCCCGCAGGTGAGGCCGGCCCCGCCGAGTCCACCGCCGCCGTGTCGGGCACCCTGACCGGTGCCGGCTCGTCCGCCCAGAACGCCGCCATGACGGCCTGGCAGTCAGGTTTCCAGTCCGCCCAGAGCGGCGCCACGGTTCAGTACTCGCCCGACGGCTCCGGCGCCGGCCGCGATGCCTTCCTGGCGGAGGGCGTCCAGTTCGCCGGGTCGGACGCCGCCCTCGACGACGAAGAGTACGAGGCCTCGAAGGAGATCTGCGGTCCCGACGGCGCGATCAACATCCCCGCCTACGTCTCCCCGATCGCCGTGGCCTTCAACCTGCCCGGCATTGAGTCGCTGAACCTCGACGCCGACACCATCGCCTCGATCTTCCGCGGCGAGATCGAAACCTGGGACGACGAGGCGATCGCGTCGCAGAACGAGGGCGTCGAGCTCCCCAGCACTGCGGTCACCGTCGTGCACCGCAGCGACGAGTCCGGCACCACCGAGAACTTCACCGAGTACCTCGCCCAGGCGGCTCCCGAAGTATGGACCGATGAAGCCTCCGGCGAGTGGCCGTCGGCCATCGTCGCCGAGAACGCCCAGGGCACCAACGGCGTCGTCTCCACGGCCTCCTCCACCGAAGGCGCGGTCACCTACACCGACGCCTCCGCGGTTGGGGATCTCGGACAGGTCCATGTGTTGGTCGGTGAGGAGTACGTCGAACTGAGCTCCGAGGCCGCCGCGCTCGCCGTTGAGGCAGCGACGCCGGTTGAAGGCCGCTCCGAGGTCGACATGTCCCTCGAACTGGAGCGTGACACCGAGGCCTCCGGCGCCTACCCCGTCGTCCTGGTGTCCTACCACATCTACTGCTCCACCTATGAGGACCAGGAGACGGTGGACCTGGTCAAGGCCTTCGCCTCGTACGCGGTCAGCGAGCAGGGCCAGGAGGATGCCTCCGGATCGGCCGGGAACGCGCCGATCTCCGAGACCCTCCGCGAACAGGCGCAGACGGCGATCGATTCGATCACCGTTGCCTCCTAGGCCCCTTTCCGAATGCCCCGTCCGGTCGCCTCGCGGCCGGGCGGGGCACTCCGCTGTTCACGGGCAGGTCGGCTGGGGCGGCCGGTTTGTATTGGCCGGAGGAACGATGAACACTATCCAAGGCACTAGACGAGACATCGAGTGCACTCCAGCAAAACAGTTCCGAAGGGTTTAGCAGTGTCCACCACTACGTTGACCGAGACCCGCGGCGCGGGCCAGTCCGGAGACAAGATTTTCTCCGGCGCCACCCTCGCCGCCGGCTGTCTCATCCTCGCCGTCCTCTTCAGCGTGGCGGTGTTCCTGCTGGTGCAGGCGCTCCCCGTGGCCAGCGCCGACCCCGCCGAAATCACCGGAGGGGCGGGGTTCTTCACCTACATCTTCCCCATCGTCATCGGGACAATTGTGGCCGCCGCCATCGCGCTGCTGATCGCCACCCCGCTGGGGATCGGCGTCGCGCTGTTCATCTCCCACTACGCCCCCCGGCGCCTCGCGCAGGGCTTCGGCTACGTCATCGACCTGCTCGCCGCGATCCCCTCAGTGGTGTACGGCGCGTGGGGCTACGCGGTGCTCGCCCCGGAGCTGGCCAAGGGCTACGCGTGGCTTGCGGAGAACCTCGGCTGGATTCCCATCTTCGGGGGCCCCGCCAGCCAGACCGGACGCACAATGCTCACCGCCGGAATCGTCCTGGCCGTCATGGTGCTGCCCATCATCACCTCCCTGAGCCGGGAGATCTTCCTCCAGACCCCCAACCTCCACGAAGAGGCGGCGCTGGCCATGGGAGCCACCCGCTGGGAGATGATCCGGATGGCGGTTCTTCCCTTCGCCCGCCCCGGCATCATCAGCGCCGCGATGCTTGGCCTCGGCCGTGCCCTCGGTGAAACCATGGCCGTCGCCCTCGTCCTTTCGGGCGGAGCGCTCAGTGCAAGCCTCATCGCCTCGGGCAACCAGACCATTGCCGCCGAGATCGCACTCAACTTCCCCGAGGCCTTCGGGCTGAGGCTCAGCGAACTCATCGCCGCCGGCCTCGTGTTGTTCGTCATTACCCTGGCCGTCAACATGGTGGCCCGCTGGATCATCACCCGCCACAAAGAATTCTCGGGGGCCAACTAATGACAAGCGCAACCCTGGCCCGCCGGCAGTCCTCCCTCACCAAGGGGAAGCTGCCCTCCTACGCCGTATGGCTCGTCCTCGGCGCAGCCCTGGTCTTCGGGGCGGCCGCAGCCTCCCTCGTGGGCTTCAGTGCCGTGTCCTGGGGCCTCTTCTCCGCCCTGTTCTTCCTCCTGGGCGCGACCGCGGTGACCGCGGTCGTCGAAGGCGGACGCAAGGCGACCGACTCGCTGGCCACCTACCTGGTGTACGGGGCCTTCATCGTCGCACTCCTGCCGCTGCTGTCGGTGCTGTGGACCGTGCTCGAGCGCGGCCTGCCCGGAATCTCCTACGACTTCCTGTTCACCTCGCTCAACGGGGTGACCGGCGCCGTTGACAACGCCTCGGTCGCCGACGGCACACCCGTGCTCGGCGGTGCCTACCACGCGGTGGTCGGCACCCTGCAGATCACCCTGTGGGCGACGGCGATCTCGGTGCCCATCGGGCTGCTCGCCGCGGTGTACCTCGTCGAGTACGGTACGGGCGGTCCGCTCACCCGGGCCATCACCTTTTTCGTCGACGTGATGACCGGCATCCCCTCGATCGTCGCGGGCCTGTTCGCCGCGGCCCTGTTCGGGCTGCTGTTCGGCCCCGGAACCCGCACGGGCTTCGTGGCGGCCGTCGCGCTCTCGGTGCTGATGATCCCCGTGGTGGTGCGCTCCACCGAGGAAATGCTCAAGATCGTTCCGAACGAACTGCGCGAGGCGGCCTACGCCCTGGGCGTGCGGAAGTGGCGCACCATCACGAAGGTCGTCATCCCCACCGCCATCTCCGGTATCGCCTCCGGCGTAACCCTCGCCATCGCGCGCGTGATCGGCGAAACGGCGCCTATCCTTGTGACGGCGGGATTCGCCAGCGCAATCAACTGGAACGTCTTCAGCGGCTGGATGAGCACTCTGCCCACCCTGATCTACTACCAGATCCTCACGCCGACCTCCCCCACGAACACCGACCCCAGCACGCAGCGCGCCTGGGCGGCAGCGCTCCTGCTGATCCTGATGGTGATGCTGCTGAACCTCGCTGCCCGCCTGATCGCCCGTATGTTCGCCCCCAAGACAAGCCGCTGAGCTTTCGCGGCAAAACGAATAAGGAAAACATGTCCAAGCGAATCGACGTCAAGGACCTCAATGTCTACTACAGCAAGTTCCTTGCTGTGGAGGGCGTCAACATCGAAATCAAGCCCCGCTCGGTCACCGCCTTCATTGGCCCCTCCGGCTGCGGCAAGTCGACCTTCCTGCGCACCCTGAACCGCATGCACGAGGTCATCCCCGGCGCACGGGTCGAGGGCGAGGTGCTCCTCGACGGAGACAACCTGTACGACCAGAATGTTGACCCGGTGACCGTCCGGAGCCAGATCGGCATGGTGTTCCAGCGGCCCAACCCGTTCCCCACCATGTCCATCCGGGACAACGTGCTGGCCGGGGTGAAACTCAACAACAAGCGGATCAGCAAGTCCGACGCCGATAACCTGGTCGAGAAGTCCCTGAGCGGTGCGAATCTCTGGAACGAGGTCAAGGACCGACTGGACCGCCCGGGCTCGGGCCTCTCCGGCGGCCAGCAGCAGCGCCTGTGCATCGCCCGGGCGATCGCCGTCTCGCCCGAGGTGATCCTGATGGACGAGCCGTGCTCGGCGCTCGACCCCATCTCGACCCTCGCCATCGAGGACCTGATCAACGAGCTCAAGAACGACTACACGGTCGTGATCGTCACCCACAACATGCAGCAGGCCGCCCGCGTGTCCGACAAGACCGCGTTCTTCAACATCGCCGGCACCGGCAAGCCAGGCAAGCTCATCGAATACGGCGAGACCGCGACGATCTTCAGCAAGCCTTCCGTCAAGGCCACCGAGGACTACGTCTCTGGCCGCTTCGGATAGGCCCGGCCCGCCCCTCGGCCCCGCCGACCGCCCGGAAACCACCGGACGGCGGCGGGGCCGGTGCGGTTAATCAGTGAATGAGCGCTAGGGGCGGGCCGGCGCCTAGAGCAGCGGGCTCAGGGCCAGGAAGAAGATGGCGCCCAGCAGGCCGGCGACGGCGGCCGTGGCAATCCAGACGATGAGGATCCGCACCAGTTCGGTTCCACGCACGGAGGCGAACCGCTGGTTCGCCCCGGCCCCGACGATCGCCGAGGTCATCGTATGGGTGCTCGAGAGCGGTACCTGCAGGGAGATGGCGCCGATGAACAGCATGGCCGTGCTCACGCCCTGGGCGCTCATGCCGCGCAGCGGATCGATCCTCACCAGTCGGTTGGCCAGCGTGTGGGTGATGCGCCAGCCACCGAAGGCCGAGCCGCAGGCCAGCAGCGCCGCGGCGAACAACTGGACCCACAACGGCATCTGCGCGCCGCTTGAGGCTCCGGCGGCGACAAGGGCCAGCAGAATGACGGCCATGGTGCGCTGCCCGTCCTGGAGCCCGTGGCCCAGCGCGAAGGCGCCCGCGAGGACCGACTGGGCCATCCGGTTCCCCCGGTTGACCCGGCGGGGCGAGTTATACCGCAGCGCCCAGGTCGCGGCGAACACCAGGGCGTACGCCAGGAGATAGGCCACCACGGGGGAGAGCAGCAGCGGCAGGACGATCTGGAAGAAAAAGACCCGCTCCGAACCCGTTACGGTCGCCCCGTTCATCAGCTGCGACGCGCCGCCGGCTCCGATGATTCCGCCGATCAGCGCATGGGTCGACGACGACGGCTTGCCCCGGTACCAGGTGAAAACGCCCCAGCAGCCGGCTCCGAGCAGTCCCGCCAGCAGGATCCCCAGGCCCGTGGTGCCCGGCGGCAGGCGCAGCCCTGCGTCGGTGAGGAACAGCGCCAGCGACGTGCTCAGCAGTGCGCCAACGAGGCTGAACGCCGCCGCCAGCAGCACCGCGATCGTTGGGGTCAGGGCACGGGTGCGCACCGCCGTCGCGACCGAGTTCGACACATCATGGAAGCCGTTGAGGAACGCAAAGCCGCCGGCGCATCCGATGACGGCCGTCAGCAGGAAGAGCTCCACCTAGGATTCCTTGACCAGGATGCTGCCCACATGGGTGGCGACCTTGCGGATGTCCTTCGTCACCTCGACGAGCTGATTGGCGATGTCGCGGTGACGGGCGTACGCCAGCGGCTTGTGCTCCCCGAGCAGTTCGGCGCACCAGCTGCGGTGGGTGCGTTCGGCCCGGCGGGCAAGGCGCAGGATCTCGATCCAGTACTCCTCGAGTTCGTCCATCGAGTCGAGGCGCTGCATAGCGGTGGCGGTCAGTTCCGCCTGCCGGTTGATGACCTCGAGCTGTTCGGCCGCGCGCTGGCTGAGCCGGCTGAGCTTGTACAGAGCGATCAGCTCCGCGGCGCCGTCGAGCTTCTCGATCGCTTCGTTGAGCAGGCGCGAAAGGGTGTAGAGATCCTCGCGGGGGAGCGGGTTCACGAACGAGGTCCGCATCGAGGTCAGCAGGGCGAAATGCAGGTCGGTCGAGACCGCTTCGTGCTGGTGCATCTCCTCGGCCAGGCGGTCGTACTCCTCGGTTGTAGCACCGAGCACCGCCGACATGGTGCCCACCCCGAGTACGAGCTGCCGAGCCATGCGGGAAAGCAGTTCGAGGCCTGCGTTCTCCTGAGGGAAGAGGCGTAACTTCACTGATGCTTCCCTGTCTCAGGCACGGCGGCAGAACTAACGAATGGGGGGCCCACTGCGTTTGGGCGCGGTAATGGCGTCGAACCGGGAGCGCCTCTCGGCGGAAGGCCGCTCGAAGCGGCTGAGTGTTGAAGCCCGGGGGTTCCACGGTCCGACGCCGGTTTCAGTCTTCTACTCCGGTGCGCCGGTGTCAACATCGTGACCTGCGCCCGCCTAGTCAAGCTCCCCCCGCCGCCAGGCGGCCGCCGCGTGTTCAAGGTCCTCGGCGGTCTTGATCAGCCGGTGCGAGTTCTTCGTCAGTTTCGATGCGTGGGTCTCGTTCGAATGGTGGGCTTGCTCCGCATGGTTTACCTGCCCCAGCGCGACCACCCGGCAGAAGGCGGCGAAGCGTTCGAGGGCGACGTCGAAATCCCCTTCGAAGGCACCGGAGAGGATTTTGTCGGCCATATCGGTCATTTCGGTGGCACCCGGGGGTTCGGCGACGCCGGCGACAACTTTCGAAACCTGGGCCACCTCCTTGCCGGAGGTGAAGTAGGAGGCGATGCGCTCCGGGTCCTTCTGCGTCGCGGCGCGCAGGGCGTAGAGGCGCCACAGGGCCCCGGGCAGTGACCGCGCCGGGCTTTCCGCCCACATCTCCGCGACGGCCTCAAGGCCCTGTTTGTCGGCGAGTTCGACCAGCCGGCGGGTCACTTCGGGATCGTCGGATTCCCGGCCGTGGTGCACCAGCGCATGCGCCGCCATGTGCGCGGCCTCGGAGACCCTGGACGGGTCGATCCCGCCGGCGAAGATCTCGAAATCGACCGGGGCGAAAGGCTTCGGTTTGTGCGGCCGTGGGCTCTTGTTGTTGTAGTCGCCGTCCATGACATGAGGATACTCCTGCTGCGGGAGGCCGTTCGAAGCCGAAGACCAAGCGTTTTGGAAGGATGGACACCGCGGTGGCGTGGGTGAAGGTGGTGCGGGTGAAGGTAGTGCGGTTGAAGAGGGAAGGCCCGCGGCGAGGGTCCGGGTGCAACGCCCCGGGGGTGTTTGGGATAAAGTTAAAAAGTCGCCCGGGCTGGAGAAACCGGTTCGGAGGCGGCGGGCCTTTAGCTCAGCTGGTAGAGCATCGGACTTTTAATCCGTGGGTCGTGGGTTCGAGCCCCACAGGGCCCACTCCCCCGGGAGTGCTGACAACCCCGCCCGGCACCGCGCCGGGCGGGGTTTTCCGCGTCCGGCGCCGGTCCGGATCCGGGGGGGGGGGGGGGGGGGGATTTAAAACAGCGCGGGTGTGGTGTGCAAATGAGTGGTAAACCCCACCCGGCCCGG
>NZ_WIAE01000003.1:0-219070 GCF_009828605.1 Arthrobacter zhaoguopingii | reverse complement strand
CCCCCCCCCCCCCCCCCCCCCCCCCCCCCCCCCCCCCCCCCCCCCCCCCCCCCCCCCCCCCGACTCCGGCGCGTGGTGCGTCTGCAATTGAGGGGTAACCGCCCACCGGGCCGAGGGTCCGCACGGCACCTGCGAAAGTAGTCCGATGCCCGACGCCACCGCACTGATCGTTGCAGCCGCTGCCATCGCGGCGCTGGCCGGCTGTGCCGCCTGGCGCATCGACGCCGCCCTCAAGCGGCGTGCGGACGCCGATACGCTCTTCTGGCTGGCCTTTACGTGGCTTCTGGCCCTGGTTGCTGGATGCCTCGCGGCGGTCCCGGCCGGTGCCGGCGGCGCCGCCGCCGCGGCTGCGGTTCTCTCGACCACCGCGGGGTCCGCCTGGCTCGGGCTGAGGGAGCAGCGGCGGGCCGGGACCCGGAGGACGGCGGCCGCCTCCGGCCGGCTGCGCTCCCTTGAGGCCCGGCACGACGCCGTGTTGCGCCGCTGGGCGGCCTACGAGCTCGACCCGGCACTGGCCCTTGACTACCCGGCAATGAACGACACCCGCGGGCCCGAGTCGCGCCGGGTGCTTGGCGCCATGCGCGAAGCCCTGCTCCGGCGCCGGGCGCTCGGGCCGGAGCCGGCACCGGAGCAGGTGGCCGGAACCGGTTCCCTGATGGCCGACTACGCGGCGTCGGTCCTGGCACTGGAGCGGGCCCTGGGTGCGGCGGAGGCGGCGGCCGGCGTCGAACCGTCGCGGCGGCCCGCGCGGCTGCAGGAGGAGCCCCCGCGGCGACGCGTAGGCCCTCCGGGGGCGCCGTCACCTGAGGCGTAACGGCCCGGCACCCGGGCGCGGAGCCCGACACCGCCGGGCGGATTCCCGGCGGGGCCGTCCCCCGGGAGATTCTTCCGGCGCCGTCCCTCGCCCGGAGCTCCGGGTCCCGTTTCCGGAAGCTGCCGTTCGAAATCGTTATCGTCCTGGCGGTGTCACCCGGGCCGCTGCCCGGTAGGGTTTGATACCGGACAGGGATGATACGGAAGGGACTTATGCGCTTTTTGGGACGGTGCTTTCCAGCGCTGACGGCTGCCGCAGTGGTCGCGGCCGGTGGAATCTTCGCCACCGGGTCCGCAGCGGTTCCAGCCTCCGCGGTTCCCGTCTCGGCAGAGCCCGCCGCGCACGTAGCGGTGGCAGAGAAGGCCACCGAGACTTCCCCGGTCCGGGTCGCAACGTACAACGCCAGCCTGAACCGGCAGAACCCCGGGGACCTGGTCCGCGAGCTGTCCGGCACCACGAGCACCCAGGCGCGGGCGGTCGCGGGAATCATTCAGGCCACCGCACCCGACGTGGTGCTCCTCAACGAATTCGATTACGACCCCGATCACCGCGCAGCCGAGCTGTTCCGCACCAACTACCTCGCGGTCGGCACGGGCGGCGCGCGGGGCATCACCTACCCCTACGTCTACACAGCACCGTCCAACACCGGGGTTCCCAGCGGTATGGACCTCAACAATGACGGCGTCATCGGCGGGCCGGACGACGCGTTCGGCTACGGGGCCTTCGAGGGCCAGTACGGCATGGTTCTCTACTCGAAGTATCCGATCGACAGGGCCAACGTCCGCACCTTTCAAAATTTCAAGTGGAGCGACATGCCCGGCGCCCTGCTTCCCACGGACCCGGTGTCGGGTGGAGCGGACTGGTACTCCGCCGACGAACTGGCCCAGGTGCGGCTCTCCAGCAAGTCGCACTGGGATGTTCCGGTGATCATCGGCAGGAAGTCGGTCCACATCCTGGCCAGTCACCCCACGCCTCCGGTCTTCGACGGACGCGAGGACCGCAACGGCAGGCGCAACAACGATGAGATCCGGTTGTGGGCCGACTACATCGAAGGCGGGAAGGCGGCAGCCTACCTCTACGACGACCAGGGCCGGTGGGGCGGGCTCAGCGGGGGCGAGCGGTTCGTCATCCTGGGGGACCAGAACAGCGATCCCCTGGACGGCGACTCGATCGCGGGCTCGATCGACCAGCTCCTGATCCACCGCCTGGTGCATGACCCGCTGCCTTCCTCCGAGGGGGCGGCGGAGGCATCGGCCCTGCAGGGAGGCGCCAACGCGCGCCACCGCGGTCTCGCGGCGCACGACACCGCCGACTTCGAGGACCAGTCCGCAGGGAACCTCCGCGTCGACTACGTGCTGCCCTCGAAGAACCTGCCGGTGCTTCGAAGCGGAGTCTTCTGGCCGCGGGTGGGAACCCCCGGCTCCGACCTGACCGGAATCTTCCCGTTTCCCTCAAGCGACCACCGCCTTGTCTACGCCGACGTAAGGGTTCGGGGCAGCTAGGAATCCGCAGGGTCTTGCTGGGCCGGCCGGGCTAACCTACGCTTGCGTAAGTTACGCTGCCGTAGGTTGTGCGGCGCTTCCCGGAGGAGCCAGGTCCACCATGACATCGAACGACCCCCAGCAGCGGACGAAGCCGGGATTCCGGCCCTCCAAAACCGACTCCGCTGGCCGCTGGCCCTGGCGTCGTTCGGCAAGTCCTGGCACAAGTCCCACCAAGCCGATCCGACCTGTGCGGGGCATGGGGTGGATTAGGGGCAGACCGGCCCGGTTTAACGACAAGCTGGCTCCACGTTCTGCGTATGGGGGAATCGCAGAAAGGGGAGCCAGCGGTTTAAGTATACTGCGAACTGATCGTCGAATGTCCAAGGGGGAGGTGGGATGGCAGTCACGGCAAAAGCGTTTCAGCTGTGGCGCCAGGAGATAGCACCCACGGATTCGGTCTCCGACCTCTGCCGCTCGGCAGGCATCAAGCGCTCGACGCTTGCCCAGCAGCTCGTGCGTGGAAAAGTGTCGGTCAGCACCCTGCTCGCGGTCGCGCGGGGCTACGGGCTCGATCCGGTCTGTGCCCTCGCGCAGTTCGAGGGATACACCGACCTCCTCAGGGGGATGCGGGCGCCGACCAGTGCCGAACTCCTCAGCCAAGTCTCCCACCGGGACATCCTCAAGCTCCTTGTGGCCCGCGGCGAGGGGACAGGGAACGGATTGTCGGACCTTGTTCCCTTCCCGCACCGCAACTCGGTGCGCGCCTGGATCGAGGCGATCGACCCCGGTGATCTTAGGCAGCAGCTGTCGGAGCGTTCGGGCATCGCCCGCCAGAACCTCTCCGCGCAGCTCAGTGCGGGGCGCCTCAGCCCGGGGCTTGCCGTCGAGGCGTCCCGGATCGCCGGCGTCTCCCTCACCAGTGGCCTCGTAGTGACGGGCCTGCTCACCTGCGCCGAGGGCGGCTGGCCCGTCACCGGGCGGGCCGATGCGCTCAACGCCCTGTCGGACACCGATCTGGTCCTCCTGGCGCGGGACCGCCTGGATGCCCTCGGCAAGCAGCTTCGGAAAGCGGACGCTGATGAGAACCGTGATCGTGCGATCTGGGAAAACCTGGGATGAGCGGCCACCTGATCCAGTGGGCGACCCTGCTGCTTTGCGTCCTGGGCGCGCTGCTGCGTCTGCCCGGCGTGCGTCGGGGCAGGGGCCGGATGATCTTCGCCGCCCTCGTCCTGATGGCCATCGCCGTGGCGCTGTCCCTTCCGCCCATCTACCTGCCGGTGGACGGGGCCCTGGGAGGTTGGAATGCGGCGAACCTGGTCATCCGCCTCTCGCTCTACGCCGTCGTCGTCCTGCTGGGACTGCGGATGGCCGCCGCTTTCGACGCGGAGCGGGTCCGGTCCCTGATTGTTGGGCCGGTAGGGATTTCGGTGCTGTTGTTCACTGTGGCCGCCACCCTCGTCCTGTTCGCCCTGAGCGACCTTTCCGAGTCCTCAACCGGCCTCGCCCGATACCACGGCCAGCAAACCGTCGAGCGGTATGCCGACATTGGCAGGCTCTACCCGGGGTATGTTTCCGCCTGCCTGGTGGTACCGGCGGCCGCCGGGGCACTGCGCCGCGGCTCCCGGCCGGCCCACCGCCTCGCCTGCTCACTACTCGCGGCCGGGTTCTTCCTGGTGGCAGGTTTTGCTGTCCTCGAGCTTTTCCAGGGCCTCGACCTCGGGGTCTTCGAGGTGGTCCTGCCCTTCGGGGCGATCCTGCTCGTCGTGTCCGGGCTGACCCTGATCTGGTTCAGCCGGAGCCGCGGCAGGCCTCGACAGCGCAATCCGCTTGCCTAGCGCAGTTCCCGGAGGGGATTGAAGCACAATCGTTGCCGAAGAGTGTTCACAGTTTCATGTTCATAGGAAATAATAATGAATATGTAACTGCCGCTGACAGTGGGGGGTCAGCGGATCGTTATGAGAACACCTGGGTGCGTCCATCAGAACGGGTGGACGCACCCAGGTGTGCAGCCGGCCCGCCGGCGCGGGCGGAGCCGTCAGCTATTCGGCGTCGTGGTCGGTCTCGATGATCTTGGCCAGGGATTCAAGGGCCTCCTCCGCCCCTTCACCTTCGGCGCGCAGGACGACAACGTCACCGTGGGTAGCCCCAAGGCTCATCAGTGACAGGATGCTCGAGGCGTCCATCGCCTCATCGACGGGATCACCGTCCATCGCAATTGTCACCTCAACGGGAACCTCACCCGCGGCCTCGGCGAAGATGGACGCGGGGCGGGCGTGGAGCCCTACGCGGCTGGCTACAGTGGCTTTGCGTTCTGGCATTGTCTTTCCTTCGGTTCGGCGGGTAGGTCTGTTCGTCGATTCTGCTGGTCTTTCATCATCTGCTGTTCGGGGGCAGGTATCCACCCCGGAACCGGCGAAACCGGCTCCAGGGAGAATAACTTGTTCCCGTGCTGCGGCCGGGAGCGGCCCGGGCGGATCAGGCGGCGACCGGTTCGGCGACGGCGCCGCTGCGGTCCAGCTTGCGGTCACGGAGCCGCTTGAGGGCGACCACGATGACGGCCGAGACGACCATCCCGACGAGAATCGACAGGATGAACCATTGCAGCCCGCCGATGGCGAAGAAGACGAAGAATCCGCCGTGCGGCGCCTGGGACGTGACCCCGAGGCCCATTACCATGGCGCCGGTCACCGCGGCGCCGACCATGGAGGCGGGGATCACACGCAGCGGGTCGGCCGCGGCGAACGGGATGGCACCTTCGGAGATGAAGGACGCCCCGAGCAGCCAGGCGGCCTTGCCGTTCTCCCGCTCCGCCAGGGAGAACCTGCGGCGGTCGATCACGGTTGCGAGCGCCATAGCCAGCGGCGGCACCATGCCCGCTGCCATGACGGCTGCCATGATCTGCAGCGGAGCCTGGTTCGCGGTGGTGGCGGCACCCAGGCCGGCGACGGCGAAGGAGTAGGCAACCTTGTTGACGGGCCCGCCGAGGTCGATGGCCATCATGAGGCCGAGGATGATTCCGAGTACCACGGCCGCCGATCCGGTCAGCCCGGACAGCCAGTCGTTCAACGCGGTGGTCAGTCCGGCGATCGGTCCGCCGAGGATGAGGAACATGGCACCCGAGGCGATCAGGGACGCGACCAGCGGAATGATGACCACCGGCATGAGGCTGCGCAGCCACCGGGGGACGCTCAGCCGGCCGATCATCATTGCGACATAGCCGGCGAGCAGGCCGCCGACGATGCCGCCGAGGAAGCCGGCGCCCATGAATCCCGCGACCGCACCGGCGACGAAGCCCGGGGCGATGCCGGGGCGGTCCGCGAGGGCGTAGGCGATGTAGCCGGCCAGCGCCGGAATCAGGAAGCCCAGCGACAGCTGGCCGATCTTGAACGCCACGGCCCCGAGGTAGGTGGCAAGGCCACCCTCGGGTAGGTTGCCGAAGCTGTTCTCGAGCACGACCGTGTCCGCGACGTCGGTGATGTCGTAGCCGCCGATCAGGAAGCCGAGGGCGATCAGCAGACCACCGCCGGCGACGAAGGGGATCATGTAGCTGACGCCGGTGAGCAGCGCCCGCTTCAGCGTTCCGCCAATGCCTTCCCTGCTGGTGTCCGCGTCGGCGTCGTTTCCTCCGGCGTCGCCGGCGACCCGGCGGGCCGAAGGGTTCCGGGCCGCTGCGACGGCCTCCTCGACCATCTCGCCGGGCTCGTCGATGCCACGCTTGACCGGGGCGCTGATGACCGGAAGGCCGGCGAAGCGATGCTTGTCCCGGACGTCGACGTCGACGGCGAAGATGACGGCGTCCGCCGCCGCGATCACCGCCGGGTCAAGCGGCGTCGCCCCGGAGGAGCCCTGGGTTTCAACCTGCAGGTCGATCCCGCGTTCCTTGGCGGCGGCGGCGAGGGAGTCGGCCGCCATGTAGGTGTGGGCGATGCCCGTTGGGCAGGCGGTGACTGCGACCAGGCGGCGCACCTCGCCATCCTCCTTGGCGGCTGCTGGGGGTTCACCGGCAGGCGACTGTTCGGCGCCGCCAGGAGCAGCGAAGCCGGCGGCGTGGGCGCCGGACCCTGTTCCGGTACCCGCGGCCGCGCCGGCTGCGGCACTCACGGGTGCTGCAGCCGGAGCCTTCCCCGTGCCCAGTGCGCCCTCCACGAGGTCGACCACATCCTGTTCGGAGCCGGCGTTCCTCAGGGCTGCGGTGAAGTCCTTCTTGATGAGGGACCGCGCGAGCTTCGACAGCAGCTTCAGGTGCTCCTGATCGGCGCCGTCGGGGGCGGCGATGAAGAACACGAGGTCCGCCGGTCCGTCCTTCGCGCCGAAATCGACGGGCGGAGCCAGGCGGGCCATGGCGAGCGTGGGCTCGAGGACCGATCCGGAGCGGCAGTGGGGGATCGCAATGCCGCCGGGAATCCCGGTCGCGGTCTTTTCCTCACGGGCTAGGGCGTCGGCGTAGAGGCCGTCAGCGCCGGAGGCCCGGCCCTGTGCGGTGACCTGTTCTGCCAGGTACCGGATGACCGCCGAGCGGTCAGCCCCGAGGTTTGAATCGAGAGTGACGAGGCTCGGCGTGATGAGATCGGACATTCAGTTTTCCTCCTTTGGAGACGATGCTGCCTGGTGCGCGGGTGCGCCGGAGTTGAGAGCTGGGGCGAAGGCGGTCAGGGTGACGGCCTCCGGGGTGGTCTGGTTGAGGGCCGGAACTTCGGAGCCCGGCAGTGATGCGGCGGCGGACCCGTGGGCAACGGCTTGGCGGAGGCAGCCTTCGGGGCTTTCTCCGGCGGCGGCGGCGAGCAGGTAGCCGGCCAGTGCCGAATCTCCGGCACCGACGGTTGAGCGCGCCGAGACGGGGCTGTGGCGGGCGTGCCAGGCGCCCGAGGCCGTGACGAGCAGTGCACCGCGGGAGCCCAGCGTTGCGAGCACCGCACCCACCCCACCGCCGACCAGGGCGGTGCAGGCCTGCAGGGCGAGCTCGAGATCCGTTTCAAGGTCAGTGCCCTCCCCGATGCCGGTCAGCTCCGAGAGCTCCTCGGCGTTTGGTTTGAGCAGGTCCGGAGCTCCAGCCGCGGCGGAGGCGAGGGCGCTGCCCGATGAATCGACGGCGATCCGGGGAGCGTCCGCGCCGTACCGGCTCCGCACCGCAGCGGTGGCGGAGGCATAGAAATCGGCAGGCACGCCCGGCGGCAGTGACCCGGCCAGCACGAGCCAGGAGGCGCCGGCGCTGGCCGTCACCACAAGGTCGAGCAGGGCCGCAGTGTGCTCCGGGCTCAGTGTCGGTCCCGGCTCGTTGACCTTGGTGGTGGTGCCGTCCGGCTCGGTCAGGGCGGTGTTGGTCCGCAGTGCCGCACCGATGGGCAGGTTCCGGTAGGGGACGGCCGCCGCGGCCAGCCCGGCGAGCACGGGATCGCCCTCGTCGCCGGGGAGCAGCGCCAGGGAGGGAACCCCCGATTTCGTGAGCGCGCGGCTCACGTTGACGCCCTTGCCTCCTGCTTCCTGGTGGGCGCTGACTGCGCGGTGGACCTCGCCGCGGGTCAGGGCAAGCGGAAGCTCGACGGTGCGGTCGATGCTGGGATTGGCGGTCAGGGTGATGATCATGCGCTTACCACCTCGACCTGCGCGCGTGCGAGGGCGGCGGCCAGGGCGCCCCCGGGTGTTGAGTCAGTGATGACAGCATCGATCTCCTCCAGGGCAGCGAAGCTGACGAGGGATTCCTCGCCGAACTTTGACGAATCGGCGAGCAGGACCACCCTGCGGGCCGAGCGGACGATGGCGGTTTTGACGGCGGCCTCGTCGGTGTCAGGGGTGCTGAGGCCGAAGTGCTCCGCCACGCCGTTGGCTCCGATGAAGGCAACGTCGGCACGCAGCCGGGAGAATGCGGCGACGGCGCTGCTGCCCACCCCGGCGCTGGTGAGCGCCCGGACCCGGCCGCCGATCAGTTCGAGGTGGACGGAGGAGCCGCTGATGAGGTGGGCGATCGGAACCGAGTGGGTGATGACGGTGAGGTCGGTACGCGACTCGGTGGCGAGCAGGGCGGCCAGTGCCCCGGTCGTGGTGCCGGCGTCAAGGATCACCGATCCGGTCGAGGGAACCATATCCAAGGCGGCCTTGGCGATCCGCTGCTTCTCTGCGCGGTACTGGGACTGACGGCTCTCAATACTTGATTCCCGGGTGCTTGCGGAGTCCCGAGCGACGGCGCCGCCGTGCACCCGGCGCAGGACCCCGTCCTTCTCCAGCAGGGCCAGGTCGCGCCTCACGGTTTCGGCGGTGATGCTGAACCGCTCGGAGAGGTCGGTGACACTCACGCGGCCTTCGGTGCGTACGAGGGTGCTGATCTGGCGGTGGCGTTCTTCAGCGAACATGGCGACTCCGTTGTCCAGCCGATCGGGGGGAGCAACCGTGGGTCCCCACCGCCGGTCTGTGTTTATGTGAGTTTATCTGCACCCTTGCCCGAAGAGCAAGGGTTTTTCCGGAACCCCCACAAATTCACAGGTGGAGGACATGCGACGGGCCGGGGCGTATGCGCCCCGGCCCGTCGTTCTATCGAGAATTGTCCTGTGGAGGTTCAGAAGCAGTTCGATCCCTGGGTGCTACAGGCCGTCCCGGGTCTCGTTGCGGGTGACGGTCTCGCCCGTGCCCGGGTCATGCAGCGAGCGGGACTCCGAGACCCGCCGCTGGCTGCGCGGCGCGTTGAGGAAGAGCGAGATGATCAGGCCGAGGAGTCCGACGCCCATGAGGATGTACCCGACGAGCCGGAGGTCGATGAAGCTCACGATGTCGGCGACGGCAAAAGCAAGAATTGCCCCGATCGCGATCAAAGCTATTGAGGATCCGATTCTCATGGCCATTACTCCTTGATTGGAATTGCGCGATGAACTGCCCCGATTTCCCGGGGCGGCTCCGAAGGATGCCAAATCGCCGCTTGACGACGAGGTGGTGCTCAGCATACTTCGCATCCGGGCATTTCCCGCGGCATTTGGGCCGGGGCGCCCCGTCACGCCCTGCGCCGGTGAATCCGTTGCGGGAGCGCGGCGGGAGAGAATAGTCTGACTTTGCTGATGGTAGGATTGAACGGTAAGCATGCTGATGAAGTAGAGTGTTTAAAAGTTGCACTCCGGTGCATCGGATTTATCAGTTGAGTTATTCGCTTCGGCGGATGGCCATCACTCAAAGGAGCATCTCATGGGTATTCTAGGTTTTCTTCTTCTCGGCCTGATCGCCGGCGCAATCGCCAAGCTGATCCTGCCGGGGCGTCAGGGCGGCGGCTGGGTCATCACCCTCGTCCTCGGAGTTGTCGGTGCGATCCTTGGCGGCCTGATCGGCAGCGCGCTCTTCGGAACGGGCATTGACGGCTTCTTCGACCTCTCCAGCTGGCTGCTCGCCATCGGCGGCGCGCTCATCGTGCTGCTCATCTACGGTGCCGTGACGAAGAACCGCTCACGCGCATAACCCGGATGCACCCACTGGGTGCCGGCTGAACCTGGGGGAACAGCTGAAGTGGAGGCGCCGCCGGTTACCCGGCGGCGCCTTTTCCGTGTCCGGCCGCCGTCGGGCAGGGGGCGTGAGGCCGTTTTCGTCGGGCGTCTTTCCTCCGGTGCGGCTCCAGGCCGGGCCATGATTTTCCCGCACCGCCGTCAACGGTCCGGTCCTAGACTGAATGCACGCCATCCCCACCGGATGGCCGGTTGTGAAAGGAACTCCAGCGAGTGAATCCACCGAACATCGGCCGGTCGAATCCGGCCGTGAAAGCCGCAAGCAGCGCCCTCTTCGATAAGGACGGTAACCCCAAGCCCGGGATCTACCGCGGCATCGAACGGGCGATCGACGTCCAGCGCCCGTTGGTCCTGGCCAACCTGCGGCGCGTGCGCCGCCGCTACCCGGCGGCTCCACCCGCCGAACTCGCCGAACTCCTCGAACGCGACTATCTGCGGGCCATCACGGTCGCCGGTGCCGCGGTGGGCGCGACGGCGGCGGTGCCGGCCGTCGGCACCATCGCCTCCCTGGGCCTGTCGGCCGCCGCCACAGTGGGGTTCCTTGAGGCAACCGCGCTCTACGCCCAGTCGATCGCGGAACTGCACGGCATCCACACCGACGATCCGGAGCGGTCGCGCACCATGGTGATGGCCATCCTGATGGGTGAGGAGGGGATGGCACTTATCCAATCAGGGCTGGGCGGTTCATCGGTGTCCTCCGGGCAGCAGCCCTGGGGGAACGCCGTGGGCAGCGCCGCGCCGGCCTCCCTCGTCCGCGCCCTGAGCGCGAGCATCCGACGCCGGTTTATCCGCCGGATGCTCGCCCGGCAGGGTGGCGCCCTCCTCGGCCGCGCGCTCCCCTTCGGTGTTGGCGCCGCGATCGGTGGGGCGGGGAACCATGCGATGGGCAAGGCAGTCATCAACGCCACCCGGACCGCGTTCGGGCCGCCGCCGCTGGTGGTTCCGGGCGACCTTGCGAACACCCTGGATGCCGCGCCGGAGAAACCCTCGACCGGGTCCGGGTCCTAAGGACGCTCGCCGGCCGTCGCCTGCTCCAGGGATAGAGGAGCGGGCGCTGGCCGGCAGGGGCGGGTCCGGCAGTGGGGGGTCCGGCAGTGGGGGGTCCGACAGGGGCGGATCCGGGTCGTGAGCGGGCCGGCCGCGTGCCGCCGGGAACCGCCCGCCCGGACCGTCGGCCGCCGACATCGTCAGTGGCCGGGATTGTCAGCCGAAGACCGCGTGGGCGACCGAGAAGATGGCGAGTCCCGCCAGGGAGCCAACAACGGTGCCGTTGATGCGGATGAACTGGAGATCCTTGCCGACCTGAAGCTCAATTTTCCGTGAGGTTTCCTCGGCATCCCAGCGCCCCACCGTCTCGGAGATCACGCCTGCAATTTCGCTGCGGTAGGTGCGCACTGCGTAGGCTGCACCGTCGGAGATCCACCGGTTCACCTTCGCCGCCAGTTCCGGGTCGCTGGCGAGCCGGCCGCCGAAGTCCCGCACCGCGGCCTTGAAGTTCTGCGTCAGTTCGCTCTGCGGATCGCTGACCGCCTCCAGCAGGGCACTCTTGATGGTGGCCCAGGTGCGGGCGGTCAGGTCGCGCACGCGGGGGTCGTCAAGGAGCTGGCCCTTGATCTCCTCGGCCTTGGCGATTGTCTCGGGGCTGTACTGCAGGTCCTGGGCGAGGTCTTTGAGGTATTTGTCGAGGGCGATGCGGACATCGTGGTGCTGGTCGTCCTGGACCGCGCGGATGAACTTCGACAGCTCGGCATAGACGCGGTCTCCCACCACGCCGTCGACGAGGCGCGGCACCCAGGTGGGCGAGCGCTGGGCCACGACCCGGGTCACGACGGCGTAGTTGGCATCCACCCAGTCGGCAGCCCGGTCCACCAGCAGGTCAACGAGGCGGTGGTGGTGCCCCTCCCGGAACAGCCGCTCTGCGATTCTTCCAACCGGAGGGCCCCACGGCGGAGCCAGCACGTGCTTGCGCACCATTGACTCGATGACGCCCTGGACCGCTTCGTCGTTGAGGACGGTGAACGCGCCGCGGATCAGTGCCGCACCTTCGACGGCGACGCGGTCGGCGCTCTCGGGGCGGGCAAGCCAGTTGCCGGCCTTCTCCGCAATCCGGGCAGAGTCGAGTTTCGCCCGCACCACGGCCTCGGAAAGAAAATTTTCCTCGACGAACTGCCCGAGGGATTCGCCGATCTGGTCCTTTTTCCGCGGAATGATCGCCGTATGGGGAATCTTCAGCCCCATCGGGTGCTTGAAGAGCGCCGTGACTGCGAACCAGTCCGCAAGGGCGCCGACCATGCCGCCTTCGGCAGCCGCGCGCACATATTGAAGCCACGGATAGCGATCCTGGAGCGCAAACGCGACAACGAAGATCACGGCGAGCACCCCGAGCAGGGCGGTGGCCAGGACCTTCATTCGGCGCAGCGCTGCGGCTCGTTCCTCATCGGTGCCCGGCGTTACATTCACCAGCCCAGTCTATCGAGCGCGGCCGCCCGGTGTCCCTGCCGGCGTGTCCATCGCGTACCGTAATCGGGGGAAGGTTCGGCTTCCGGGAAATAACCGAGAGTAGGGTCCAGCATGAGTCCACAGATCTTCGCCCACCGGGGTGCGAGCGGCATCTACGCCGAGCACACCCGTGCCGCCTACCTCCAGGCCCTCGCCGACGGCGCCGACGGCGTCGAGTGCGACGTGCATCTGACCCGCGACGAGCAGCTCGTCTGCATCCACGATCCGACACTCGAGCGGACCTCGAACGGCTCGGGCAACGTCGCCGACTACACCCTGGCCCAGCTTCGGGAGCTCGACTTCTCCTCGTGGAAGGGGGCTCGGGTTCCGGCCGAGTTGGGGGGGCCCCGGAACCAGCTGCTGACCCTGGCCGACCTCCTGCGGCTGCTGCGGTCCGCCGGGCGGAGCATCGCCCTGGCCATCGAGCTCAAGCACCCGAGCCCCTTCGGCCTGCACCTCGAAGCCGAGCTTGTCGCGTTCCTCCTCGACGAGGGATGGGATCCGGAGAGTTCAACCCTCGGCAACCTCACCATCAGCTTTATGAGCTTCAACCCCGACTCGATGCACCAGCTCGGAGAGATCGCCCCGGCGCACGCCCTGTGCCAGCTGGTGGCCGATGTGGAGCCCGAGGAGGTGCGGGAGGCGCTGAGTTTCGGCTCGATCACCTCAGGCGCCGTGATCAACCTGATGCGGCGTGCCATCGACGAGGGCGAGGCGCTGATCGACGCCCACACCGTCGGGATAGCAGGGCCGGGCGTGGCCTATGTGAGGGCGCACCAGGACATCGTGCGCCGGTGGGTGTCGGAGGGCGTCCGGGTGCGGGTGTGGACGGTCAATACGCAGGAGGACGCCGAGCTGGTGGCGGGGCTGGGGGTTCAGGAAGTCACCACCGACTATCCAGCGGAAATGCGCTCGTTCTTTGCAATTTCCTCCGGTGGATAGGACTCCCACCCCTCCGCTTTGTGGTTGAGTTAATGCATGCACTCGCCTATTGAGGACTACGCACTGGTATCGGACCTTCACACCGGCGCGTTGATATCGCGCCGGGGCAGCGTCGACTGGCTTTGCTTTCCCCGCTTCGATTCCCCGTCCGTCTTCACCAAGCTGCTGGGCACCGAAGACCACGGCCGCTGGCTGCTGGCCCCCGTCGAGGAGGAGGCGGAGGTGATCGGGCGTGCGTACATCGATTCCACCTTCGTGCTGCAGACGCGTTGGCGGACCAGCACCGGGGAGGTCCTGGTCACTGACTTCATGCCGGTGGAGGACCGCCGCGCGTCCCTGGTGCGGCGGGTCGAGGGAATCAGCGGGAGCGTCACGATGCGCGAGGAGCTTCAGCTGCGTTTCGAGTACGGCGACGTGGTGCCGTGGGTGCGCAAGGCCCACGACGACGACGGCCCCATGCTGCTGGCGATCGCCGGCCCCAACGCCCTGATGCACCGGGGGAACCCCCTCAGGCCCAAGGGTCACCGCCACGAGGGGACGCTGACGGTCACGGCGGGCCAGCGCCTGGACATCGAGCTGGCGTGGTTCCCTTCGCACCGCACCGCACCCCGCAGCCAGGAGGCCGCGCCCTGCCTTGAGAGCACCATCGCCTACTGGCAGGCCTGGGCGTCGAACTACGAGCCGCAGGGCGAGTACGACGACACGGTCAAGCGGTCGCTGCTGGTGCTCCGGGCCCTGACCCATGAGGACACCGGCGGGATCGTCGCGGCGCCGACCACCTCGCTGCCCGAGCACTTCGGCGGCGCACGCAACTGGGACTACCGCTTCTGCTGGCTCCGGGATGCGGCCCTGACCCTTGAGGCGATGATGACCCACGGCTATCAGGAGGAAGCGCTCGAGTGGCGGAACTGGCTCCTCCGCGCTGTGGCCGGGGATCCCGAGGACCTCCAGATCATGTACGGTCTGGCCGGGGAGCGGAGGCTTCCCGAGACCATCCTTTCCCACCTGCCCGGGTACCGGGACTCCCTGCCGGTGCGCATCGGCAACGGCGCGGTCAACCAGTACCAGGCCGACGTCGTCGGCGAGGTGATCGTGGCCCTCGAGAAGCTCCGCTGCTACGGCGTGACCGAGGACCACTTTTCCTGGCCGCTGCAGCGCGCACTTCTCGGTTTCGCCGAGAACCACCTCCACGACAAGGACCACGGCATCTGGGAGATGCGCGGGGACCTCAAGCACTTCACCCACTCCCGGGTGATGATGTGGGCGGCGTTCGACTGCGCCGTGCGTGCCGTTGAGGACCACGGGCTCGACGGCCCGCTTGAGCAGTGGGTTGCCCTGCGCGACGAGCTGCACGCCGAGGTGATGGAGCGCGGCTTCAACGAGGAACTCAACTCGTTCACGCAGGCCTACGGCGAGGAGCAGCTCGACGCGTCGCTGCTCCAGCTGCCGCAGGTGGGCTTCCTCGCCTATGACGACCCGAAGATGCTCGGGACGGTGGCGGCGCTTGAGAAGAACCTTCTCACCGATGAGGGGCTGCTGCTGCGCTACCGCACCGACGAGTCCGACGACGGGCTTGAGCCCGGCGAGCACCCCTTCCTTGCCTGCTCCTTCTGGCTGGTTGAGCAGTACGCCCGCAGCGGGCGCGAGGAGGAGGCGCGGGCCCTTATGGACCGGCTGATCGGTTTCGCCAACGAACTGGGGCTGCTCTCGGAGGAGTACGACGCCGAGGCCCGCACCATGGTCGGAAACTACCCGCAGGCGTTCTCCCATCTGACACTGGTGCGGGCCGCCGACGCGATCCACTACGCCGCCGCCCTGCAGCCGTCCTCCCTGGCCGGCGCCCTCGGGGTTACGGCTTTAGAACAACCTTGATGCACCCGTCCTGCTTTTTTTGGAAGTTGAGGTAGGCCTCCGGGGCCTCGTCGATCGACACCTCGTGGGTCATCAGGTCGGTGACACCAAGGGGGTCGGCGGGGTCCTCGACGAGGGGGAGCAGGTCCTCGGTCCAGCGGCGGACATTGCACTGGCCCATCCGGAGCTGGAGCTGCTTGTCGAACATGGTGAACAGCGGCATCGGGTTCGCGTTGCCGCCGTACACTCCGCTGAGGGAGACGGTTCCGCCCCGGCGCACCGAATCGATGGCCGAGTGCAGGACGCTCAGGCGGTCCACCCCCGCCGTTTCGACGGCCTTGCGGGCCAGGGCGTCCGGCAGCAGGCCGACGGCGTTTTGGGCGAACGCACCGGCGGGGGAGCCGTGAGCCTCCATCCCGACGGCGTCGACCACCGAGTCGGGCCCGCGCCCTCCGGTCATGCTGCGCAGTTCCTCGCCCAGGTTCTTTGAGAAGTCGAGGGTCTCGATGCCGTGGCGCTGGGCCATCGCCCGGCGTTCGGCGACCGGTTCGATCCCGATCACGCGGTACCCGAGGTGCCTGCCGATGCGCGCGGCGAACTGGCCCACCGGGCCGAGCCCGTACACAGCGAGGGTTCCGCCCTCGGGAACATCGGCGTACTTCACCCCCTGCCACGCCGTGGGGAGGATGTCGGAGAGGTAGAGGTAGCGCTCGTCGGGAAGCTCGGATCCCACCTTAATGGGTCCGTAGTTGGCGTGCGGAACCCTCAGGAACTGGGCCTGGCCGCCCGGCACCGAGCCGTACAGGGAGGAAAAGCCGAAGAGGCTCGCCCCGGTGCCCTTCTCGCGGACCTGGGTGGTCTCGCACTGGGACTGCAGCCCGCTGCGGCACATCGTGCAGTGGCCGCAGGAGATGTTGAAGGGAATGACGACGCGGTCCCCGGGCGCCAGGTTCGTGACCTCGCTGCCGACCTCCTCGACGATGCCCATCGGCTCGTGGCCCAGGATGTCCCCCCGGGACATGTACGGGCCGAGGACCTCATAGAGGTGGAGGTCGGAGCCGCAGATGGCGGTGGAGGTGATCCTCACGATCGCATCCGTCGGCTCCTGAAGGATCGGGTCCGGGACTTCCTCAACGCTGATCTTCCGCCGGCCCTGCCAGGTCACTGCTTTCACGGCTGCCTCCAAAGGTAGTAAGGGTGCTGTCTTTTCCTACTATTCACCGGACCGGCCAGAAAGCAAAGCCCGGGTGGGAGAAGGCGGGCCGCACCTACTACCCTGATTCGGTGGAACTCCTCGCCTCACCCGCCGTCCGCGTGGGCCTCTCGGTCGCCGTCGCCACCGGCCTCTACGGCATCTCCTTCGGGGCGCTGTCCGCCGCCTCCGGCCTCAGCCTCGCCCAGACGGCGGCCCTGAGCCTGCTGATGTTCAGCGGGGGCTCGCAGTTCGCCTTCATCGGCGTCGTGGCCGGCGGGGGCAGCGGACTGTCGGCATTGTCGGCCGCTGCGCTGCTCGGACTGCGCAACGGCGTGTATGGGATGCAGCTCAATTTCCTGCTGCGGCCGCGGGGCTGGCGGAAGGCCGCGGCCGCGCAGCTCACCATCGACGAATCGGTCGCCACGGCCACCGCCCAGAGCGAACTCCAGGAGGCGAAGCGCGGTTTCTGGACCGCCGGCATCGGCGTATTCGTGCTCTGGAACGTCTTCACCCTCGTGGGGGCCCTGCTTGGTGGTGCGGTGGGCGATCCGCGGCAGTGGGGGCTCGACGGCGCCGCGGTGGCCGCCTTCCTCGGGCTGTTGTGGCCGCGGCTGCGGTCCCGGGAGGCCGGGGCCATCGCGGTGGCCTGCGCCGTGGTGACGGTCGTTGCCGTGCCCCTGGCCCCGCCGGGGGTTCCCATCCTGTGCGCAGCCGTGGTGGCCGCTGTCCTCGGCCTGCGCCGGACGCCTCCGCGCTCCCCGGAAGCCGCGGCGGACCGGCGGCCGGGACCTCAGCCCGGCCGGGACGGGGGTGCCTGATGGTCCTGTGGTTCTGGATTCTGGCCGCCGGCTGCATATCCTTCGCGACCAAGCTTGCCGGTTACCTCGTGCCCGCCCGGGTCCTCGGCAACCCACGCATGCTGCGCGCCGCGGGGGCGCTCACCGTGGGGCTGCTGACCTCGTTGACTGTCGTCACCACGGTGTCCTCGGGCAGTGCCCTCGTGCCTGATGCGCGGCTCGCCGCGGCCGCGGCGGCCGCCGTCGCCCTCTGGCTCCAGGCTCCGTTCCTCGTCGTGGTGGCTGCCGGGGCGCTCGCCGCGGCAGCGGCGCGGATGGCCGGCCTGCCCTGACGCGCCCGCCTTGAGGCCCGCTGGCCTGTGCGCCTGTTTGGCGCTGTCCGGTGTCCGGCGGGTGGCGCCGCAGGGCAGCGCGCTTAGCTGCCCGCAGCGGTGGCGGCACCGACGGTGGCGGCTGTTGCCTCGGCGATTGCAGCCTCCTCGTCGGTGGGGACCACCAGCACGGGCATCGCCGATCCCGCGGTGCTGACGACGCGCGCCGACGACCCGCGCGGCTCGTTGAGTTCAGGGTCGAGTTCGATGCCGAGCGCGGTGAGCTGGCCCGCCACCAGCGAACGGAAGGACGAGGAATTTTCGCCGATCCCCGCGGTGAACACCAGGGCATGCGCTCCGCCGACCGCCACGTGGTAGCCGCCGATGTATTTCGCGAGGCGGTAGGCGGCGATCTCAAGGGCGAGCTGCGCCGCCCTGTCCCCGCCGTCGGCGGCCTTCTCCACCGAACGCATGTCATTGGTGCCCGCCAGCCCGCGCAGCCCCGATTCGCGGTTCAGCAGGGTATCGAGGTCTTCGGGGGAGTAGCCCTCGCGGGCGAGGAACAGCAGGATCGACGGGTCGATGTCACCCGAACGGGTGCCCATCACCAGTCCCTCGAGCGGGGTGAAGCCCATCGAAGTGTCAATGCTCCGGCCTCCGCGTACGGCCGTCACCGATGCGCCGTTGCCCAGATGCGCGATCACGGCATCAAAGTTTTCGCGCGGAGTGCCAAGGAATTCGGCGGCCTTCCCGGTGACGTAGTCATGGGAGGTCCCGTGGAAGCCGTAGCGCCGGATCCCGTGTTTCGTGTAGAGCTCGTCGGGCACCGCGTAGCGCCAGGCCCGCTCCGGCAGGGTCCGGTGGAACGCGGTGTCGAACACGGCCACCTGCGGGATGCCGGGCCACTTTTCGGCGACTGCCCGGATCCCCAGCACATTGGCCGGGTTGTGGAGCGGCGCCAGCGGGTTGAGGCGCTCGATGGCGCGGATGATCTCCGGGGTGATGAGCACCGGTTCCCCGAAGCGCTCGCCGCCGTGGACCACGCGGTGCCCCACGGCGTCGATGGTCTTCCCCTGCAGGATGACCGCGAGTTCGGTGTCGAAGTGTTCGATCGCTGCGGCGTGGTCGGGAACCCATTCCTCGCCGATGCTTTCGATCAGCCCCTGCGCCAGGACGTCGTCGCCCTCGCGCACCTGGTATTTGAGGGACGACGAGCCGGAGTTGATGACGAGGATGATCATGCCTGCTGCTTTCCTGGGGTTGATGCGGTTGCCAGGGAGGCCGAGGCGGGAGGTGCCTGCTGCGCCTGCACCGCGGTGATGGCGACCGTGTTGACGATGTCCTCAACGGTGCACCCGCGGGAGAGGTCGTTGACGGGCTTGCGGAGGCCCTGGAGCACCGGCCCGACGGCGACCGCGCCGGCCGACTGCTGGACGGCCTTATAGGTGTTGTTGCCGGTGTTGAGGTCCGGAAAGATGAAGACCGTCGCCTGGCCCGCCACCGATGAGCCCGGGAGCTTCGACGCCGCGACCGAGGCATCCACGGCGGCGTCGTACTGGATCGGGCCCTCGACCGGCAGCTCGGGCCGGAGCGCCCTCACGATTTCGGTGGCGCGGCGGACCTCGTCGACGGCCCCGCCGTAGCCCGACTCCCCGGTCGAATAGGAGAGCATCGCCACGCGCGGCTCGACGCCGAACTGCGCGGCGGTGTCGGCCGAAGCGGAGGCGATATCCGCGAGCTGCTCCTCGTTCGGTTCAGGGTTCACCGCGCAGTCGCCGTAGACGAGCACGCGGTCGGAGAGCAGCATGAGGAAGACAGAGGAGACGATCCGCGCGCCCTCGCGCGTCTTGACGAACTCGAGCGCCGGCCGGATGGTGTTGGCCGTGGTGTGTGCAGCGCCGGAGACCATGCCGTCGACATTGCCGAGCTGGACCATCATCGTTCCGAAATATGCTCCGTCGAGCATGCGTTCCCGCGCGGTCTCGATGGTGACGTTCTTGTGCGCGCGGAGGCGGGCGTACTCGGCGGCGAACTCCTCGCGCAGCTCCGAGGTCTCGGGATCGATCAGGGTGATGCCCGTGAGGTCGACGCCCTGTCCCGCAGCGAGTTCCCGAACCTGCGATTCGGGGCCGAGGATGGTCAGGTCGCACACGTCCCGGCGGTGCAGGATTTCCGCAGCGCGAAGGATCCGGATATCGGTTCCTTCGGGCAGCACGATGGAGCGGCGCTGGGAGCGCGCCCGCTGGATGAGCTCGTGAAGGAACCGCAGCGGGGTCATGGAGATGGCGCGCGGAAGCGCGAGGCGTTCGAGCAGTTCCTGCTCGTCAACCTGCCGCGACCACGCGCCAAGCGCGGCGGCCGACTTCCGGCGGAGCCCCGTGGCGATTTCCCCGCGCACCCCGCCGACCCGCTGGGCGGCGGTGTAAGTGTCGTCATCGAGGGCAAACACGGGGAAGGGTGCCTGGGCCAGGAGGGGCAGCAGGTGGGGGTCCGGCTCCAGGCCGCCCGTGAGGACGAGCCCGGAGGGCACGGGGAACTCGGGCGAGAAGGAGGAGGCGAGCGTCGCGGCCAGCACGTCGGCCCGGTCGCCGGGAACGATGACGAGGGCGCCATCGGTGAGCAGGTGCAGGAAGTTGCCCACGTTCATCGCGGCGACCCGGACGGAGAGCACGTCCCGCTCCAGGTTCGTGCTTCCGGCGATCTGCTTCGCCCCCAGCTCCGCGGCCACCTCCGAGATGGTCGGCCGGGCGATTTCGGGCAGTTCGGGAATGACATAGACGGGCCGTCCGGAGCGGCCCGGCCGGACCTCGGCGCGGATGCCCTCAACCGCCTCGTCGGGGGCGCGGTTCACCATCATGGCCAGCAGCGAAACCTTGGCCTCGTCGAGTTCCTGCCTGGCGACGTCGACGGCGTCGGCCGCCTCGGCAACGGACATCTCCTTGGCGCTGACCACGGCCAGCACCATCGCCCCGAGGTTGTTGGCGAGGCGGGCGTTCAGGTCGAACTCCACCGCGGCGTCATGGCCGCCGAGGTCGGTGCCCTCGACGATGACGACGTCGCACCGGCTGGCGATCTCGCTGTAGATCGCCACGCACGCGGTGTCAATCTCCTCGCGGTTGCCGGCCACCAGCAGCGCGCGGGCCTGGGCGCGGGTAAGCCCGCCGCGGGAGCGCTCGGGCGGGAGGTTGAAGCTGCGCTGCATCAGTTGGACCATCGGGTCCGCGGCGGGGTCGTCGCCCTCGACGATCGGCCGGAAGAAACCGACCCGGTCGGCGTGCCGGTGGAGCATATCGGCGAGGCCAAGGGAGATGAGGGACTTCCCGGAGCCTGGGTTCATGGCACTGACGTATATTCCGCGGGTCATTTCACCATCCTGTCAGGGACCCGCCCGGGGTGCCATAACGCAGGCCACACGTCCGGCCGGGACGCGGGCGGCGCTTTCTGGGAGACTTGGACCATGCTTGTCGCCTTCTCAGTCGCACCGTCCGGATCCTCCGAGCACTCAAGGGGCGGAGGCGACTCCGTCCATGAAGCGGTTGCCGCCGCCGTCGCCGTCGTGCGCGAGTCCGGCCTGCCCAACTCAACCGACTCGATGTTCACGACGATCGAGGGCGAGTGGGACGAGGTGATGACCGTCATCAAGCACGCCACCGAGGCCGCCGGCCGGTACGGCAGCAGGGTATCGCTGGTGCTGAAGGCCGACATCCGCCCCGGGCACACCGGCGAGATCACCGGCAAGGTCGAACGGCTTGAGAAGGCCCTGGGGGAGATGCAGGAGTTCGAGGGCCACTCCTGATGGCACGTCAGGCGGCGCCGGCGCCGGTCGCGGGCGAGTTTCCGATCGACACCGGCACCTGCGAACTCGAGCCCGATCCCTACAGCACCAACGGCTGGGTGCTGCGCGTCAACGGAGTCCCAAGCTCACACATCGACCTCGACGACCCGCTGCGTCTTGACTTCGAGTACATGCGCTGGATCGCGGCGCTTGTCGATGCCCGCTGGGGCACCTCCGACCGGCTCCGGGTGCTGCACCTGGGCGGCGGCGCGTGCTCCCTGCCCCGGTACATCGCCGCGGCGCATCCGGCCGCCCGGCAGGTCGTCGTCGAACTCGACGGAAAGCTGGCCGAGCTGGTGCGACAGTGGTTCGACCTGCCGAGGGCCCCGCTGGTGCGCATTCGGGTGGGGGAGGCACGGGAGGTGACCCGGTCCCTGTCGGAGGCCAGCCGGGACCTCATCATCCGCGACGTATTCGCGGGCAGCCGCACCCCGCACCCGCTGACAACCGTTGGGTTCACGCAGGAGGCGAAGAAGGTGCTCGCCGCCGACGGGATCTACCTGGTCAACTGCGGCGACGGTCCGGACCTGAAGATGGCGCGCCGGGAGGCAGCCACCATCGCCTCGGCCTTCGCGAGGACGGCGATCGTCGCCGATCCGGCGATGCTCAAGGGGCGCCGCTACGGCAACGTGATCATCGCCGGAAGCGACGGCCCGCTCGGTGAGGGCCCCGGGCTGGCCCGCGGGCTGCTCGGCGGCGGTGTGCCCGCCCACCTGTGGCACGACGACCAGGTGCGCCGCTTCGCCGCCGGGGCGCAGCCGCTCACCGACTGACCCCCTGCCCGGCCGGGTCGATGCCCTGCCAGGGCCTTGCCCGGCCCGGTTCACCCAGCGCAGGGCGCTCCGCTAGAGCAGGATCTGCTCGATGGGGCCGATGCCGAAGAAGATCACGAACGCCCCGGCCACAGCCCACATCAGCGGATGGATCTCACGCGCCCGGCCCTGGATGGTGCGGACCAGGACGAAGGCGATGAAGCCGGCGCCCAGGCCGTTGGCGATCGAGTAGGTGAACGGCATAAGGGTGAAGGTCAGGAACGCGGGGATGGCGATCCCCCAGTCCTGCCAGTCGATCCGGCCCACCTGGGAGACCATCATGAAGCCTACGACCACCAGGGCGGGCGCCACGGCCTCGAAGGGCACGAGGCTGATCAACGGGGTGACGAACATCGCCAGCAGGAACAGGACGCCGGTGACGATGTTCGCGATGCCGGTGCGGGCGCCTTCGCCGATGCCCGCCCCGGACTCGACGTAGATCTGGTTGGAGGACACCGAGCCGGCGCCGCCGGCGACGGCGCCGAGGGCATCGACGATCAGGACCCGGTTGACGCCGGGGATATTGCCGCGGGCGTCGACGAGCTTCGCCTCGTTGGCCAGCCCGACCATGGTGCCCATGGCGTCGAAGAAGATGCTCAACAGGATCGTGAAGGTCAGCAGCAGCGCGGCCGTGGCTCCCAGGTGGCCGAACGCGCCGAACGGGCTGACGTTGCCAAGCAGCCCGAGGTCGGGCGCGCCGACCCAGGCGCCCGTGGGCAGTTCGGGAACCACAAGCGACCACCCCTGCGGGTTCGGGTCCTGGCCCGGGATGAAGCTCGGGCCGACATCGGCGACGGCTTCAATGATCACGGCTAGGGCGGTGGCGGCGAGGACGCCGATGAGGATCGCGCCCCGGACCCGCCGCACCACGAGGGCGATGGTCAGGACCAGGCCAAAAATGAAAACGAGCGTCGGCCAGCCGAGCAGGACGCCCTCGAAGCCCAGGCCGACAGGCACGGTGGTCTGGGCTTCGTCGGGGATGCGCCGGACGAAGCCGGCATTGACGAGCCCGATCAGCGCGATGAACAGCCCGATGCCGACGACGATGGCCGTCTTCAGGCTCTCCGGCACCGCGTTGAACACGGCGGTGCGGAAGCCGGTGAGCACCAGCAGCAGCATCGTGAGCCCGGCCAGCAGCACCAGGCCCATGATGTCGGGCCAGGTCAGGCCGGGGTTGGTCGCGACGGTGATCGCGACGAAGGCGTTGACCCCGAGGCCAGTTGCCAGCGCGAAGGGGTACCGGGCCCAGGCGCCCATGGTGATGGTGAGGATGCCCGCGATCAGGGCCGTCACCGCGGCAACCCGTTCGAAGCCGAGCTCGGTGCCCGAGGCGTCGGCCCCAGAGAGGATCAGCGGGTTCAGGACGACGATGTAGCTCATCGCGAAGAAGGTCGCCACGCCGCCGCGGATCTCCCGCGAATAGGTGGACCCCCTGGAGGTGACCTCGAAGTAGCGGTCGAGCGCCGAACCCGTCTTGAGCATGATCAATCCTTGGAGAGGAGGAAGGGAAACCGAGCAGATTCTATCCCGGCGCCGGCCAATCACCCACGGGTTACGCCGGCGCGGAGCGTAGGCTGAAGCCATGGCTTTCTCCGCATTCACCCCCTCCCGTCCGCGGCGCCGCCGGCGGACCTCCGGCGGCCGGGCCCGCACCGTCCTGACCCGCGCCGTCCTGGCCCCGGGGCTCATCCTGCTGGTCCTCCTCGGCCTGGTGGCCGGACCGGCGGCCGCCCATGACGAGCTGTCGGGCAGCAACCCGGCCGACGGCGCAACCGTTGCCGCAGTTCCCGGGGCCATCGAACTCACCTTCTCGAGTGTCCCCTCGGGCCTTGGCGCGCAGGTTGAGGTGCTCGACGCCGAGGGCAGGTCCTGGTCCGACGGACCCGTCCGGATCACGGACAACACTGCGGAGCAGAGCGTGCGCCCGGGGGCCCCGGCAGGGGAGTACACGGTCAACTGGCGGGTGGTGTCCTCGGACTCCCACCCCATCGAGGGAGTCCTGACCTTCACCGCCGAGTCCGGAACCTCGGCCGCACCGGATTCGGCCGGCACCGCGGTGCCGATTACGCCCGCCGAGGCGGAGGAGGATTCGCCGCAGGCTGCGGGAACAAGTGACTTCCCCTGGAGCATCGCCGTCATGGCCATCGTGCTGCTCTCCCTCGCCGCGGTGCTTGCCACAACGGCCCGGAAGCGGCTGGGCGCCAACCGGTAGCCCGGTCCGGGAACGCCTAGGCGTGACGGGCGAGGTGGTCCCCGCCGGCCTGGCCTGAGGCGGCGATGGTGTCGCTGACGACTTTCGCCTGACGCACGATCTCCCGCGTGGTCGGGGTGAGGACCTCGCCCACACCCACGAGGTGAAGGCCGATCGCGGCCAGGGCCGCGCGGAAGTCGGCGCCGATGGCGATTCCAAGCGAGCGCAGGAACCGGCGCAGCTGGTTCTGGGGGTACTTGGTCAGCACGACGTGGTCGGCCAGCAGCACACCGTCGGCGGTCTGGATGGCCCACTTCTTGCTTGACGGGACCCGCGCCGGAAGCACGGTGGAGTGCCCGATGATGCTGAGCTCCTCACAGCGGGTCGCGCTCCGGACATCGAGGCTGTGGCTTGAGGCATAGGCCCGGAGCAGGCGCAGCAGTTCGGACCTCTCCGAGAGGGACACGGAATCGCTCATCACTGTGCGCATCGGGCCCGAGTCGAGGCAGTCGAGCCCTTCGACGACGATCGAATCGATGCCATGGCGGCTCAGTTCGCTGGCGACGGCGAGCCCCGGCAGCCCGGAGCCGATCACAACGGTGGTGGTCAGTTCTGCCGCCGTGGACGCCTCCGGCAGGGCATGCGCTGGGTCCGGCGGCAGCAAATCCACGACGAAGTACCTCCGGTTCGAAGGAGAGCACAGTACGGACCGGCGCCTCTTCCGGGCCGTACTGATTCCCGGCCGCGAACGGGTCGGACGGGAACCGAAGCGCGGAGCAGCACGCCGAACGGCGGACCTCCGGGTCTCGATTTCACGAAGCCTATATAACTTTTTGCACCATGAATAGACCAGTGCCCCGGAGTAGGCTACAAATATTGACAACCGGCCCCGGGTCGGGGTCGGGCGGTGAGCAAAGGGGCGTGCCATGAGTACCTCGCAGGGCGATCATCCGACCGAAGCGTCGGTCCGATCCGGAATTGTGGTGGGGGTTGACGGCTCCGACCAAAGCGTGTGCGCCCTGCTGTGGGCGGCGCAGGAAGCCGAGCGGCGCCGTTCACCCCTGTACGTGGTGACCGCCTACACCGTGCCGGTATTCGCCGCTTCAAGCATGGACGCCGGCTACGCGACGGTTGACGACTCGGTCATCCGCGAAGGGGCCCGCGCGGTCCTCGATGAGGCGGTGGCC
This sequence comes from Arthrobacter zhaoguopingii, assembly GCF_009828605.1. Lineage (NCBI taxonomy): Bacteria > Bacillati > Actinomycetota > Actinomycetes > Micrococcales > Micrococcaceae > Arthrobacter > Arthrobacter zhaoguopingii. The sequence goes on along the minus strand of NZ_WIAE01000003.1, from coordinate 193,674 downwards.
CACCTGTCCGGCAGGGGAATCGAGGTCATCCCGCGGATCGAGACCGGCGACGCCGCCGGAGTGCTCCTCGACCTCTCGGCCGAGGCCGACCTCGTCGTCGTGGGTTCCCGTGGCAGGGGAGGCTTCGTCGGGCGGCTCCTGGGGTCGGTCAGCAGTGCCCTCCCGGCCCACGCCAAGAGTCCAACGGTGATCGTCCCGCTCTCGTGCGCGCCGCGCTTCGGGCAGCCGCAGCTTGCGGGCAGGTCCAAGGCCGAGCCCGGCCCGCCGGCGTCGGGGATCGAAGGGGTCGTCGTCGTCGGCGTCGACGGCTCCGAGCAGGCACGGCGGGCGTCGCTCGCGGCCGCCGAGGAGGCCGTCTCCCGTGGCATCCCCCTGCGGGTCATCTGCTCCATCCCCCCGTTCAACGGCTCGCTGGCCTGGGTGCCGGCGCCCCTGGACCGGGAGGCGCTTCACGCGGACATCACCGTCCAGCTCGAGGCGGGCCGGAACTGGCTGCAGAGTCACTTCCCGGGCTTGGAGATCACCGTGGAGCAGCTCGACGGGCCGCCGGCGGAGGTGCTCATCAACGCCTCGCGCACGGCCGAGCTGCTGGTGGTCGGCACGCGCGGCCGCGGAGGATTCACCGGGATGCTGATGGGCTCGACCAGTCAGGGCGTGCTGCACCATGCCAAGGGGCCGGTGATGGTGGTTCCGGACAGCGAGGACCCGCGCCTGCTGGACCGCAGTTCCTTCGGGCCCATGATCCCGCCGGTGGGCTGAGCCGCTCCCTGCCGGAAACCCGGCGTCGAGCCCGGCTACCCCCAGCCGAGCTCGTGCAGGCGGTCGTCGTCGATGCCGAAGTGGTGGGCCACCTCGTGAATGACGGTGATCAGGATCTGCTCAACGAGTTCCTCCCGGGTGGAGCACATGCGCATCAGCGGCTGACGGAAGATGCTGATGCGGTCCGGCAGGGATCCTGCGTCCCACCAGGAGTCCCGCTCAGTCAGCGGCACCCCCTCGTACAGGCCCAGCAGGTCCGGGTCCGGGTCGTCGCCCGGGCCCGGCTCGTATTCCTCCACGACAAAGATCGCCACATTGTTCATGGCACGGGCGAGGTCCTCGGGGATCGAGTCGATGGCGTCATCCACGGCCGCCTCGAAGTCGGCAAGGCTCATGTCGATAGGCACGCTTCGACTGTATCCGCGCTGCCTGCCGGTTTCGGCGGCGCGAAACGCGGCGCCGATGCATTTTGGAAATTCCAGAGTAAGGACCTATAGTTTTATAGGTCCACAGCGGGGGGTTTTCGCCCAGTGTGGTCAGGCCCCCATCGTCTAGCGGCCTAGGACACCGCCCTTTCACGGCGGCGGCACGGGTTCGAATCCCGTTGGGGGTACGCAGGATCCGCCGGTTTCGGTGGTCATTCTCTCGGCAGAGATGCTGGTAGGATGAAACTCTTGCAAAAATGAAAGTGCAAGTTAGCAAGGCCCTGTAGCGCAGTTGGTTAGCGCGCCGCCCTGTCACGGCGGAGGTCGCGGGTTCAAGTCCCGTCAGGGTCGCTCAGGCGGCAGGCGAAAGCAGTGCCGGTTTGATGCGGTGATCATCGGAAGATGGTTGCACGGCTCTGTAGCTCAGTTGGTAGAGCGTTCGACTGAAAATCGAAAGGTCACCGGATCGACGCCGGTCGGAGCCACCAAACCCCCGGTAACCCGGGGGTTTTTTGTTTCTAGCAGTCGGCCGCCCCGCATAAACCCTCACACCCAAATCAGGCCGTCCAGCCTCCGTCCCATGACCTCGGCGAGGATCACCGCCACCGTCTTGTGGAACGAGTGAGTGGTCGAGGGCCCAGGCTCCGCCACACGGCAGTCCGACGACAGTATGAACTCGATGAGTTCGACAGTGTCCCATCAGAGGTTCACGACGACGCGCGTGACACTTTCATGGCGTTCGTCGGGCTCGCCGAGAGCATCAATTGCGCGCCCGGGCCAAAGAAGCCCAGGGAGCAAAAGTTGCACACGCAATCGGCCCACCCTCATGAGTTGGAGGTGGGCCGAAGGTTGCGCGCAAGGGCTCGGTTGTTACCTGTTATTGACCAGGTTGGCATCGTCGACCTTGCGATGGAAACGCATCCCGGCCAAGCCACCGAAGATCGCGCCGATGAGTGCTACGACCGCGGCAACGATCGCCGAAATGATCCCAGCGGTGGTCATGTTTTCCGCATTAGGGATTTGCGGAAAAATGTTGAACTGGGCAAGGATGTTGAACTGGGATCCGGCGATTGCGCCGAGGCCGCCGACAATAACCGCGATGGCGATTGCCCACACCCACACGGCGATGCCCTGCTTCATGCCCTCGAACCGGGCCATTCGCCCGGCGACGTAACCGCCGCAGAAGTAGGAGATGAAAAGGATCACCGCCAGGATGATTGCTCCGATAATGCCGGCGGCCTGCGGGTTCTGCGCGGCCTGGGATGCCACATCAGTGTTCGTCACGTTGCCCACCACTGCACCGAGCGCCGCGGCTAGGGCGGTCAACAGCACCCCGGTTCCGGTGGCGGTGAGCCAACCGAAGAAGGCCGAACCGATCTTGATGCCACCAAATTCTTCCTTTTCCCGTTCCAGCAGGTGGTTCCGCTGGTCCCGGTGGTTATTGCCTGACCCGCTGTGGGCCGATCCTGCGCTGGTGCTCATGAGCTCTCCTGAGGTCTATCTCCGGTGCGGGTGGTGGGCGAACGCCTGTCAGCGGCGGCCGTGGTCGACGTCGTCCACTTCAATTCGTTCATTGCGGACTTCCTCATTGACGGTCTGTTGTTCGGTGACGGTCTCCTTATCGAGGCGGACCCGCTCGACCGGGACAGCCTGCTTCTCCACGACCGGGCGCTCCTCATGAAGAACGACCTCGTGCTCGTCCTCACTGAGGACGGGGCCGGCGAGGGCTTCCTCCCGGTTGACGTCGGTGACCGGTTCGCGCTCGACACGGACCTCTTCGCGGTGCACCGGGACCGTTTTGGTGACGTTCTCCGTAATGACGAATTTGCGCAGTCGCGCACGACCGGCCTCACGGCGCTCAGTGCCGACATGGAGCTGCTCTTCGGAGCGGGTCATTGAATCGTCGGTTGTTGGTCCGGAGGTTCCCGTGGGGTACTCACCAGTTGTGTAGTCGTCGGTGGGGAGGCCGTAGTAGCGGTAGAGTCCTGCCTCTTCCTGCTTGCTCAAGTGAGCGTCGGGTGCAACGTTAGGGGCGTCCTTAATCTTGGCCTTGGAGTATAGGACGCGAACGTCGTCGCCCTCAAGGTCTGCGCCCTCGAGGGGCGCGAAGGATTCGTTGGAGCCAAAGAGGCCGGTGTTGACGGTGACCCAGCTAGGGTTGCCGGTTTGATCGTCGACGTAGATCTGGCCGATGGAACCAACCTTGGCGCCGTCAATGTCGATGACCTTGTCGCCGAATTCGAGGATCTGCGAAATGTCGTTCCTGGAAATCAATGTGTTCTCCTTCATCAGTCGTGGTGCACAGGTACTGCCCGGAATCGCGATGGATCGCCGCGTTGGCGCGATCCCTGATCGTGCACTCACGCCATGCCGCTGCGAAGGCGTCCCGGGATGGGGAAGCCGGTGTGCCGGATTACTTCTCTTCGAGAATTTCCGCACTTGTGACCGAGAGGTAGGGCTCGCCGAGGTAGTCGGCGTAGAGCTCATCCTCCAGATCGATACCGAGGTTGTCCTCCGCGGCCGCGACGTCGAACTCCTGCTCGACCGTGCCGGTCAGTTCGACAACCTGACCTTCATCGAGGGGCGGGATTTCCTGCTCCTCAACAATCAGCAATGGATCCACGGTGGTGTCGTCGCCACCGGCGATCACGAAGGTGTCATCGGAGAGCGTCTCCGTCACCTCGGCGGAGACGGTGACTTCCTGACCCGTGTAGGAGTCGGCCTCGTCGTAGAAGTTTTGGTCATAGATGCCGTTATATGCGCCCTCAGCCGTCGGGTCGGTTTCGCCTTCTACGACGTCCTCAACGCTGGTTCCTTCTTCTGTTCCCGCTGTATCCGAGCATGCCGCCACGCTCAGAACCCCGAACGGCAGCAGCGCGATGGCTGCTGTCTTTTTTGTCCAGACACTTTTTGATCGAGTACCCATGACTTTCTCCTTCTGATCGGCCCGGTGACCGGGTGTCTTTGGTGAGTGGGTCGTGTTGGCCCCTGGATCCACGGTAGGCAGGCCGGCCCGGACCGCCCGAGTCGCTTAACCCGATCGTTACTCCACCGGTCGGAAGTCCGGACCCGCCGCGGTCGTGCTTTGAGATGAATGCTGGCGGCCCGGTCGGTGAGCATTACTTCCACCGCCTGAGGCGGTATCCACCAAGGCTCGGGAGGAGCGGGAACCAACAACGAAGCGGCGGGAACCTCGCAGGAGAAGGACCTGCTGCACGGCTGGGGGTGGGCGTGGGGGCAGGATCCCCAACCATGGCCGTAATAAGGCCCAGCACAGTGCCACCACGCAGACTGCCCTCATTGACGTTGAAGACGGCGATACCGCAGAAGGGTTCGACCTCCCCGGAGCAGTCGTCGATGATGAACTGCTCTTCGAGGTTGTCCCGGTGCAGGTAGACGAGTTCAGCTGCATGTCCTGCTTCCTCGTTCACCATCGCAGCCAGCAGGCGGGGGAAAAATAACGGCTCACGGTACTGTCGGGAGTCCGAGGGCTAGTACATAACTTCCCTTGCCCGCACCCGAAGGCGGGGAGATGGATTGTTCTGAAGAGCACAGCCAGGCGGGTTCACCTACGTTCTAAAGCACGCCCACCAGGTCATGCCGATCAACCCGAGATCATTCCGGTGGCTGCAATTGAGCAGGTGAGGGATAAGCGCTAGATGACGCCGGTCCTCAAACGATCGGCACGAGCGGTGTTTGGGATGTGGTTTGACTCATGGGCCCAGGTTCTGCTGCTGCGGGTCCATCTAGGCGGCTTCAGCAGGTTACTCCGCTGCTTGACCTGAGTATTTTCGAAGTCGCCCTTGCCGGTTTCACCGTGTTCTTCGGCCTGCACTTCGTCTTAACGGACCGGGGTCTGGAGGAACACTACAGCCGGAGATTCCGATCCTCGGGGCCCACCTGCTGGCCGGGTCCCTGCTGGCGGGATGGGCGCTCTCTGCCCTAGTCGCGCCCACCAGCACCCTGCTCGTGACTCTCCTGACGGCGTTCCTCGCGGGCTCGATTCTGTTGAATGTTTTTACGGAAGAACTGCCCTCCAACCGCAACTCAAGTTTCGGTTGAATCGGAATCTGGCGCAGCGAGCGGATACAGGAGCGTCGCCGGCACGGTCCCGAACGGGCCACTGTCACACCGGGGCGCCACCGAGCGCATATATGAGGTCCACTGCCGGTCGGTCTTATGCAGCTGTGGCCCGAGGGGAAAAATGCTGCACGGACGGGCCACCAGAGACCCGAGTTCTATGGGACTTTATGCGTTGATGGCCTGGTGGTGTTTCACGGACAGGCGCACGATGCTACCTGCGACACGGTCCACCGCGCCTAGAGGCTCAAAGAGATCCGTGCTGGCCCTGTCGCAGTCGATGCGGATGAAACCGTCACTGATGAGGCGGTTCCGGCGCGCCATTGGCAAGTCGGTGACGGGCGTAGCGACCGCGCCGCGAAGGCCCGATACCTTCGTTCCGCCATGGGTCACCAGTTGTGAAACCGGCATGCTGTTGCGGCCCAGTTCCACGACCTTCACGACACCCACTTTTTCGCCACTCCTGTCGAAAACCTGCATGCCGGTACGGATTTTGCCGAAAACGTTCATCGCTCAAGTCCCTTCTCCTCTGCCCATCTCGGCTGCAGTGCAGCGTGTTCATTGGACCTGATGTGTGTTGGTCGTGCCTGTGGGCGTTGTGTGCATTGTTGGAGGCCCGCTGCGGGGTCCTTAGTGCCTGCGCTCTATCGGCGCGCCGCCACCTGTCACTGCGCGCAACGCGCCGGGGCGGACCGAGCGTCCGCCGAAACGCGGCGGGGTATCCGAGCCCTGCTGCGGGTGGATGCTTCGCTCTATAACCACCATAAGCATGCTTATGTTCGCTGCACCCCTAGTTCATCCCATCGTTACCGGGGGCCGGACACTGAAATCCCGCTGTTACCGAAGCGTGGCCCATCCGTAGCGCTGACGGCCGGCAGGGGACCCCTGTGTGCGCGGATCGACATCGGTTCTGGCCGTCCGGGCGCACCCGAGCCTTGCCGTCCCAGGCTCCACTGCGGGAAACCGGCGGGCCGGGGGGGGTATCCCAGTGTTAGGAGTGCCCCGACGGGGTGGGGACATAGGGCTCATACTGCTCCAGGGTGCCATCGAGCACGGGGACTTCAACTGCCCGGTCGCCGGCCTCGGTCGTGACGGTGAGCATCGTCCGGGACCCCGGCGGGCCGTCGGCGGTGTCGAGGATTTCGGGATGGGTATCCAGTCCGAGTTCGCCCTGCGCGGGCACGCTCACGGAGACGGCATCGTCCTCATCGGCGATGGTCACTTCCACCGCTTCATCCGATTCGTTGAACAGCATGCCAAGTATCCGCGCAGGCTCCGACTCGGCCGAGGATACGAGCGAGAGGCTGTGGATCTCGACCTGTCCGACCCGGACGTCGCTTCCATTAGCGATTGCCGACCAGTCCTCTTCGGGGGCTGAACATCCGGCCACCAGGGCCAGGGCAAGGGCGGATGCGGCCACCGTGAAATGGGCCGCGGGACGGGTGGATACGCGTTTCATTGTGGGAACTCCATAGCTCGATAGCGTGTGTGTCCGCTGCGGCCGGGCCGTCGTGGTGGCTGCCTCCGCGCGGCGGACCCCGGTTGGTTCCTGGCAGGAGGGCCGCCCCGGAGGCGCCCGCCATGGTGCGGGCGCCCGAGGCCGCTGCCTCTCAGGCGCGGGAGGTTCCCGCAGCGGAGGAGTTCAGGTGAACACCCTCGTCCGTAACCCGATCCACTGCCTCAGCAGACTCGTAAAAGTGATTGCCCGGGCCAGTCCCGTTAATCTCGAGGTAGCCCAGGCGAAGCAGCCGTTCCCGGCGTTCCTCGGGCAGACCGGAACCACCACCGAGCGCGTTCGCCAACGCGGAAAACAATCCGTCGGGGCTTGCAGGATCCTGGCCCTGTGCGGTGACGGCCTGGGGATCGCCCATCTTCACATTCTTGACTGACCCCACTTTTTCCCCCGAGGAGTCAAAAACATCCATACCTTGCTGGATCGATTTCAGCGGATTCATCATCGGTTCTCCTTCACTCGAATGCTGTCGGTGTCTTCCTCGTGCTGGGCCTGCTGTCTTCCGTCGTTTCTGTCTGCGCGGCTTTCGAAGGTCTTCCAGCCAGCCAGGGCCATTCCCGCCAGAAGGGCGCCAAGACCCCCGACGGCGAGGTCAGCGACGGTGTCGTTGTAACCGACGTGGATTGCCTTGGTGAGATAGGCGTTGCCCGCCCATTCAAAGAACTCCCACATCACGGCGGCGGCAAGTCCCAGTGCAAGCGTCAGTGCCACGATGGAGCGTCGGGGAAGCAGCTTCGTATCGGCGCTTCCCGGGATAATCCCGGTCCGGGCCAGGACGAGGAACAGCGCCGCCGCCGACGCACCGGCCGTAATGAAATGAATGAGCAGATCCCACCAGGAGATCGCCCGGTACAACCCGGCGATACCGCTCCAGGTGGCCACGAAAATGGTCAAACAAAAACCGGCATCGAAGGGACCTGCCAGGCGGGCCATCCGTGGAATGAGCAGACCAAGGAACACGACGGTGAAACCAATCGTTTCCGGCAGTCCCATCCACAACGCGCACACGCCGATGCTGAGGGCGGCGAACAATCTGACCGCGTCGGCCGTCCGGCGGGTGCGGTCGTGCCATGCCCGGGCCGCGGTGCGTTTGGGCATCATGAGTCCTTTCGGGTCCGTCCGTGCGCGGTCCGCCGATGAATCCGGGCGGACCGCGCGCCACGCGGAGGTTAGCTGTCGGCGACGACCGATGTGTCGACGCTGGTGGCCTCGACATAGGGCTCGCCGTCCCAGTCCTCGAAGGCTTCGTCATCGAGGTCGATGCCCATCTCCTCTTCGACCGTGGGAAGGTCGAATGCCTCGTGAACGATGCCGGTGACGCTGACCGTCAGTTCCGGTTTCACCTCGGGCATTTCCTTGTCGTGGACGACGAGCAGTGCTTCGACCGTGGTGTCGTCGGTGCCGGCGATGGTGAAGGACATCGGGGACATGACCTCGTTCACATCCGCCGAAAGGGTCACTTCCTCGCCGACATAGGAATCCATCTCGTCGTAGAACGCACTGTCGTAGACGCCGTCGTAGGGGCCGGTCTCCGCAGCCGGATCGCCCGCATCGACCTCCTCGTCCACAACATCTTCCACGTCGGCGCCTTCCTCCGTGCCCGAGGTGCTGCAACCCACCACGCCCAGGGCGGTCATCGGCAGGAGCGACATTGCAGCCGCCCGCTTCATCCATCGGTTCTTAGTCATAGTTCCCATGACTCCTCCTTATCGTTGAGGTCCGGCGGCGCATCCGGTCCGTCGTGTGGTTGGTTCCCCCGCGCCGTCCATTCACCGTAGGCAGCGCTTTGTAGAGAGCCCAACCGCCGTAACAGGTCTGTGACCTCCGGGCGGATCCTGCCCTCCAGCCACAGGGCGATTTTCCCTCCTGCCCGGGCCGACAATGCTGTCGGGCAGCGGCACCGGTGGCCGGGGCCTGAGGTGTGAGGCCCGCGATGCAGCCGCACTCACGCCCGGGAACAGGCTGCCGGCAGAGCGGTACCGGAGAGGAACGCCGCGCGGATGCTCCCCCGGCGCCGGACCTTACCGGACCGCCGATCCCGGGCGTTGAATGGACTTCAGATTCCGCGACGGTAATCGCGCCTCTTGTCCGCCCGTGTCTGCGGGTCCCCGGCATAGGGGACGCCCTCAGGGCCGGGCTCGGCAGCAGTCTTCCCGGCCACCCCGGAGGCCGCGGTGTTGGTCAGGGGCGGACCGGACTGGACGATGCGGCCGCTGCCCCCAGCATCCGGCGGCAAGCCCGCGTCGGTGCCTGGAGTGCGCGCGGTGTACCCGATTGAACCGGCGGTGGATTTCCGGCGCAGCAATCCCACCGTGACAACGATCATCGCCACAACAATGCCAATCCAAAAGAAAGTTTCCATGACACGACCTCGATTTCGTTTCTGGTAGTCCCGGCTTGCATTGAGGGCCGGTGGACCCGGCACCCCGCCCTCCGGACAATGACGCCGCCATCCAGGCGGGACCGGGCGTTGACGCCTCGGAGCAGTCGGGGCCGCGCGTGAACCTGTTGAGAGACGAAGCCCCACCGGGGATGCCGCTTCCGGATCTTCCCCGGTGAATCGGCGCGGCGCCTGGCCGAAGTCCAGCCAGTTTAGGGAGGCTCCAGAGGACCCCCAACCGCTGAGACCAGCCCGTTACCCTCACCGGCCGCAGGGAAGCCGTCGGCGCAACGGGTATTCAGGTATTCGTCAGGTTTCTTGCAGGAGACGTACGCGCTACACACAGACTGCGGTCGGCAGCACGGGCTACCGTTCGAGGCACAAACACCGGCGGACAGGAAACGACATGACAGGAATTTTTGGAAAGCTACGAGTGGGAATGAACGTCTTCGACCGGTCCGGGGACAAGATTGGAATCATCAGGGCCGTCGAACCGGGCCAGATCGATGCGCCGCCGGGACTCTTGACGTATACCGGAGGGAGTCTCTCTCCGCCGGGGGAAGTGCTTTCCACCCCGGCCAGCGGGCTCCCGATGGTCCGGCGGCACAGGCTGCGCAGAAAGGGGTACATCCAGATCGGATCGGAGACGGGAGGTAAAGACCTCTTCGAACCCTTCGATGCCGTTGGACGGGTAGCCGGCAGTATCGTGCGGCTTTCGGTCAAGTGTTGCAGAAGCGAGGAGGAATGAACAGCAGCTCCGAGGAGCCGATCGGCAGCACCTGCTGAACCGGGCTCCTAGCCGCCGGTGATGCCAGGGTCCTCCAGTAAACGACTCCAGGGAGGCAGGCTTCGCCTCCAGAAACCGCCCGGTGCGCCACAGGCATGGACGCGTTGTTCCCATCCTGCCCGGTGGATCCGGTCAGAATTGGACCGCAAACCAGGGCACAGAACAGCACACAGCTGACCCAGGAATGCGAGGGTTACCGGATTGTGAGGTCAAAGCTCCCGGGGCGCTGCCCATAATGGGGTGATGTCATCAACCCCACATGAGCATCGAGCCAGCCCGCCTCCACCGGCCGGATCCGGAGAACCCGCAAAAAAGAAACGCGGGAGAAACGCCTTATTGATTATCGCGGGTGTCTTGCTCAGTACGGTTCTTGCGGCCATCAACGGCCTCCAACTCGCCTCCCTTGAACGCGCCACCGAGGGCCTGGCCATGCCCGATACCCGGCTTACCGGTTACGACGCCGACTACATCGCTCGCGTTCAAGAGCGCATGACAGATGAGTTGTACGAGCGTTACGGAGCATCCCACTATCTGTGGGACATTCTTTTCCCGGTCGTTTTCGCAGCCACCTTGATCCTCTTGATCTCCCGCATCACCCGCGGCAGGAAAATCAGATGGCTGCTGCTTCCGATCCCCGTCATCTTCGTGGTCATCGACATCACGGAAAACCTGATCCTCGAGGCGACGTTCGCCGCGGACGTTCTGGATCCCGGCGCTGTCGCCGCTGCCTCTACGTTCACCGTCCTGAAGTTCATTCTCTTCGCAGCCTGCCTCGCCGCCGGCCTCGCTGCATTGCTGACCCGACCGAAACAGGTTGAACTGCCGATACGTTGATGCCGGCTTCTACACCCGGATGAGCACCAAGCTTCCCAGTCGGTGACCGGTCCGGCGGGGCGGGAACCGGTCGAACTGGCCCAACCCCAATCCGGGACCGCCCCCGCTCAGGCGCGGCTGCAGGCGGTGTCCACCAAGGCCGGGAATGGCAGGGCCCGGAGCTGACCGCTGCCTCGATCCAACGCTTCGCGCCCCGATGCATCGGGCGGTCAGGCAGCGGGCGTCGGAATCTGCTGTGCCTTCATGGGACCGGTGAGGCGGTGGGAGGTGCGGTTCCCAGACGATGTCAGCGCTGCCTAACGGACACTCAGGCACTGTCGCCGCCATCGGCCTCGGTAAGGACCTCACCTCCCCCACAGAGCACAAGTCGGATACAGTCATTCCTGCACCGGGGCGCCCGCAGCCTTAATTGCACTCCTTCGTAGCCGGACGCATCCGGCGGCCCCAAACAAGGAGGTTCAGTGCCGTATCCCGTCATGGTCCTCCGCGCCATGGTCATTATTGTGGCGCTGGCGGCGCTGTTCTTCCGGGCGGACTGCGCATTTCTCACCAATACCTGCCGGGTCGGACAGGTGTTCAGCTATTTCACCATCCACAGCACCATCCTCTTCACGCTCACCCTGGCGGTGTCCCTGTGGTACCGGGGAAGGGAGGGCGAATGGCTGACAGCCGCCCGAGCGCTGGCGGCCTCGTACCTTGTCGTCTCAGGGGTCACTTTCGGCACAATGCTGCTGAACGCCGACCTCGTCGGCCATGTCTTCCTCGTGTCTCTGTCATCGAAAGTGATGCACTTCGTGCTTCCCGTCTATGCCGTCCTGGATCTCCTGTTCGTTCCAGGAGGACGCCGGCTCCGCTGGAAGACCGGCTGGATGTCGCTAATCTTTCCCCTCATCTGGTCGTCCTACATTCTGACCGCGGGAAGAATCTCAGGCTGGTACCCCTACTTCTTCCTCGACCCCCAGCAGGTGGGAGGGTACAGGGCGGTTGCTGTTTACTCATCGGTTGTGGCGGCGCTGACTCTTGTTTCATCATTTACGCTCGTCGGCTTGAACCGCCTCTCGTCCCCTCGCACGTCGCTCCCCTGAGACCCGGGGCCGGTGCAAGACCCGGCCTGTGTGCATTGTTGTGACAACCGCGGACGGGCAGGGACGGGCTCAATAAGGTGACCGGTTGCCCCGGGGGCGGACCGCAAGGTGCAGGAGGATGGAATATCGATCCAGCACGGGTACGAGCAGGCACAACCGGCCCGCCTTTCGTGGATTGATCGATTGAAGGTGCTGGTGAAGCGGAAGCCGCTGGTGATGACTTCGACCAGGACGGGCCTTCGGTCATCGATGTCCAGAAGGGTGTATGGCTAGGTTCCGCCGGTGACTACTCTCCCCACGTTGACCAGGAGGGTCTCCGTTTCAGCCTGCTCTTAGGCGACGATCCGGGTCTGCCTGATGCAACCCCGGCCTCACCGTGTCTTCGACCGGCACGTGGGTGCCGCCTCCGTCCTAGGCGGGGGGAAGGACTCCCTGCGGGTCCGCAGCGACTGGGAGCAGCAACGAAGCGTCCGCAGTTGACGGTCCCCTTAGGTAGCGGCCCCCCACGACGATAGGGAGGACCGTCCGTAGGCTCCAAAGGGCGGCCACCGCACGGGCAAGCAGCCCCCGGTCCTCTCAGGGACCGGAGGAACCGTCGATGCCGAGGCACCCGGCGGGAAGCTGCCGGCCCGGCGATCATCGGACACCGCGAGCCGCCCATTCTGGCTCTCTTGCCGTGGGCGGCGGTACCTCTCCGTTGACGAGCAGCAAGGGGCCGTGGTCCTGCTGGCAATCACTGGGCCGGACGGCTAGCTTTCCTAGGATACGGAAGCGTCGATGCTTACGGCTTCCACATAGGTCTCGCTGTCCCAGTCCTCGTAGAGGTCGTCCTCAAGGTCAATGCCCCTTTCTTCCTCGACGGTGGGCAGATCGAGCGCTTCGTGAACAGTGCCCGTGACTTCAACCACCTGACCCGGATCCACGTCGGGGAGCTCTTCGTCATGAACGATCAGCAGCTCGTCCACGGTGGTGTCATCCGTGCCCGCGATGGTGAACGATACCGGCGAGATGATCTCATTCACGGTCGCAGACAAGGTCACCTCCTCGTCGACGTAAGAGTTCATTTCCTGCTGGAAACCCTCATCGTACTGGCCGGCATAAGGGTCGGCGATCTCATCCTTTTCCACCGGCTCATCGACAATGTCCTCGACGCTTGCCCCTTCCTCGGAGCCTGCGGTGCTGCAGGCGGTCGCCCCCAAAACAGCCATGGGAAGGATCGCTGCTGCTGCAACCCTCCTGAACCGAACATCTTTCCCGAGCGCGTTCATTGTTCCTCCTTCATTCCGGGGACCGGCGACGCTTCCGGTCGCCGGTTGGGTTGCGCGTACACGCCGTCCGGTAAACCTAGGCGGCAGCCGGTCGGTCTCCAACCGCCTTAATGGGCCCGTGACTTCCCGGCCGCGGGCCGAAACGGCGTTTACGGTGGCAGGATCCACCACTGGGTACCTCGGGTCACAGGTGCATTAAGCCGGTTGCCCCGGATAGCAGGCGTTCCTAGCGTTGGGTCCGGCGCCTACCACCATTCCTGCCCCGCGCCTGGTGAATGTTCAGAAGGAGGAGTCATGGGTTTTCGTAGAAGGAAGTACGAACTGAAAAAGGCCGCGGCGATAGTTTTCCTGCCGTTTGCTGCGTTGAACCTCGCTTCGTGCGCCACTGCAGGGCCGGAAAAAGGCGTAACGGTCGAGGAGGTTCTGAAAGCAGAGGGCGACACGGAGGAACCCGTGGGTGATGACTCCGGAGGTTACGACTCGCTGGTGGGTGAACAGGTGACCGTCTCGGCGGAGGTGAACGAAATCGTTTCACCCATGGCCTTCACCATCGCGGGCACGGATGACACCACCGTTGACGAGCTGTTGATCGTCCATGACGAAGAGCTCCCCGACGTGGATCCGGGTCAGGTGGTTCAAGTCACGGGCAGGGTCCATGAGGCCTTCGACCTAGCCAGATCGGAGGAAGACCTGGGCATCGACCTCGACGAAGACCTCTATGACGACTGGAACGACCTGCGGTACATCCAGGCCACCAGCGTGGATACATCAGTGGAAAACAACTAGCGGAACCGCGACCTCGCCTTCACCATTCGACTGGAAGTATTCACCATGAGACGCTTCGCCGCTCACAGCACTCTCGGCCTTTCCGGGCTGCTTCTCCTGGGCTTGATCCTGGAATCGCTGATGCCCTCGCCCGGGTCCGGCGGCGGCCCGTCCGGCCCGGTAGTGGAGCTGTTTGGGGGCGGGGTGAACTTCATTGTGGAAATCGGAGCCCAGGTGGGCTGGATCGTCCTGCCCGTCACAGCGATATGGCTTCTGCTACGCGGACTGCCCGATCTCGCGGCCTTCGTCGTCGTTACCGCTCTTGGCTCAGCGGTACTCGTGACGGCGGGTCCGCCCCTGACCGACCTGCTGGTACGGCTCACCGGCCCCTATCTCCCCGGCCCCGGTAACAGCGGGCTTTTCACCAACGGTTCCATTGAAATGACTGTCGCCTGCGCGGTATTGGTGCTGGTTTTCCTTCAGGCTGTCCCTTCCCGTGGTCGCATGTGGGCGATCACCTCAGTGGTGGCCTGCCTCGCAACTTTCGACGCTGTCCGGGTTGCCTCCACCCCTGCGCCATGGTGGGCCATCGCAGGAGCGTGGCTCCTCGGGATCGGGTGGGTCGGTCTCACCGCCTTCGCATTCCGCAGCTTGCAGCAAAGTGGAGCAGCCCGGAGGCCACTTCACCAGGGGCTGTCCCCCCGCAACCGGGCAAACCTGGCCCCCGCCCCTGTCGGCGACAACCCGATGCCCGATGGTGCCCCCGGGCTGATGAAACTCCTCGCCGCCTGGCTGCTGATAGTGACCGTTCTGACCGGAGCGGGCCTTCTTGTCACGCGGATGATTACAGGTGTGGAGCGCTTCGATGCCCAGGTAGTGGCGTGGTTTGTGGACGTTCGTGGTGACAACTTCACCATGCTGGCGACCGTTTTTGGGTCTTTTGGAACGACGCCAGGCATCGTTGCTGTGCTTCTTATCGCTGCTCCATTGTGCCTGGCCGTTACGCGCCGGGCTGCTCCGGCAGTATTCCTCTTGACCGCCGTCGTCGGTGGAACGGCCCTCTACCTCACCGCCGCCCTTATTGTGGGGCGCTCCAGGCCTGAGGTGGACCATCTGTCCCAGGGAGTCCCACCGACGTCGTCCTTCCCTTCCGGCCATGTCGCCGCTTCCGTTGCCGCGTATGGTGCCATTGCGCTGATTCTGTGGGTATGGGTCCCGGGCCGGCTGCGGTATACCGGGATCGTCGTCGCACCGATCATCGTCCTGGGGGTGGCCTACTCGCGCCTCTACTGGGGTGTGCACTTCCCGTCCGACACGATCGCGAGCATGCTGTTCGCTACGGTCTGGCTTGGCGTGTGCTGGCGGGCGGTCAGACCAGATCGGGGATCGCGGCGGAACGAGGCCGGTGGAGCCGGCGAGAGACGAACCGGACCGATGGCGGCCACCGGTGCCAAAGGATGGCATTCAAGTGGCACCTGATCCGACGACTTCCTCCCGCGGGCCCACTGTCAAACGGACCTATAAGGCGGTGGCGGCCCTGGTCATTGTGGGCACCGCGGTTTCCGCTGTCATCGCCGCACGCCGCCACACGGCGGTCCGTACCGCGGGCACGGGGCCCGGCGTGCACGCCGATGATGGCGTGCTGCTGCACACCGAGACCGGGGGGAAGGACGGAGCGCTGACGGTGCTGTTCGCCCACGGCTTCGCCTCCCGGGCCGAGGAATACAGGGCCCAGCGGGACGTGCTGGGCGAACACGCCCGGGTGGTGCTGTTCGATCAGCGCGGCCACGGGAGCAGCGGGTGGGGTGGATATAGATCCGCCACGATAGAGCAGCTGGGACATGATCTGGGTCGAATAATCGACGACCGGACCGGAACCGGACCGGTGCTTCTGGTGGCGCACTCAATGGGAGGAATGGCCGCGATCACCCTGGCCGGGCAGCGGCCGGAACTCTTCGGCGGACGCATTGTCGGGGTGGCCCTGTTGTCTACGGCCGCCGGCCGGCTCCCCCGGACCAGAATGCCGGCACGGGTGGCCCGGGTCCTCGTCGCGAGCCGCCTGGCCCGCGCGGCTGCGTGGATGCTCTGGTTCATCGCCCCCGCTGTTGACCGTACCGCCCCGTTCCGGCGGCCGAGAGGAAAACGCTGGCTGGTACGCCTGCTCTTTGGTGGGCAGGAGCCTTCCGCCGAGGCGGAGGACCTGATGCAGGACATGTGGGTGAAAACACCCCAGTCCAGGCTCAGCGCCTTCTACCCGGCGATGGCCGCCTACAACGACTTTGAGGCACTAAAGACTCTCAAGGCCATACCGGTCCTGGTCATGGCGGGAACGAAAGACCGCACCATCCCCCCGCGGCGCAGCGAACTGCTTGCCCGCCGGATCGGAGAAAACGCCCGCCTCATCCTGGTCGAAGGCGCCGGGCACATGGTCAATCTGACGCACGTGGAGCGGGTCAACGATGCTCTCTTGGAATTTCTTCACGACGTCACCGGTGATCACCGAAAACGCTCTGGCCTTCACCCACCTGCCGGATCAACGCAGGGTGACTGACCTCACCGCTGTGGAGCACTTGACCAGACATACCACCCGGACCCGACGACAGGCCGGGCACTCCAGCAGGGCTGTGCTCTGAACGCGCCTGTGGAGGCTTTTCTCAGCACCGGCGCCGCGACCGGGCCAGCGCTACGCCGCCGGGCACCTGCACGGAACACACCTACCGGTACCGCTTCCGTTACCCGGGTGTCGACAGGCTGATAGCCAGGTACTGCCGGTGCCCCGCGGGCTTTAGCTCCCGGCCTCCGCTTTCTTTTCCCCAAGCCGGCGGCGTTCATGCTCCCGGCGACTGTAAGTAGCCTTTTGCACGGCCTCATCACCATCGAAGTTTGATCCGAGCGCTCCGGCCAGGGTACCCAGAGACGCCGCGAGCCAGCTGAGATTGGCATATTCGACGATGGAGACGGGGTGACCCAGCTGGGTTTGCATGTACTGCCCGGAGATGACGGCCAGTGAGCCGAGCAGCACTGCAAGATAGAGCACTCCATACATCGCCGCCACACTCAGGAACACAGTGATCACGGTTGCGGCGTTGTCCATGGCGGCCGGTGTTCCGTTGGGATCGGTTCGAGTTTGGGACCATAGACCGTTATGCACAATCAACCATCCGGTCAGCGCCGTGACCGCTAAAACGCTGATCAGGCTAAGGCGCAGAGTGCTCGATGCGTCAGCCATGCTCCAAATGGAGGCATAAAAAATACCGAACGCGCCGGTCGCCATGGCAGCTGCCGCGGCATTGGACAATGAGCCCACAAGCCTGCCGGGCCGATTGCTGCGGACCATGCCAGTTAGGAGCCGGGTCCGGCCCAGCGGACCCGGGACGGTTTCGTGGACATGCGCAGCATTACCGGCCCGCCGCCGGCCCCGCACGCCCCCTGGACTCCGTCCGCTCCCGCTACCCCGGGGCGCGATCCCTGACCGCGCGGCAAGATCCGAAACGACCCGCACCAGCTCCTGTTCCAGACGGCTGCGTGCCCGGAACCCACCCAGGGCGGGAAGCGAAACCAAGGCCGCACCGGCGGAGCCGTCCGATTCGGTGAGGAGCGTCTGGTGGTCATGAACCCTCGGCAGGTCCGTGACGTAGACGACCAGATCCCAACCATTGGCCGCCCTGAGCGCTTCGGCGCGCTCCATCAGGGGCACCCGACCGTTCCGGTCCAGCGGCAGTTCCTGCCGGCTCACTTCCACGTTCCACCGAGTGCCCGGGCCTGTCCTGGATGTCAGCGCCTCCCGCAGGGGCTCGGCTAGGCGGCCGGCCAGCCGCTCGGGAAGCCCCGAATCTGCCATCAAACCGACAACCAGCATGCCCAATCCTTTCGCTAAGAGCGCTCTGAAACCGAATGGCCGTCCCGCTCCGACGGGCGGTCAAGCGCGGCCGAGCCACCGCTGAAACGCCCACCCTCCATGCCGACCGGGGTGGGTGGGGGCGGGGTAAATGACCCGGCCTATGCCGGGTCTGCAGCCTGGAGGCTGAGAAAAACCAGCTGAGGCGGTGCGCTGATCCGCATCGGCAGATTGCTGAAGCCGATCCCGCAGGTGACGAACAACGCATTTCCCTTTGCGCCGTATTCCTCCGGAGCAAAACCGTCGGCCACCATGGTCTCCTGGGTGGTCCAGGCAAGCCAGGACCATTGCGGCATTCCCGGAACCGCAATTTGCCCGCAGTGGGTGTGACCGGCGACGGCGAAAGGGGCGCTGCCCGCAGGTAGCGCCGGGAAGGTCGCCGGGTTGTGCATCATCACGATCCGCGGCTCCGCCTCCGGGACGGCGCCAAGGGCCCGTTCGACATCGGCAAGGCCCTGATACGCGGGACCGATTCCCACAATGTGCAGGGCCCGGTCCGTCCCGCCGTTGCCGGCTCCCTCCAGGGGTGCGGCAGCGTTGAGCAGCACCGTCACGCCCCGGGATTCCAAAGCGTCGGTGAGTTGGTCCGCGGCGCCGACTGCGTAGTCATGGTTTCCCAGCACCGCGAAAACCGGGATCCGGGCGTCCTGGATGGGATCCAGCAGATCGAGCACCGTCTCGATCTTTTCGGGATTTTCCGGATCCTCGCTGTAGAGGAAGTCTCCGGCAATCAACAGCGCAGCAGGATCCTCCTCCACCACCCGGTCCACGATCCGCTCCACCATTGCGGTGTTCGCAAACCACATGCCAACCTGCAGATCGGCGATGATGGCGACCTCGGTGCCCTCCCACTCAGCGGTCAAGCCAGGCAGGGACACATTGTGGTGCTGCTCATCGAGGATCAGCCGGGGTTCGATGAAAGTGCCATACGCAATGAGCAGTCCAAGGATCACCATTACGCCGGCAGCTGCCGACTTCAGCAGACGCTTCATCTTCTCCTCTCCGGTCGTTCCTGGGGTGCTTGTCCCGGCGATGTGGCGGGGAACGGGCGCTACCGCTGATTCTGTTTCGGGATCACAACCTTTCGCAGCACGATAACTGCCGCGGCGGCCACGGGAACGGCCACGAGGGCTCCGATGATCCCTCCCAATGTACCGCCCGCCACCACGGCGATGACCACCAGCGGGCCGGGCACCTTGACCATCTTGTCCATAATGCGGGGCGTAAGCAGGTATGCCTCAATCTGCATGTAGATGAGGTAATACACGGCGGCCACCACTGCTGTCACCGGGGAGGCAAGCAGGCACACCCCGATGATGATCACCGAGGAGGCAATCGTGCCTACCAGGGGGATGGCCGAGCCCAGGAAGGCAACCAGGGCCAGCAACAGGGGGCTGGGGGCGTTGATGGCTGTAAGGAACACCCCGGTCAGGATCCCGTTGATCAGCGACAGGAGGAACTGGCCGGCGATGTACCGGCTGATGGCGTCGGAAATGTCCTCGGCGATACTCGCGAACGGGGCCCGCCTGCTGGCCGGCACCAGCTGGTAGAGCGCTGCTTTGGACGCCCCCAAAGAGAAGGAAAAGTACAGAGTAAGGATCAGGACCAGGACGGCGCCGGTCACCGTTTCGGCCAATCCCACGCCAAAGGACAGGACTCCACCTCCCACCAGGGCAAGATTCCGCGGACGACTGAGGAATGCGGACAGCTGCTCGGTTGCCGCACCAAGGTCGACGAAGTCATCCAGCTGCGCTTCGGTCATCCGAAACCATGCGGATGCCGACACCGAGGAAATGAAGGCGGGCACCGCCTGCACCAAATCGCCTGCTTCCCGGATCAGCACCGGGATGACCCAGGACAGCACGGCCGCCAGGACTGCCAACAACAGGATGAATACCACAGCCACCGCAGCGGGCCGGGGAAGCCACCGGGCAAGACTGCGGATCACCGGCTCGACCCCCAGCGCGGCAAAACACGCAAGACCCACGTAGGTGAGCAGCGCGGCCAGGGATGAAACGGCGCTCCAGACCAGCAGTCCCACACCGACTCCGAGAGCGCCCGTAAGCCCGATACGAAAAGCCCTCAGCCTCATCGGCCACTCCTTTCGGCCCTCACCGGCCTCCGATGGTGCGGGCAGGGCCGATCGGGGCTGAGACGGGCTGCTGGGCTGCATCTGCCCATTCTCCATCCCCTCCCAGGATGTGGCACTTTCCGTGGCGCGGGGGGCCGCACGCGAGTAACGGGGCGGTATCGTCCCTTGACCGGTGGAAGCCACCCCTGCTGTGGTGGCTGAGGGTTCCCCCGGCGTGCCGCGCCGGCCAGATTGAAGTTTGATGAGGTTGAGCAGGCATGAATTTTCAACAGTGGTGGGGTTCGGTGCCGGCCTCGGTGACCATAGGACTGACCATTGTCGACTTCGCAATCCGCCTGGCCGCCCTCGGGTTCGTTCCACACAACCGCCGCCCGGCCGCAGCGCTGGGATGGCTGGCGGTGATCTTCTTCATTCCGCTCATCGGGCTGGCCCTGTACCTGTTGTTTGGCAACTCCCGGCTTGATGGGCGGCGCAAACGTCTGCAACGCCGGATCGCCCATGATACGTCCGGGACGCGGAACCAGGACATCTCCGCTCCGGATGCCGATGCGGTTCCCGACTGGGTGGTTCAAGCAGTGCGGATGAACGAGCACAATGGGGCCCCTGGGCCTACGGCCGGCAACAGTGCCGAACTCCACCCCGACTACGCCGGCAGCCTGCACGCGATGACCAAGGTGATCCGCGAAGCGGTGTCGTTTGTCCATTGCGAGTTCTACATTCTCGCCTCCGATGACACCACCGATTCCCTGTTTGGTGCGCTGGAGGAAGCACACAACAGGGGTGTCCGGGTGCGGGTTCTTCTGGATCCGCTCGGAAGCGCGGGATTTCCCGGCTATGAAGCCGCGGTCGGACGGCTCGAGCAGGCCGGCATTGCCTGGCGGCGGATGCTCCCCGTTGCTCCTCCCCGGTTCCACTACCAACGCCCTGACCTCCGCAATCACCGGAAGATCCTGATTGCGGATAACCGCATCGGATTCACCGGTTCGCAGAACATCATTGATGCCAGTTACAACAAGAAATCGAATCGACGCCGCAACCTGCAGTGGCGGGACCTGATGGTGCGCCTCGAGGGCCCGGTCGTGCCGCAGCTGAATGCTGTGTTCCTTGCGGACTGGTCATCTGAAGCGGGGACCATCCCCAACGAGTGGCAGGGAAACACCGGATCCGCCAAGGGCCGGCTCCTGTGCCAGATGCTGCCCAGTGGACCGGGACTGGAGGGCGAGGCAAACCTGCGCCTGTTCAACCACATGCTCTACAGTGCCCGTGAGCGGGTCACCATCTGCAGCCCCTACTTCGTCCCAGACGAATCGCTGTTGATGGCGGTCACCTCGGCAGCGCAGCGCGGCGTGAAGGTGCGGCTTCTCGTAGGGGCGACATCCGATCATTTTCTCACCCACCACGCCCAGCGGTCCTACTACGCGATGATCCTTGCGGCCGGGGTGGACATCCACCTTTATCCCGAGCCGTTTGTCCTGCACTCGAAGTTCGTCATCGTCGATGACCGGGTGAGCGTTGTGGCCTCCTCCAATATGGACATCCGATCCTTCACCCTGAACCAGGAGGTGAACCTCCTGGTCATCGACGGCGGGTTCACCGGACGCCTGAACGCCATCACGGACCAATACCTCACCGAGAGCCACCAGCTGGAACCCGACACCTGGGTTCAACGGCCCCTACACGAGAAGTTCCTCGACAATATGTGCCGTCTGACCGCAGACCTTCAATAGGGTGCTGCAGCAGGAGGCCCGACGCGCAGCCCGTCACGGCGGCCGACCTCAGGAGCACGTCCCGGTCAGCCAGTCCCGGATTGCTTCCACCGCGGCATCGTAACGGGTTTCATCGAACGCAGCCTCGGGCCCTCCGTTCTCTTCCTTCTCCTTAGCCCGGGCGAAATCCTCGACGGCCTCGAGCGCCCCGGCATAGGAACCTCCAACCCCCTCCGGGGCCTGGGAGGCCCTCTCCTGGATTGTGTCGGCGATACCGTCGATGTCCTCGGAGTCCGCCCCCAGCTGCAGGTTGGTGGGCACCAGGGACAGCGCAAGCACATCGTCGGTCACCGCGGTGCAGGCCTCTTCCCGATCCCCGTGGGCCCCCCACCTGTCACCGGGGCTACTGCCCGGCCCGGACTGTGACATCGACGGCGTGGGGGAAGGCTCTGGCGGCACCGATTCGGCCGGGGTCGGGGACGGGCCCGAGGGGCTGGGCCTGTTCTGGGGCGGCGCGCCGGGCCCCGGCACGCACCCAACGGTCATCACGGCGGCGATCACCGCTGCTGCAAGAGCCCGCACCACGCTCGGTTTTCCAGCATGACCGCACACCTTCACACTCATTACAGCGAGCCCACCCCTCACTTCGTGATTCCACCGGCCGGCGGCACCACCAGCCGCACTCCATTACAGTATGCCCACCGTGCCGCCGCGACGACCCGGCATCTTCCACCCGAACCCCTGTCCCGGCGGTTCACAGGACACCAGACCGGGCGCCCGGAATGACGGAGGTGCACACCAGCCAGACCCAATCCACAAACGGTGATCACGCCCCGGCGGTCCCCGGCACGTCATCCCTGCACCCGGGAGTCGGTTCGGAGGCGGGCTACTCTTCTAAAATGCACCGCATGCAGGACGATTCCACCGCCCCATCGAGAACCCAAAACGGTCCGCCGTGAGCAGGCGTTTCGACCCAGGCCTGCTGAGGGACTCCCTGCGCACCCAGCTCTGGCCCGTCCCCCTGCTGGCCCTGTGTGTGGCGCTCTTCCTCGGGCAAACCTGCCGTTCCTGGACCGGGTGCTGAAAGATGATCTTCCGCCGGACGTGTCGGGAGTGCTGTTCGGCGGAGGCCCGGAGGCGGCGCGCTCGCTCATGGAAACCATCGCCGGGTCAATGGTCACCGTCAACTCACTGACATTTTCGTTGACCGTGGTGACCCTCCAGCTGGCCAGCAGCCAGTTCTCCCCGCGGCTGCTGCGCACCTTCACCCGGGACCGGTTCGTCCACAACACCCCGGTCCTGTTACTCGCCGCACCCCCGCACCGCGCAGCGCAAGGTGAACATGCTCCGGGAAATCACGTGGACCGACGCCTCAGGGCAGCCCCGGCAGGACGTGCTGTGGCAGCTTGCCAGGACGCGCGCCGTGCTGGCAGGACCGGCGGGTCACAGTTTGGCGAAGGTGATGGGCGATACCCGGACGCCTGCCTAGCGTGGAACTGCAGGACACAAACCGCATCACTACCGCGGCGAAGCCGTCAGCGACTTCGGAGCGCCGAAGGAGAATCGGAATGTATCAGCAACCCAGGACCGTGCACCGGGCACGAGCGGCACTTCTGGCCTCGCTCGCGCTATCGACGCTTAGTATCACTGCCTGCGGCACCCAGGAGCCCGGCGCCGCACCGCAGGGACAGAAAAGCCAGCCAACCCTCGGCACAGCCCCGGCCCCCGGTGGCGCCCCGCCCTACGACGGAGCGTACGACCAGACCTTCAGCGACAACTTCGCGCGGTACGACGGGGAGCGGGTCACCGTTTCGGCCGAGGTGAACGAAATCATCTCACCGGCAGCCTTCACCATCGCCGGGACCGAAGACACGCTGGCCGATGAACTGCTCATCGTGCATGCCGCCGAAGAGTCAGATCTGCTTGAAGGACTCACTGTCAGCGTCACTGGAACCGTCCACACCTCGTTCGATGTCCAGGACGCAGAAACCGATCTGGGCGTCGATCTGAACGAAGCGCTGTACCGGGGCTGGAACGGCCAGCCCTACATCGAGGCGTCGGCTGTGGACACCTCGGTGATCGCCGACTAGTAACCACCTCCGGCACGAACCGGTGCGTGCGGGTGCCCGCAGCACGGATCCCACAACAGGGAACCCACTTCACCACCCTATGAGTATGGAGAAAATGATGAAGAAGGATCATTCGGGCGCCTCCTCGCCCCGCGGTAGGAGGGACTCCCTTGTTACCACGGAAAAACAGCAGTTCGGCGGCATGAGGTTCGGTTCAGCGTTTTTTGGTTGGATGACCGCAACCGGGATCGCCGTGCTCCTGACTTCCCTCCTCACCGCCGTGGGAATCAGTATCGGCGTGGCGAATAACGTGAACCTCCCCCCGGGGACCAGGCAGAGGCCCTCGACCTCCGAGACCATCGAAACCATTGGGATCACCGGTGGCATCATTCTTGCGGTGGTTCTGTTTCTGGCCTACTACTGCGGCGGATACGTCGCCGGGCGCATGGCCCGCTTCGATGGTACGAAACAGGGCGTAGCGGTCTGGCTGTGGGCCGTGGCCGTAGCCGTCATGATGGCAATCCTCGGGATCATTGCCGGCAGCCAGTTCAATATTCTCGGCAGCATCAACGCCTTCCCACGGATTCCGGTTGATGAGGGAATACTGACCACCGCGGGCATTATCGCGCTCGCGTTGGCCTTGCTGATCCCGCTGGCAGGGGCGGTGCTCGGAGGCCGGGCCGGAATGCACTTCCACCGCAAAGTGGACGAGGCCACGGTCAACCACCAAGCGGGACTGTCCAGCTGAGAGGCGAGGGACGACGCGGCAGGGCGCGCAAGCACCGGGGTGCCGTCGTCTTCTTTGGAGGGACACAACGCACGGGCTCATGCTGTGGTCCTTGGCGCCGGCTCCACGCGGCCACACTGGACTCTAGCCTGCACACCACATCGATCTCAGGAGCTAAACATGCACCCGGCGACGGATGCTGAGCGCGTAGGCTGGGATCGAGAATTCGGGCATGAACGCTAGTTGCCAGGACAACTAATTCGCGCGTCGCTGGCCCCTTCAAGGACGAAATGCCGGAGGGGCGGCCGCCACGGTGAACGAATCGATCGCGGATCGCCGAAG
This sequence comes from Arthrobacter zhaoguopingii, assembly GCF_009828605.1. Lineage (NCBI taxonomy): Bacteria > Bacillati > Actinomycetota > Actinomycetes > Micrococcales > Micrococcaceae > Arthrobacter > Arthrobacter zhaoguopingii. The sequence continues at coordinate 168,944 of NZ_WIAE01000003.1, read as the reverse complement.
GTTCCCGGAGTTGCTGAGCGCGGGCTTAGCGAAAATTCCGTTACCGCTGTGTTCCTGCGGGGCAGTCTTGGGGCAGGTCACCGGATCGACGCCGGTCGGAGCCACCACTGAATACCCCGCGGTGCCCTTCTCGGAAATCCGGGGTTTTCTTGTTTAAGCCGCAACCCACAGTGCCGAACGGGCCGCGGTCCCGGTCCGGTCCGCCGACGCAGGATCCGGCGCGGCCTTAGGTCCTCTCCTCCGACCGGGACAAGGGCTTAGGCTGGGCACAGACGAAAGGTGCGCGCGCATGGACCCGCTTCCCACTGAACCCCCTCTTCCTTCCACCGCTTCGGAATCGGCACCCGGGCGGACGGTGATTGCCGACCCGGCGGCCGTCCGGATCGCCTCCGTGGCGGCGCGTTCGGTGCCGGGCGTCTACGCCCTCGGCGGCGGCGCGGGCCGGGCGCTGGGGGCGCTCCGCGACGCCGTCGGCGCGGCCGAGCCGGTCCAGGGCGTCCGGGTGGAGGTGGGCCAGACCCAGGTCGCGGTCGATGTCAGCCTCGTCGCCGAATACGGCTACCCGCTGCACCGGCTGGCCGACGCCGTCCGGGTGGCCGTGTACCAGGCCGTCAGCGACCTCGTCGGCCTCGAGGTGATCGAGGTCAACGTCGAGGTCTGCGACGTGCACGTGCCTGGGCTGAATGACGTACGCTCCAGCGAGAAAACCCGAGCCCTCGGCTCCTCCCAGCTCTGACCCGTCCAACGAAGGACTTTTCATGACACCGACAGTCACCGGCATGGCGGCCGGGGCGGTTCTCGCCTTCGCCGGCCTCGCCTTCGGATTCTGGGGCTTCCTGCTGACAGCCCTGCTGATGGGGACCGGGGCGCTGCTGGGACGCAGCGCCGAAGGCAAGCTCGACTTCCGCGGCGTCCGGGATGCCCTCACCGGGCGCCGATCGTCCTCGTGAGCACCGCAGCGGTCCGCACGCCCGAGCCTGCGGCCTCCCCGCGGGTCGCCGGGCACAACCGGATCACCACCCAGGCCCTCGTCAGTACGGCACAGGCCGCCGCGGCGGAGCACTTCGGGGTTCAGGCAGCGCAGGTCCGCGCGGTGTACACCGACGACGGCGGTCTGCTCGCCCTTGAGCTGTCACTGCCCATGCCCATCCCGCCGCTGGCGCGCCTGGCCGCGGAGCCTTTCCTCTCTGCGCCGTCCGGCGGATCGGTCCTTGAGCGGGCCCGGCAGGCGAAGGCAGGCATCCTGGCGACGGTTGCCACCCTCACCGGCACCCGGCTCAGCCGTGTCGATATCCGGATCATTGGGACGGCCTCGGTGCAGGGCCGGGTCCAATGAGCGCGACCACCGCCTCCAATGACGGGGTGACGGCCCGTGCCCTTCGTCGGGAACTCCACGCCTCCCGCGCCGTCCCCTCGGTCATCACGGGCATCTTCGTCGCCGCCGCCTGCATCCTGCTGTTCCTCGAAGCCGTCCTGGAGGCGGTCGGGGACCCACCGTTCCTGATCGACCTCGACGAGGTGGCCGCGGCGCTGGGCCGCCTGCCCGGCCTCCTGCCCGCGTCCGTCCTGGTTCCCGCCGGCCTGCTGGTGTTCGTGCTGGGCTTAGTCCTTGCCCTCGCGGCCGTCCTTCCGGGCAGGCGGGCCCGCTTTGCGGTGCCCAACGCCAGGGCCGCCGTGGTGGTCGACTCGGAAATCCTTGCCGCGACACTGGCCCGGCGTGCCCGCCTGGCGGCCGGCGTCGGACCCGAGCAGGTCCTGGTCACCGTGGGGCGGCGTCGAGTCGAGGTCTCCGTGCGCCCGACCTCCGGCATTCCAGTGGACGCCGAGGCGGTGCGGCGGGCCGTCGAGGAGGATCTCCGCGACACAGTGACTGAGCCGTTCCCCACCGTTCAGGTGTCGATCGCCCCAAGCGGGGTGATCGGGCAGTGAATTCGACCCCCCGCGCACTCAACCGGATCCTGCTGGGGCTGTTCGGCCTGGTGCTCATGGCCGCCGGGGCCGCCGCAGTGGCCGCGGCGCTGATCCCGGAGGCCGCCCGGACCTGGCGGGCCGTCTCCTCCAGCGCCGCGGCCGGGATCCGCTCGCTCGGAGTGCGCGGCGGCGAGGACTGGCTGTGGATCCTGCTGGCCCTGGTGTTCCTGCTGCTGGCCACGCTGATGATCATCTGGCTGGCCGTACAGGGACGGGGCAGGACCGGCGACTTTCTCCAGGACCGCGGGCAGGAACCCGGGGAGGCCGCCGGAACGGTCACCATCACCGCGGCCGCAGCCGAGCAGGCGCTCAAGGTGGCACTGCAGGACCGGCGCGACCTCGTGAACGCCGCCGTGACGACCTGGCGGTTCCGGGGCACCTCCGCGCTGCGCATCCGGGTCTATCCGCGGCAGGGAGCCGCGCCCGCACGGGTCGCTGAGGAAGTCGCGGCCCTCGTCGAGGCGCTCGACGCCGTCCTGGGCCACCGGGCGCCGGTACTGATCAGCATCAGCGCCGGCGCCCGCGCGCGCTTCACCCACGCCGACCGGGTCAGCTGACCCAGCCCCGCATTGGTGCGCCTGGGATCTGAGTGACGAGAGTCACGATTCGGTATCAAAGGGGCGCCCGGGGCCGCCCTGAGTTGCCGCGGTCTTACGTAAGCGCTTACTCTCGGGAGATCAATCTGGTGAGGCGGCGGCACGGTTGGGTTTCAGGGTCAGATGGCCCGGAGCACACCGATGCGTGCTGCCAGACAAAGGAGTCTCTTTAATGCCACAGTTTCGCACCAAGAAAGCGCTGGCGCCGCTCGCGGCTCTGAGCGTTCTAACGCTCGCACTCTCCGCCTGCGGATCCGGCGGATCCGGTGAAGCCGGCGGCGGCGGAGACGCCGACTGCTCCCTCTACGAAGCCTACGGAGAACACGAAGGCACCGAGGTAAGCGTCTACTCCACGATCGTCGACGTCGAGGCAGAGCTGCTTGAAAACTCATGGGCCGACTTCGCCGAATGCACCGGCATCGAGGTCGCCTACGAAGGGTCGAAGGAATTCGAAACCCAGATCGGCGTCCGCGCCAAGGCCGGCAACCCGCCGGACCTCGCCATCTTCCCGCAGCCGGGCCTGCTCGCCGCCCAGGCGGAGAACCTGAAGCCGGCACCCCAGGAGGTCTCCGACCTCGTTGATGAGGGCTGGTCCGAGGACTGGAAGAAGTACGGCACAGTCGACGGAACCTTCTACGCAGCCCCCATGCTCGCGAACATCAAGGGCTACGTCTGGTACGTCCCGGCCACCTTCGAAGAGAAGGGCTGGGAAGTTCCCACGACCTGGGACGAGATGATGGAGCTGACCGAGACGATCGCCAGCGAAGAAGAGGAAATGAAGCCCTGGTGCGCCGGCTTCGAATCCGGCGAGGCAACCGGCTGGCCGGGAACCGACTGGGTCGAGGACGCAGTGCTCCGCGATCACGGCCCCGAGGTCTACGACCAGTGGGTCGCCCACGAGATTCCGTTCAACGACCCGAAGATCGTCGAGTCCTTCGACAAGGTCGGGGAAATCCTCAAGAACGACGACTACGTCAACGGCGGCTTCGGCGACTCGCGCTCCATCCTGTCGACGGCCTTCGCCGAGGCGGGCCAGCCCGTCCTCGACGGCTCCTGCGCCATGCACCACCAGGCCTCCTTCCAGGCAGCCAACTGGCCCGAAGGCACCGAGGTGGCCGAAGACGGCGACGTCTGGGCCTTCATGACCCCTCCCGTTGACCCGGCCGATGGCACCGCCATCACCGGTGGCGGCGAAATGGTCGGCGCCTACTCGGACAGCCCCGAGGTCGTTGCCCTGCAGTCGTACATGGCAAGCGCCGACTTCGCCAACGCCCGCGTTGAGCAGGGCGGTGCGATCAGCGCCCACAAGGGACTCGATCCCGAGCTGGCTGGATCTGACCTCGACCGCCAGTCGATCGAACTGCTCCAGGATCCCGAAACGGTCTTCCGCTTCGATGCCTCCGACCTCATGCCCGGAGCCGTCGGTGCCAACTCCTTCTGGAGCGGCATCGTGAACTGGATCAACGGCGACGAGACCAAGAAGGTCACCGACTCGGTCGAAAGCAGCTGGCCCAGCTCGTAGTTCGATGCATCTAACGCCGCCGGCCGAACCCCGCAGGGAAGGCCGGCGGCGTTAGTGCCCTCCGGCGCCGCGCCGGCTGCCGCACATATGCGCAGGCGCCCGCGTCCGGACCGTTCATCGTTTCATCCACCAGGCGCACCAAGGAGGCTGGGCTGTGGAAGATTTAGCAGAAAAAGGTTTACAGGTGGTGGTGGCTCTGGCCATCTTCGCCGCCATCATCGGCGTGATCATGCTCATCGTCGACCGGGCTCCGAAATCCGCCCGGGAAAAGGTCCAGATCGCCGGGTTCCTGGCCCCGGCCCTGGTCCTGCTCGCGGTCGGGCTGGTGTACCCGGCGCTGCAGACGACCTACCTCTCGTTCACCAACGCGGCCGGAGAGTTTATCGGACTGGATAACTTCGTGTGGATGTTCACCCAGCCCGAGGCCCTGATCACCCTGCGCAACACCGTCATCTGGGTGGTGCTGGTGCCCCTGCTCGCCTCGTCGATCGGCCTCGCCTACGCGGTCTTCATCGACAAGGCCCGCGGCGAGAAGGCGCTCAAGGCGCTGGTGTTCATGCCCATGGCCATCTCCTTCGTGGGGGCCGGCGTGATCTGGCGCTTCGTCTACGCCTACAAGGGTGCCGAGGCGGACCAGATCGGCCTGGTCAATCAGATCCTTGTCTGGTTCGGGCAGACCCCCAAGCAGTTCCTCCTCGACGCCCCCGAGAACACCTTCTTCCTGATTGCCGTCATGATCTGGATCCAGACCGGGTTCGCCATGGTGGTGCTTTCCGCCGCGATCAAGGGAATCCCCACCGAAATCGTCGAGGCCGCCCGTCTCGACGGCGCCAGCGCGTGGCAGCAGTTCAGGAACGTCACGATCCCCACCATCCGCGGGTCCCTGATCGTCGTCGTCACCACCATCACCATCGGCACCCTCAAGGTGTTCGACATCGTGCGCACCATGACGGCCGGACAGTACGAAACCTCGGTCGTGGCCAATGAGATGTACACCCAGGCGTTCCGCGCCGGCGAGCCCGGCCGCGGTGCCGCCCTCGCGCTGGTCCTGTTCCTGATGGTCCTGCCGGTCGTCGTCTACAACGCGCGGTTGCTCCGCCAGCAGAAGGAGATCCGATGAGCGCCATCCCCGCCGAGAACACCAAGAAGGTCTTCCCGGAACTCAAGGACATCGAGACGGCGGAACGCCCGCCGATCCAGCGGCGGGTCCGCCAGCGGCTGACCTCCCGGGGCGCGACGGCGGCCGCCGTCATCATCGCCGTCATCTGGACGATTCCGACCTTCGGCCTGTTCGTCTCATCCTTCCGCCCCGAGGACAACATCAAGGGCAACGGCTGGTGGAACGTCTTCACGGACTGGCAGTTCACCCTCGCCAACTACCAGGACGTCCTGGCTCCGGGCGGAAGCCAGTCGCCGAACCTCGGCTCCTACTTCGTGAACTCCCTCGCCATCGTCATTCCCGGGACCATTTTCACCCTGGTCATCGGCGCCATGGCGGCGTACATGTTCGCGTGGGGCAAATTCCGCGGCAAGGACGGGCTGTTCATCTTCGTCTTCGCCCTGCAGATCGTGCCGCTGCAGATGGCACTGATCCCCCTGCTGCAGCTGTTCACCCAGGTCCTGAAAATCGGGGACCTGCAGCTGTTCCCCAGCGGCACCTACGCCCAGCTCTGGGTCGCCCACACCATCTTCGGGCTCCCACTGGCCATCTTCCTGCTCCACAACTTCATCGCGGAAATCCCCGGCGAGGTGATTGAAGCCGCACGGGTCGACGGCGCCGGGCACAGCACCATCTTCTGGCGGATCATCATCCCCCTGGCCACACCGGCGCTCGCCTCCTTCGGGATTTTCCAGTTCCTGTGGTTGTGGAACGACCTGCTGGTCGCGCTGGTCTTCTCCGGCGGCGGTGCCGACGTCGCGCCGATCACCCAGCGGCTCGCCGAACTCCAGGGTTCACGGGGCGGTGAATGGCAGCGGCTTACGGCCGGTGCGTTTGTCTCGATCCTCATTCCGCTGGCGGTCTTCTTCGGGCTGCAGAGGTACTTCGTCCGTGGGCTGCTGGCGGGTGGCCTTAAGGGGTAACTCCGGTGACGAGCATCGAAGATGTTGCCAAGTCGCTGGGGGTCTCCACCGCCACGGTCTCGCGCGCCCTTCGGGGACTGCCCGGGGTGTCGCCGAGCACCCGTTCCCGCGTGGAGCAGGAGGCGCAGAACCTCGGGTATGTCCCGTCGTCGGCGGCAGCAGGGCTGGCCTCGGGGCGCACCATGGCACTGGGGGTCCTGCTGCCGCAGATCGAGCGGTGGTACTTCTCGGCCGTCCTCGAGGGGGTTGACCGGCGGCTGCGGGCGGCGGGCTACGACCTGGTGCTGTTCAGCCTCGGCGGGTCCGGTGTCAACCGGGGGCGGGTGTTCCACCGATCCATCCTGCGCAAGCGCATCGACGGGCTGCTGGTGCTCTGCCTTGAACTGACCGACTCCGAGCGCTCCTCCCTCCTCGAGCTCGAGTCGCCCACCATCGTGGTGGGCGGCGCGGTCGAGGGGGTGCGCCACGTCGGCATCGATGACGGCGCCGCGGCCCGCGACGCCGTCGAACACCTCATCGGCCTCGGGCACACCCGCATCGGGCACCTGCGCGGCGGGGGGTCATTCGGCATCGACTTCCAGGTTCCGCGGATCCGCGAAACGGCCTACCGGCGCACCATGGCCGACCATGGGCTCGGAATCCGTCCGGAGTGGGAGGTCTTCGGTGACTTCCGGTTCAAGGAAGGCCTCGCCGGGGCCCTGCAGATGCTCGCCGATCCCGGGAACCGGCCGACAGCGGTCTTCTGCTCCTCCGACGAGATGGCCTTCGGCGTGCTGCGGGCGGCCGTGGAACTGGGCATCGACGTGCCGGGCGAGCTTTCGGTGATCGGTATCGACGACCACGAGTTTTCCGACCCCATGGGCCTGACCACCATCCGGCAGAGTCCCGTCGACCAGGGTGACTTCGCGGCGGGCATCCTCCTGGACGAACTTCAGGGCCAGCCCGCGGCCGACGTCATTCCGGTCCAGCCGCACCAGCTGATCGTGCGCGGCTCGACCGGGCCCGTTCCGCGCTGAGCCGGGGTGTTGCGGTCGAAGCTGCCCACTGACCAGGGCCGGTCAGGGGAAGGCTGCGCGGGCGTCAGGAGGCGCGCGCGAGCTGCCGGATCGGAATCCAGCGCGAGGCCAACCTGCGGTAGGACGCGGCTGCCCCGGTCATGTCCGCCTCGGCGAGGCTTTCGATCCCAATCCGCACATCGTGCGGCGACTCATCAGGGAAGACCCGGTCGGCAACGGCACCGTAGTCGATCTCCACGATGGCGTCCCGGCGGAACACCTCGAGCCACTGCGTGAGCTCGGTCAGCTCCTCAAGCAGGTCCAGTTCGGGGGCGCCGATGGCGAGCTGCGCGATGGCGTGCCGGGCCCGGTCGATGCATTCGTGCACCCGCGCCGAGATGCGGACGGTACTCACCCTGCCGTTGTCCTCGATGACCTCCGTCAGGTCGTCCTCGTGGATGAGGACGAACCAGGCGAAGGGCACGCCCCACGTGGCGGAGCGGGTGTGGAGCTTCGCCACGGAATCCGCGAACGTGTCCGGGTCGAGCCGGGCCTGCTGGGCCTCGCGGGCCGCCTCGGGCACGAGGACGTCGACGAGCGGGCCCCGCAGGGTCGCGTCGAGGGACTCGGCGGCGAGGGTGGTGCGGACCGAGAGCTGGTTCGGGCAGTAGTAGGGCGTGGTGCTCCCGCTGTTCCCAGGGAAGTGGAGGACCCGGACCAGATCGGGTTCATGGTGCGGGAACGGGTCGGACACAGTGCGGGTCACCCGGCGCAGCGACTGCTCGTAGTCGATCTGCTCGGTGATGCGGCGTCCGCGCGCGCGCTGTCCGAGGATGACAAGCTGCTGGGCGTCGTCGAACGCGTCGAGGGGCTCGTACACCCGCAGGAACGAGACGTATGGAAACGGCCGGGCGATTCCGGTGGGGTGGCGGCGGGTCACTGTCCGTCGAGCTCCACGATCACGGGCGCGTGGTCGGAGGCGCCCTTGCCCTTGCGTTCCTCCCGGTCGATCGAGGCATTGGCGACCCGCGCCGCGAGGGCGGGGGAGCCGAGCACGAAGTCGATCCTCATGCCCTCCTTCTTCGGGAAGCGCAGCTGCGTGTAGTCCCAGTAGGTGTAGACGCCGGGCCCGGGGGTGAAGGGTCGGGCCACGTCGGCGAAGCCGGCGTCGAGGAACCTCTGGAAGGCGCTGCGTTCGGGCGGGCTGACGTGGGTGTGGCCGCCGTTGACGAAGAAGTCGATGTCCCACACGTCCTCGTCCTGCGGGGCGATGTTCCAGTCGCCCATGAGGGCGATCTGGGCCTCCGGGTTGGCGGTCACCCACTCCTTCGCGTGCTGGCGGAGCACGTCGAGCCACTGAAGCTTGTAGGGCATGTGCGGGTCGTCGAGGGAGCGGCCGTTGGGCACGTAGAGGCTCCAGACGCGGATCCCGTTGCAGGTCGCGCCGATGGCGCGGGCCTCCTGCACGGGCTCAATCCCGGGTTTGGCGAAGGGGGGCTGGCCCGGAAAGGTGCGTTCGACGTCGTCGAGCCCCACCCGCGAGGCGATGGCCACGCCGTTCCACTGGCTCAGCCCGAAGTGGGCGACCTCGTAGCCGGCGTTCTCGAACATCTCCCACGGGAAGTTCTCGTCCTTGCACTTGGTCTCTTGGATAGCCAGGACGTCGACGTCGGAGCGGCCGAGCCACGCCTCGACACGGTCGGCACGGGCACGGAGGGAGTTGACGTTCCAGGTGGCGATCTTCACGGGCACTAGGTTATCAACGGGTTGCTTCAGCCCCGCCACCAGGAATCAAAAAGGGTGACCGGGACGGTGCGCTTGTGGCGGGTGATCCAGTAACGGTGTTCAATGGCCGCCGCGGCCACCTCGCCGACCTCGCGCCCCTCGAGGTAGTCATCGATCTGGTCGTAGGTCAGGCCGAGTTCCTTCTCGTCCGCCTGCCCGGGTGCGTCGTCGAGCAGGTCCGCCGTCGGAACCTTGTTGTACAGCGCCTCGGGGGCTCCGAGTTCCTTCAGCAGCGCCCGGTTCTGGCGCTTGTTCAGCCCGAACAGCGGCAGGATGTCGGCGCCGCCGTCGCCGTACTTGGTGAAGAAGCCGGTGACGGACTCCGCGCCGTGGTCGGTGCCGAGGACCAGGAGGTTGTGCTGGCCGGCGAGGGCGTACTGGGCCACCATCCGGGCCCGGGCCTTGATGTTGCCCTTGTTGAAGTCGGAAATCTTCTCGCCGGTCGTCTTGACATACTCGTCCTGGAAGCCTTCGACGGCGGGGGCGACGTTGTACTCGCGCGTGCTGCGCGGCTCGATGAACGCGAGGGCGGCCTGGGCGTCCTCCTCGTCCTTCTGGGCGTTGTAGGGCAGGCGGACGGCGAGGAAGTCGGCGTCTTCGCCTTCGGCGCGCAGTTCATCGACGGCGAGCTGGGCGAGCTTGCCGGCGAGGGTCGAGTCGAGTCCGCCGCTGATGCCGAGGACGAACCCGTTCGTCCGGCTGGCCCGGAGGTAGTCCTTGAGGAACCCGACCCGGGTCCGGATTTCCCCCGCGGGGTCGATGGTGGGGCGCACGCCCATTTCCTCGATGATTTTCGCCTGGAGTTCGCGCATGCGCTCAGGCTACTACGCGCAGGTTTCGGGGGCGTTACGCGGCGGCGCGGGTGCCTCGAGCGTGGCAGGCGGGGGGACTCCTAAAGCCAGAGGAAGTCGGACCGGTCTGCCGAGCGGGGCCGTCCGGCCCTCCCGGGCCGGGCGTAGTGGGCCCGGGGACTCGATAGACTCGGTCCATGACCGCCGACACCTCGCCCGCCGACACCTCAGCACCCGCCGCCGACCGCGCCCGGCTCCTCGAACTCATTAAGGAGCTCGCCGTGGTGCATGAGAAGGTGACGCTTTCAAGCGGGGTCGAGGCCGACTACTACATCGACCTGCGCCGGATCACCCTCCACCACGAGGCCTCCCGGCTCGTTGGGCGCGTCATGCTCCGGCTCCTGGATGACGCGGGAATTGAATTCCAGAGCGCGGGCGGGCTCACCATGGGCGCGGACCCGGTAGGCACCGCGCTGATGCACGCCGCGTCGCAGGCCGGGCGCCCGATCGACGCCTTCGTCGTCCGGAAGACCTCGAAGACCCACGGCATGGGACGCCAGGTCGAAGGGCCCGACGTCGCCGGCAGGCCCGTGGTGGTCCTTGAGGACACTTCGACCACCGGGGGGTCGGCGCTGACCGCGGTCGAAGGCGTCCGGAAGGCCGGCGGCGACGTGCGCGCAGTCGCCGTCATTGTCGACCGGAACACCGGTTCGCGGGAGCGGATTGAAGCCGAAGCTGGGGTCCCCTACCTCTACGCCTTCGGGAAGGAAGAACTCGGCCTCGGCTGAGGTGCCGGCAGCCGCCGGCGGAAGTGCGGAGGGACAACATCAGGACAGACGGGAGGCGATCAATCCGCCATGGATGATGCCCGCCGCCTGCTGGGGGACGCGAGTGAGGTCGGTGCCTTCTCCCGCAGGGCGTTCCTGACCGGCTCCTCGCTCGGCCTGGCGCTCGCCGCGGACCTCGTCCTCACCCGCAGGATCCAGCAGGAGCGCGAAACCCTGCGCCTGCTCCCCGTGCCCGACGACGCCGCCCGGGCCGCCTTCCCGCACTCCCGTTGGGTGCTTTTTCCCGGATACAAGACCAGCTGGGAGGAGGCCCTGTGGATCCTGAATTCTCTGCGGCCCACGCTGTCGCGGCGGGCGCAGATGGCTGCCGTGGGGTACTCGAACCGGGGGCTGGACGTGAGCAATATCGTCGCGGAGCTGAATCGGTACGTGCGGAACTTCCAGCTTGAAAAGCTCTACTTTTACGGGCACAGCTTCGGCGGGATGGTCGCCGTCGAGGTCGCGGCGCGGCTCGCCGCCCGCGGCATCCCCGTCGAGCTGATCGTGCTCGACTCGAGCCCCCACACGAAGTTCGACGTGCTCGAACAGGAGATGTTCGAGGGCGTCGTGTTCCTGTACGAGGCCGGTTACCAGATCCCCACGGTGGTGCGGGGCGGGTACGAACTCGGTGAGCGCATCGTCCACAAGAACGAACGCACGTGGCGCAAGATCATCGACCAGAGCCTCGAACAGCTCTCGCCGCTGGCGCCCAGCAGTGTCCTGATCCAGTCGCAGGCGTCCTACATCTACCACTTCGACCCGACGCGGTTCCGGGACGCCCTGGGTCCCACGCAGCTGGCTTTCCTTGGGAATCCGCATGACACCGTGGTCAACTACGGCACGGCGCGGGCCGGCTGGGCCGAGATCTTCCCGAGGAACCTCATTCTGAGCGACCTGGTGACCGAAGGGGCCCGTCCGGCCCACGCGAGCCCCCAGTGGAACCCGCTGACCTACCGTCCGCTGCTGCAGCGGATTCAGGAGCAGCTCATTCCGCTGCCCCGCGGCGGCGGCCGCGCCACAGTGACCTGACCCGCAGTGACCCGACCTGCAGTGACCTGAGCCGGGGTGACCTGAGCCGCGGTGACTCGGCCCGCAGCGACCTGAGCCGCGGTGACTCGGCCTGCAGCGACCTGAGCCGGGGTGACTCGGCCCGCAGCGACCCGGTGCCGTACGGGTGAGTAGTGCCCGCCGCTAGAAGGTGTCGATCAGGTCCGCGACCGAGTTGATCACCTGATCCGGCCGGAAGGGGTAGGCATCGATGTCTGCACGCTGGGTGATTCCGCTGAGCACGAGGACGGTGTGGAGGCCCGCTTCCATCCCGGCGATGATGTCGGTGTCCATCCGGTCGCCGATCATCGCGGTGGTCTCCGAGTGCGCCTCGATCTGGTTCATGGCCGAACGGAACATCATCGGGTTGGGCTTTCCCACAATGTAGGGGTCCCGGTTCGTCGCCGCGGTGATGAGCGCCGCGATCGCGCCGGTGGCGGGAAGCACGCCCTCCTTGGACGGGCCTGTGACGTCTGGGTTCGTCGCGATGAACCGCGCCCCCTCGAGGATCAGCCGGATGGCCATGGTGATGGCCTCGAACGAGTAGGTGCGGGTCTCCCCGAGCACCACGTAGTCGGGGTTGGTGTCGGTGAGCACGAAGCCGGCCTCGTGGAGGGCCGTCGTGAGGCCGGCCTCGCCGATCACGTAGGCGCGGGCGCCCGGCAGCTGGCCCTTGAGGAATTCGGCGGTGGCCATCGCCGAGGTCCACAGGTTTTCCTCGGGGATCTCAAGGCCCGACGCCGCTAGACGTGCCGCGAGGTCGCGCGGGGTGTAGATCGAATTGTTCGTCAGCACGAGGAACCGCTTGGAGGTGGCGACCCAGCGCTCGATCAGCTCCGCGGCACCGGGAATCGGATGGTTCTCGTGAACCAGTACGCCGTCCATGTCCGTCAGCCAGCACTCAATGTAGTCGTTGTTGCGCATCTGCTTCCTTCGGTGGGCCGGGCGGGAATCCGCATCAGTCTTTCACCTTAGGCTTGAGAGGTGAAAAATCGAGGCGAAAACGACGACGCCCTCCAGGGTTTCGGGCAGGACACACCGCCGGCAGGGACCTCGGACGCTGCCGCACCGGTGGGCGTGGGGCCCTGGGAGGGCGAGCTGCCCTCGGGGCCGCACTGGGATCCGGAGCTGCTCGAGGCGGGGGACACCCGCAACGTGGTGGACGCCTACCGGTACTGGAACCACGAGGCGATCGTCGCCGACCTTGACACCCGCCGGCACGGGTTCCACGTCGCCATCGAGAACTGGCAGCACGACCTCAACATCGGCTCGGTGGTCCGCACCGCGAATGCCTTCCTTGCCGCCGAGGTGCACATCATCGGCCGGCGCCGCTGGAACCGCCGCGGGGCCATGGTGACCGACCGCTACCAGCACGTCCGCCACCACCCGACGGTCGAGGACTTCGTGGCCTGGGCGGATGCCGAGGGCCTGGCGGTCATCGGCATCGACAACTTCCCCGACTCGGTGCCGCTGGAAACCTACGACCTGCCCGAGCGGTGCGTCCTCGTGTTCGGGCAGGAGGGTCCGGGGCTGACGCCGGAGGTCCATGCCGCCGCCAAGGCGACCCTCTCCATCGCCCAGTTCGGCTCAACGCGGTCGATCAACGCCTCGGCGGCCGCGGCCATCGCCATGCACGGGTGGATCCGCCGGCACGTGTTCAACCAGCGGGTCTAGGCACGGCCGGGGCTGCGCGCAGCCGGGTTTCTGGGCAGGAGGGCTGAGCGCAGGCAGTAGGACGCCGCACCGATTAGCCCCCCGGGGGCACGGGCGGATGGCTAGGATGGGAACGATCGCACAGGGTGCTTTCCGCCCGGCGTCCACGAACCCAGCTACAAGGAGTCGACCATGCCCATCGCCACACCCGAAATCTACGCCGACATGATCGACCGCGCGAAGGCCGGTGGCTTCGCGTACCCGGCGGTGAACGTCACCTCGTCGCAGACCCTCAACGCCGCCATGCGCGGCTTCGCCGAGGCGGGTTCCGATGGCATCGTTCAGGTTTCGACGGGCGGGGCGGCCTACTGGTCCGGGGCCAGCGTGAAGGACATGGTGGCAGGAGCCCGGGGCTTCGCGGCCTTCGCCCACGAAGTGGCGAAGAAGTACGACGTCAACATCGCCCTCCACACCGACCACTGCCCCAAGGACAAGCTCGACGACTTCGTGCTTCCGCTCCTTGCGGCCTCCGAGGAAGCGGTCAAGGCCGGCGGCAACCCGCTGTTCCAGTCCCACATGTGGGACGGCTCCGCCGAGACCCTTGAGGAGAACCTCCGGATCGCCCGCGAGATCCTGCCCCGGGCGGCTGCCGCCAAGATCATCCTCGAGGTGGAGATCGGCACCGTCGGCGGTGAGGAGGACGGCGTCGAGAACGCCATCAACGACAAGCTCTACACCACCGTCGAAGACGCCCTGGCCACGGTCGACGCCCTGGGCTCCGGCGAGCACGGGCGCTACATCACCGCCCTGACCTTCGGCAACGTCCACGGCGTCTACAAGCCCGGTGGAGTCAAGCTGCGTCCGGAGATCCTCAAGGACATCCAGCAGCAGGTCGGCTCCAAGCTCGGCAAGGACAAGCCGTTCGACCTGGTCTTCCACGGCGGCTCCGGCTCAAGCGAGCAGGAGATCGCCGACGCCGTGTCGTACGGGGTCATCAAGATGAACATCGACACCGACACCCAGTACGCGTTCACCCGCTCGGTGGCGGACCACATGCTGCGCAACTATGACGGCGTCCTGAAGGTCGACGGCGAAGTGGGCAACAAGAAGGTGTACGACCCCCGCGTCTGGGGCGCCTCGGCCGAAGCGGCCCTCGCCGCCCGCGTCGTCGAAGCGGCTCAGTCCCTGGGCTCGGCAGGAAAGAAGCTCTAGAAATGTCCGACGAATTCCGCAAGAACCTGCTCGGGCCCGAGCCGACGTACCTGCCCGAGGAACCCGAGGTCGAGGCCCGGCTCAAGGCGGGCGACGAGGCGGTGGACCTGGCGGCGAAGCACCCGACGTCGTCGCTGGTGTGGGCCATCCTCGCCGACGAGGCCTACGCCGAGGGCCGCACCATCGAGTCCTACGCCTACGCCCGCACTGGCTACCACCGGGGCCTGGACGCGCTGCGCCGCAACGGCTGGCGGGGCGCCGGGCCGGTGCCGTACTCCCATGCGCCCAACCGGGGCTTCTTGAGGTCCCTCTACGCCCTGGGCCGGGCCGCCGCCTCGATCGGTGAGATCGAGGAAGCGGAGCGGATTGCGGTGTTCCTGCGGGAGTCCGACCCCGAGGCAAGCGCCCAGCTCGGGTCCTGATTCCGCCGGCGCGCACCCGCTCCACCGAACTACTCGTCTTTGCTGTATCGGGAAACGAGTAGCGCGATCCCTTGTGAGGCCTCCACTGGAACCAACACAGTTAAGGGAGTCGCCAAAGTGGCGGCTGGGTTTGTGGAAGCGGGTGTGCCGTGGCGGACAACAAGACAATTCCAACCCACCTTTTTACCGTATCGGAGGTGGCCTCCATGATGCGGGTCTCTAAGATGACGGTCTACCGGCTGGTGCAGTCGGGGGCGATTCACGGGATTCGTTTCGGGCGCTCCTACCGGGTCCCTGAGGACGCGGTGCAGCAGTACCTGGATGCGATGAATCCGGAGCGGCGCTCCGTGGGATAACCCTTCCGAGGGGAGCAGCGGCCCGGATGGTCGACCCGGGGTGATTGAACCCGGGGTGAGTGAACTTGGGTGATTGAACCCGGTGGTCGAACAGCCGGTTCAGCCGAGGTGCGAAATGGTCGTCACGACGCTGACGATCTGGGGCGCTGCAGGGGCGGAGCTGAAGCCGAACCGGACCGCAGGTTGCAGCGGTGCGAGCGGCCCCAGGCCCGCCCCGTGGAGTTCGACCGATACGGCCGTGATGGCCCGGGCGGAGGTGACTCCGTAGTACTCGCGGCGGCCGTTGCCGGCCGAGCCTGCGGTACGGACCCCCGGCAGGAGAAGTGCCGCCGCCGGGGAGATCAGCGCGAGCCACCGGGGACTCGTGGCGCGGGCTCGGGGGACCAGCCCGAGCAGCCGTCCGAGCGGGGTGGGCGCTCCGAGGTCGGCGCTGAGATGCAGGCCGCCGGCTTCGACCGTGAGGTGCGAGGCGGACAGGGTCGACCGGACCGGAACCACCCGGACCTCGTCGAAGGAGTAGGTCGACCCAACGTAGGCGGCGATGTCCTCCGAGGGGGCCAGCAGGGTCCGGAGGCCGCCGGCGTCCTCCATCATGACGTCGGTGAAGGCGCCGAAGGGCGACTCGTCCCACCGGCCCACCACCAGCCGGGTGCCCGAGGCGGTGCCGATGCCGGCGATATGTCCTGTAAATCGGTCCATGAGACCATTGTGCAGCGCCGTTACCGCGCGCTCGGCTAAACTTGGGACGTAAGAGCCCCTGATGCGGCCGGGAACGGGCGCATGTCCGGGGGCATTCTCATGACGGCAGCGGCTGCACCCGAACCGCGCACCGCGCCGCCACAATGGGGGAGGATCCCATGCCTGCGATTGTGATTGTCGGAGCCCAGTGGGGCGATGAAGGTAAAGGCAAAGCCACCGACCTGCTCGGCAGCCGTGTCGACTACGTGGTCAAGCCCAACGGAGGCAACAACGCCGGGCACACGGTGGTCGTCGGAGGCGAGAAGTATGAGCTGAAGCTCCTACCCGCCGGCATTCTCAGCCCGAACGCCATCCCCATCATCGGCAACGGCTGCGTGATCAACCTCGAGGCGCTGTTCGATGAGATCGACGGACTCGAGGCCCGGGGTGCAGACACCTCCAAGCTGAAGATCTCGGCCAACGCGCACCTCGTCGCGCCGTACCACCAGGTGCTCGACAAGGTGACCGAGCGTTTCCTGGGCAAGCGCGCCATCGGCACGACCGGCCGCGGCATCGGCCCGGCCTACATGGACAAGGTCGCCCGGCTTGGCCTGCGCGTCCAGGACGTCTTTGACGAGTCGATCCTGCGCCAGAAGGTCGAAGGCTCCCTGAAGCAGAAGAATGAACTGCTCGTGAAGGTCTACAACCGCCGCAGCGTGGAGGTGGACGAGATCGTCTCGTACTTCCTGTCCTATGCCGAGCGACTGCGGCCCCTGGTCATCGATTCGACCTTCGCCCTCAATGAGGCGCTCGACGAGGGCAAGGTTGTGCTCATGGAGGGCGGCCAGGCCACCTTCCTCGACGTCGACCACGGCACCTACCCGTTCGTCACCTCGTCCAACCCGACGGCGGGCGGCGCCTCGGTCGGCTCGGGCATCGGGCCGACCCGCATCACCCGGGCCGTGGGCATCATCAAGGCCTACACCACGCGCGTCGGTGCCGGACCGTTCCCGACTGAGCTCTTCGACGATATGGGCCTCTACCTGCAGAAGACCGGCGGGGAGTTCGGTGTGAACACCGGGCGTCCGCGCCGCACCGGCTGGTACGACGCCGTGCTCGCGCGCCACGCGTCCCGCGTCAACGGCTTCACCGACTACTTTGTGACGAAACTTGACGTGCTCACGGGCATCGAGCGCATCCCCGTCTGCGTCGCCTATGACGTCGACGGCGTACGCCACGATGAGATGCCCATGACCCAGACCGAGTTCCACCACGCGAAGCCGATCTTCGAATACTTCGAGGGGTGGACCGAGGACATCACCGGTGCGCGCAGCATCGAGGACCTGCCGGACAACGCGCAGGTCTACGTGCGGGCGCTCGAGAAGATGTCGGGGGCCCGGTTCTCGGCCATCGGCGTCGGCCCGGACCGCGACCAGACCATCGTCGTGAACGACCTCATCACCGGCTGACGCGGCACCCCTGGCGCGGCCCGGGGCGTCACCAGCCCCGGGTTCCCGGCCCGCCCTTAAAGGGCCCGACGATCCGCGCGGTGACCCAGCCCCCGTAGAAGTCACCGGCCTGAGCGGTGACCTGTTCACCGTCCACGGTGCAGGAATCCATCGCCCCCGGGTACACGGCGACGCGGCAGGCGAGTTCCTCATAGCCGGCCGACGGGGAGGGGTAGGTCCAGGCCGACCGAGCCGCGCGCCGCCCGCCGCCGACAACGTCGAAGTAGCCCGCGGTGCCCTTGAACTCGCAGAAGGAGTTCCCCTCCGCCGCCTCCAGCGCCCCGGGCACGAAGTCCGCGGCCGGCAGGTAGTACACCGGCGGATGGCTCGTCTCGAGCACCCGCAGGGCCGAGGAGGTCCGCAGGATCTCCTCGCCGCCGAACCGCACGACGATCTCCTCGGTGCTCGCCTCCACCCGTGGTGGCCTCGGGTAGTCCCAGACGGATTCCTGACCGGGACCGGGGACTGCGCGTCGAATACTCATGGCCCAACGCTAGCCTTTAGCAACCCGCCGCGCAGTCTGTAGGCTGGTGCGCAGGGGACAGCGACGCGGAGGCGGGGAATATGAAAGTCAGCGTAGGACAGTTCCGGCCGGGCGGGGACGTGCAGGCGAACCTCTTGGTGATGCGGAAGCTGGCCCGGAAGGCCAAGTCCGACGGCGCGGAGCTCATCGTGTTCCCGGAAGAGTCGATGTTCACGATCGGCAAGGTCACCGGCCCGCTGCAGGCCGCCGTCGACAGCAGCTGGAGCACCTTCGTGCAGCAGCTCTCCTTTCTGGCCGCGGAACTCGACATCGCGATCGTGGCCGGCGGCTATGAGTCAAGCGGGGAGGAACGCCCCTACAACACGCTCGTGCTGATCGACCGGACCGGCCGGATCACCGACACCTACCGGAAGCTTCACCTCTACGACGCGTTCAGCTACCAGGAATCGAAGCGGATCAAACCCGGCGACGGCGGCCTCACCGTCGTGCCGCTCGGGGAGATGTCCGTGGGCCTGATGACCTGCTACGACATCCGCTTTCCGGAGCAGGCCCGGGCGCTCGCCGACGCCGGCGCCGACCTGATCTGCGTGCCCGCCGCCTGGTTCCAGGGCGAGCACAAGATCGAGCACTGGGAGACCCTCCTCAAGGCCCGCGCCATCGAGAACACCGTCTGGATCGCCGCGGCCGGCACCTCGAGCGACCACACCATCGGCCACTCGGCCATCCTCGACCCGATGGGGGTGGCGCATGCCTTCCTCGAACACGAGTCCGAGGCCGTCGTGACGACGGAGGTCACCAGGCACCGGGTCGACGACGTCCGCGAGTTCCTCCCCGTGCTGCGCAACCGCCGCTTCGGGCCCAACGAGGCCATCGTCGACGCGCACTAGGGCCGTGGCTTCCGCTCAGCACGCCGGGGAGGTGGGCGAACACCGTCCGCTCAAGGAAGCCGTTGCGGAACTTGCCCTGCGGATCCCAGTCGTCGGCCAGCGCCCGGAAATCGGCGAGGCGCGGGTACAGGCGCTCGAGCGGGCCGGCCTGCCCGGTGAACAGCTTGCCCCAGTGCGGCCGGGCCGCAAAGGGGGCAAGGCTGGACTCGAGCTCGGGAAGGAAGGCCTCGACATCGCGCTGCAGGGGCTTCCACGTGAAGTGCAGGCCGATCCCCGAACGGCCGTAGTTGCTGCTCAGCCACAGGCGGTCGGCCGCCATTGTGCGGATCTCCGAGATCTGGAGCAGCGGTGCGAGCTTCGGTGCGAGGGAGCGGACGGCGTCGATCGCCGCCCGGGAATGCTCGGAGCCGACCAGGTATTCGGACTGCAGTTCCGCTCCACTGCTGGGGGTGAAGGCGAGCCGGAAATGGGCGAGGCGGTCCGACCAGGGTCCGGGCACGCCAAGCTGCTGCGTGCAGTTCACCGAGGACATGCCGGGGACCGGGTGCAGCGGCTCCTCGGCCCTCGTGCCGCCGGAGAACGCCTCCGCGGCCGGGGCGCCGTCGTCCGCCGAGGTCCGAAACTTCAGCCAGGCCTGGTTGACGGTGTCGCCGGCCCAGTCGGTGAAGAGGCTGACGCTGTAGGCGGCGCCGGTGATCTCCTCAAAATTCCCAAGCACCCGGGCCCAGGGAAGGTCGGTGTAGACGTCCTGGCGCACGGCAAAGGACCGCTCGATGTCGAGCGTGAGCCGGGTCATGATCCCGAGCGCCCCAAGGTTCACCACCATGCCCCCAAAATCGGCGTCCTCGCCCCGCCGCACGGTACGCAGGTCCCCGGAGGCCGTGACGAACTCGATCGCTGCTACGGCAGTGGCGAGGTTCCCGTTGCGGTTCCCCGAGCCGTGGGTGGCCGTGGCGACCGCTCCGGCCACGGAGATGTGCGGCAGGGAAGCGAGGTTGGCGAGGGCGAAACCCTGCCGCTGGAGTTCGGCGGCGAGTTCACCGTAGCGGACCGCTCCGCTGACGCTCACGGTTCGTCCCGCGCCGTCGACCCTGATGTCCGAAGGCAGCTTCTCAAGGGATACCAGCGTGCCGGTGGTGTCGGCGATGTCGTTGAAGGAATGGCGGCTGCCGAGCGCACGCACCGAGGACGCCGCGGCGACAATTTCCTGAAGGGCGTGCACTTCGGTGGGGCGTTCAAGGCGTTCCTGCCGGTACACCAGATTGCCGGCCCAGTTGTGTTCCGTCGTCATCGGTTACCAATCCTTTTTCATCGCCATTTTTGTTCCCGAACAACTCTGCCATCGACGCCACTCGAAGCGGCATTTCACCGTTCGACGGGCTGGCGGACCGGGCCAACGGTATGCAGGTTCACGACGCACCCCGGAACCGAGCCCGAAAAATAGACCTCCAACCGCGTAACCTTTGCGGCCCCGCCGACGATTACCTGTGTGTAAGTGCCGCACCGAGGCTTATCCCCCATTGGGTCTCGGTGCGGCCTTTCTTTTGTGGGGCCGCCGTCGCCCCGCCCGGCCGGCCGGCCGGCCGGTACAGCCCGCCCGGCGCCCCGGCCCGTGCAGACCCGCCAGTGCGGAACGTCCTTCCGCGCAGCGCGACGCGCCCGCCGATGTGCGGCAGGCCTTCCACCCCCTGCGGTACCCAGCGGATAAGCTGACTTCTCCACCCACCTTTCGCGAGGAAATCCATGGTCCGCATGCTGCCCGACGAAGCGCTCGCACGCGCTCAGAAGGGGGACCCGGCGGCCTTTGAATGGATCTACTCGCAGCTCAGCCCACTGGTGCTCGGCTACTTTACGGGCCGGGGTGCCGAGGATCCGGAAGGCCTCACCCAGGAGGTCTTCCTCACCGTGTTCACCAAGCTCACCTCGCTTCAGGGCGGGCCGGGGGCGCTGCGGACGTTCGTCTTCTCCGTCGCCCATGCCCGGTGGGTGGATGAGGTCCGCAGAAGGGCACGCGGTCCCATACTCACCGGGTACGAGCCCGACGCCGATTCCCGCACCAGCGCGTCGGCGGAATCCGTGGCACTCGACCGGTTCGGTGAAGGCAATATCGAGGAACTCCTGACCGCACTCAAGGACGAGCACCGGGAGGTCCTGCTGCTGCGCGTCGTTGCCGGGCTTTCGCTTGAGCAGGTCGGGGACGTAATGGGCAGGTCGACAGGTTCGATCAAGCAGCTACAGCGGCGGGGGCTGCTCCGTCTTAAGGAACTTGTGGAACTCGACCAGAAAGAGGCGTCATGACGGCGGGCAAGCCACCGGCCGATGACGAGGGCCTTTCCGAGCTGTTCGATGAGGCGGCGCTTCCCGTGGCTCCGGAGCTCCTTGGGGTGCTGGGCTGCGTGAAGAGCCTGGGGGACGGGCCGGTTCCCGCTCCGGGAGCGGACCTCCTGGCCTTTTTCGCTCCAGCGGATGCGCCGGACCGTGGACGCCGGAAGCGGCTGCGGGGTCCCATCATCGGCGGCACCATTGTGGTCTCAATGGGACTGGGCATGTCCGGCGTGGCCGCCGGGCCGGGCACCTTCGCGGACAACCTCGGCAGCGCGGTCCATTCCGTCATGGGCCGGCCGGACGGGACGGCGGCGGGACCCGCACTCATTGACCCCACGCAGCGGCCATCTGCATCGGATCTGCCGGACCTCGCCAGACCTCAGGGCGGGCCGGCGGCCCAGAATACTGCCGATCGAAGCGGACTTGCCGGTGCCGCCGGGCCCACGGGAACGGAGGCCGAGGGAGTCACTGGGCAGACCGGGCCGGAAGCGTCAGGCGCCGCCGGGAGTACCGGACCATGGCACAAACCGACACGTCCCTCCTCCGGTGGATCCGGTGCGACGGGTGGAGACCGGGAAGGCGTCACCCCTGAGGCGGCGCCCGACAGGTCGTTTCCAGCGCCGGATGCGGGGCACCGGGGGGCTGCCAAGCCGGGACCGAAGCCGGGACAATCCGGGCCTGCGAAATCCCGGCCTGCGGAATCCCGGCCTGCGGAATCCCGGCCTGCGGAATCCCAGCCGGAGGAATCCACGCCGGCACAAATGAAACCCACCGGGCCGAAGCCTGCGGGGTCAAACCCGTCGAAGCCCAAGCCGACGAAGGCGAAGCCGGCCAAGCCGCAGCCTGCTGCGCCCGGAGACAGACGAGGCGCCGGCGGAGAAGCCAGACCGGAGCTCGAGGCGCCCGGAGAGGCGCCGGAATGGGCGCGGAAGCGTCAGTCGCTGCCCGCGTCGAAGGAGCCCGGGGCCGAAGTGGACCAGGGCGCCGATCGCCGGCCGGAGCCGTGGACGCCGGCAGGGCCGGAAACCGGGGGCTGGCTCGACCTCGATCCCTCGGCCCCGGACCGGGCTACGCCGGAGCTGTCAGAACCAGAACCATCAGAACCAGAGCCATCAGGCCTGGAAGTCCCAGGTTCGGATGCTTCGCACCTCGAGCCACCAGCCCCCGAGAATCCAGAAGCGCTGGAGACTTCAGACCCGGAGAAACCGTCGATCGGCGGGATTTCGGGCCCCGCCGCTCTCGGAGGACCCTTGCCCCGGGTCGGGGACGCACCGGCACCGGAACCAGCACTGCAGGTCCCGGTGCCGTCACCGCCGTCGCGGGAATCCGCGCCGCGGTCAGGAGAGGAGCTGCCGCTTCGAGGAGAGGACGCCGGTGTTGAACCCGGCGAGGTTCAGTCCGCCGTGGAAGCGGGCGTGCTCGATCTTCAGGCAGCGGTCCATCACCACCGATAGCCCTGCGCCCTCGGCCCGCCGGGCCACGTCCTCGTGCCAGGACCCCAGCTGCAGCCACAGCGTTCGCGCGCCGACGTCGAGGGTTTCCTCGAGCACCGAGGGGAGGTCGTCGTGCCTGCGGAAGACGTCGACCACGTCGGGAACCTCTGGAAGGTCGGCAAGCGAGGCATACGCCGGCTGACCGAGGATCTGCGTGGCCACTGGATTGACGAAGTACAGCCGGTAGGGCGACGAGGACTGAAGGTAGGTCGCGACAAAGTACGAGGCGCGCGAGGGCTTGTCCGAGGCCCCGACGATTGCCACCGACTTGGCGCCGCGCAGCAGGGCGAGCCGCTCCGGTGCGGAGGGACCTTCCCACGTCCGCTCTGCCGCGCTCATGCCCCGACCCCCACCGCGCACGTCGGGGCCTGCCCGTCGGCGGAGTTCCCGGTGCCGCCCTCCGCCGGTACCTGCGGCAGGGACGCGGAGCCATCGCGCTCGACGGCTTCGGTCAGTGCCTGGTCGAGGTCCCACAGGATGTCCTCGAGGTCCTCAAGGCCCACCGAGATGCGGACCAGATCCTGGGGGATGCCCGCCGCGCTGAGCTGCTCGGGCGAGAGCTGCTGGTGGGTCGTGGACCCGGGGTGGATCACGAGCGTGCGCGAGTCCCCAACGTTCGCCAGGTGGGATGCGAGCTGCAACGCCTCGATGAACCGCTGACCGGCTTCGCGGCCGCCGCGGATGCCGAAGCTGAACACCGAGCCCGGGCCCTGGGGCAGGTACCTTCCCGCCCGCCCGTGATGCGGATGGCTGGGTAGCCCGGCGTAGTTGACGTAGGCGACCCGAGGGTCGGCCTGCAGCCATTCGGCGATGGCCTTGGCGTTCTTCAGGTGCTCGTCGAGCCGCTGGGCAAGGGTCTCGACGCCCTGCAGCAGCTGGAAAGCCGACTGCGGCGACAGCGACGGCCCGATGTCGCGCAGCTGCTCGGTGCGCAGCTTCGTCAGGAAGCCGTATTCACCAAAGTTCGCCCACCACTGGATGTTCCCGTAGGAGGGAACGGGCTCGGTCATCCCCGGGAACTTGCCGTTGCCCCAGTTGAACTTCCCGCTCTCGACGACGACGCCGCCCAGGGTCGTCCCGTGGCCGCCGATGAACTTGGTGGCCGAGTGGATCACGATGTCCGCCCCGTGCTCGATCGGCCGGATGAGGTAGGGGGTGCTGAGGGTGGAATCGATGATCAGCGGCACCCCTGCGTCGTGGGCCACCGCCGCGAGGCCCTCAAGGTCGGCAATCTCGCCGGAGGGGTTGGCGATGACCTCCGCATAGACGGCCTTCGTGTTCGGCCGGATTGCGGCAGCATAGTCGGCCGGATCCGTCCCGGGAACGAAGGTCGTGTCGATGCCGAAGCGCCGCAGCGTGACGTCGAGCTGCGTCACGGTTCCGCCGTACAGCTGGGAGGCGGCGACGATGGAATCGCCGGCCTGGCACAGTGCAGCGAAGGTGATGAACTCGGCACTCATGCCCGACGCCGTCGCCACCGCGCCGATCCCGCCCTCCAGGGAGGCGATGCGCTCCTCGAACGCCGCAACCGTGGGGTTGCCGATCCGGGAGTAGATATTGCCGTACTTCTGGAGCGCGAAGAGGCTGGCGGCGTCGTTGGTGTCCTTGAAGACGAACGACGTCGTCTGGTAGATGGGGACTGCACGGGCGCCGTGCGCCGCATCGGGGGTACCGCCGGCGTGGAGCGCCCGCGTCCGGAATCCAAAGGTTCGCTCGGCCATCAGAGCCCTGCTTTCACGGTTGAGGGGGTGGGGAGGTGGAAGTCGAGGCCGGCCCGGTCCGCGAGGTCCGCCTCGAGCGCGCGGACGATTGGCAGGACATCCCGGCCGAACGCCTCGACCTCCTCCTGGAAGTGCAGGTAGCAGGTGAGCATCAGGTTCACACCCAGCTTCTTGTACTCGATGATCCGCTCGGCGATCTGCTCGGGAGTGCCGATCAGCTGGGTGCGGAAGCCGTCGTTGTATTGGATCAGGTCCTCGAAGGTGGAGTCCGCCCACATGCCCTTGCCGTCACGGGTCGAGGGGCCGGCCTCCTGGACTGCGTCCCGGAACCCTTCGACGGCCGGCCGGTGCGCCTTGGCGACGATTTCGCGGAGGGTCTCGCGGGCCTCCTTCTCGGAGTCCCGGGCGATCACGAACCCGTTGAGGCCGAAGCGCGGGTGCCGCCCGGCCGCGGCTGCCGAGGCCCGCACGCCGGCGATGTTCTCCCGGAAGCCCTCGAGGTCCTTCCCGTTGGAGAAGTACCAGTCGGCCACCCGGCCGGCGGTGGCCTGTGCCGCCGTCGAGTTTCCGCCGAAGAAAATCTCGGGGTGTGCCCGTCCGGGCACCTCGACGGGCGCCGGGCTCAGCGTGAAGTTGGTGATGTTGTAGTACTTTCCGGCCTGGCTGTAGTGCTCCTGGGTCCACAGGCCGCGCAGCACGCGGATGAACTCTTCGGTGCGCACGTACCGTTCGTCGTGCTCCAGCCAGGGGAGTCCAAAGCCGGTAAATTCGCTCTTCAGCCAGCCCGAGACGATATTGACCGCCGCCCTGCCGTTGGAGATGACGTCTGCGGTGATAATGAACTTCGCGAGCACCCCCGGATGCCACATGCCCGGGTGGACGGCCGCAATGACCTTGAGTTTTTCCGTCGCCGCGAGCAGGGCCAGTGAGAAGGCTGTGGCTTCGTGCTGCTTGTCGGCGCCGTAGGAAGCGGAATACCGGGTCTGGGACAGCGCGTACTCGAACCCGGCGTCCTCGGCGATCCGCGCAAGTTTCCGGTTGTACTCGAAGTCCCAGCCGGTGCGCTGTTCGATCGTTGAGACGACGAGCCCGCCGCTCACGTTCGGCACCCAGTAGGCGAACTTCAGGGGTTGCGAAAAATCGGCAGTGCTCATTATTCCTCCATCGATTCTGGCGGTAGCACCCTACTGTCAGCGCTGGAGGCGCTGGCCAGGGTTGCTGCGGCGTCATAGAGCCAGATCTCTCGGCCGCTCGGGATGGTTCCCCCCGAGTCTGACAGGGACGCGGCGCGGGAACCAAGAAATGTGTCGTTGCGGGTCGCGGCATTGCAGGTAAGGTTTGCTCACGCGGACGAATCGAAGGAGCTGCCGGTGGAATTACGCAGGCTGGGGCTCGTGGTGCACGGGGGCAAACGGCGGGCCATCGAGGCGGCCAAAGGGCTGACGGCGTGGGCCGGGGAGCACGGTATCGACGTCGCGGAGATCGACGTCTGGTCTCCGGACGAACACGGACACCTGAGGATCGAGCACTCCCCGCCGGGCACGTTCGACCTCGTTGTCACCATCGGCGGCGACGGCACCTTCCTGCGCGGGGTTGCAGTGGCGCAGGCCTCAAACTCTCCGATCCTGGGAGTCAACGTGGGCCGGGTGGGCTTCCTCACCGAGGTAGAACCGG
The DNA here is from genome assembly GCF_009828605.1 of Arthrobacter zhaoguopingii. Lineage (NCBI taxonomy): Bacteria > Bacillati > Actinomycetota > Actinomycetes > Micrococcales > Micrococcaceae > Arthrobacter > Arthrobacter zhaoguopingii. The sequence continues at coordinate 142,915 of NZ_WIAE01000003.1, read as the reverse complement.
AGCACCTGATTGAAGCCCTCAACGCGGTCATGGCGAACGAGGCACTTGAAGAGCGGCGCCTCACCCTCACCATGCGCTCAAGCCGGCCGCTGCGGATCCCCAAGGAACTCGGCGCACTGCTTCACTATGAGCGGGGGCCGACGACGGAGCCGCCCGAGGTCCGCGCGGACGCCGCCCAGGAGACCGGCTGGGGCATCGGCATGGACGTCACCGCACTCAATGACGTCGTCTTCGAAAAACTCACCCGCGACCGGCAGGCCAGCGTGGCGGTCTACGTCGGGTCCCGCCATTTCGTCTCCTACTCGGCCGATGCGCTCATCATCGCCACGCCCACCGGTTCGACCGCCTACTCGTTCGCGGCGGGAGGCCCGGTGGTGTCGCCCCGTGCCCAGGTCCTGGTGTTTACCCCGGTCGCTGCGCACATGGTCTTCGACCGGAGCCTGATCGTCGCCGCCGATGAGCTCGTCTCGGTGCGGGTGCTCGAACGCAGCGGACAGGTTTCGATGTCGATCGACGGCCGGATCGTCGGGGTCCTCGACCCGGGGGACTGGGTGTCGGTCTACGCCCGGCCAACGGAGGTGCGGATGCTCAGGCTTCAGGAACCCGACTTCTTCGGCCGGGTCCGCGACCGTTTCGGCCTCGTCGACGCCGCAGCCGCGGCCGCCGACGGCGATTCGCCGGTTGCGCACATCCCCAGCACGCCCAAACCCGACGACATGAAACACGTGCACATCCCCACCCCGACCTTTGAGGCGTGGACTTGGCCGCGGACGGAGCCGCTGGACCGCTAGGTCCTCCGCCCGGGCTGCCACCCGCCACTCCGGCCACCCCGGCTGGCTCCGCCGCTCTGCCGGCCCCGCCGAAACTGCAGCTCACCACGCTGTGGCGTCGGTGAAGCGTGGTGAAGTGCAGTCTCGACGGGGAAGTTTATCGGCGGAGGGAGATTTACCGGGCGGGTGCCTCAGCGGTGGGCGGCGGGTGCCTCAGCGGTGGGCGGCGGGTGCCTCAGCGGTGGGCGGCGGGTGCCTCAGCGGTGGGCGGCGGGTGCCTCAGCGGTGGGCGGCGAGTGCCTCAGCGGCGGGCGGCGAGTGCCTCAGCAATGCCGGGCAGGCACTCCTCGTTCTGCAGGGAGGTGGTGTCCCCGAGCGGGCTGCCCTCGTACAGTTCGGACAGCACGCGGCGCAGGATCTTTCCCGAGCGCGTTTTGGGCACGTCCTTAACCACGACGACGGCCGCGGGCCGGGCGACCGGGCCGATCCGGGCGGCGACGTGGCGGCGCAGCGTGTCCTCGATGCCGGGCGTACCGGACGCGCCGGGCGCGGGCACAACGAAGGCGGCGATGGCATGGCCGGTGATCGGGTCGCCCACCGGGCAGACACCCGCTTCGCCGACCAGCGGGTGGGCGACGAGGGCCGACTCGATCTCGATCGTCGAGAGCCGGTGCCCGGAGACATTGATGACGTCATCGACCCGACCCAGGATCCAGGTGTCGCCGTCGTCGTCGTAGCGGGCGCCGTCCCCGGACAGGAACCAGCCCTGGTGAGCGAATTTGCGCCAGTACGAGTCCAGGTAGCGGCGCGGGTCGCCCCACACCGTGCGGGCAAGAGCCGGGCCGGGACGGTCGACCACCAGCAGCCCGGGCACGCCTGGCGGCATGGTTGCGCCCTCCTCATCGACGATGCGGGTGCTCACTCCGGGCAGGGCCCGGGCGGCGCACCCGGGCTTGAAGGCGGAGTCCGACGGGCTCGGGGAGAGGACTGCGGCGCCGGTCTCGGACTGCCACCAGGTGTCAACCACCGGCACGGTGCGCCGGCCGAGCTGGTCCCGGAACCAGTTCCAGGCCACCGGGTTGACGGCCTCACCGACGGTGCCGAGCACACGGATGCTCGAGAGGTCGTAGGATTCCGGGACGCCGGCGGGGAACCATGAGCGAAGCGCGCGCACCAGCGTGGGCGCTGTGTAGTAGCTGGTCACCCCGTAGCGTTCGATGATTTCGAAGTGCCGGCCCGGGTGCGGGGTGTCCGGTGTCCCCTCGAAGAGGACCTGCGTGGCGCCATTGGACAGCGGCCCGTACAGCACGTAGGTGTGGGCCGTCACCCAGGCGAGGTCCGCGGTGCACCAGTGGACCTCGCCGTCCCGCCGCACGCCGACCGGCGGGCCGAAGAGGTGCTGGAAGCTCCACGACGCCTGGGTCAGGTAGCCGCCCGAAGTGTGGAGCAGCCCCTTGGGCCGGCCAGTGGTTCCCGAGGTGTACATAATGAACAGCGCGGTTTCGGCGTCGAACGCCTCGGGGGAATGCTCCGGCGAGGCGGCCGCGAGCGCCTCGTGCCAGTCGACGTCGCGGCCGGCGGTCCAGGCGATGTCCGAGCCGGTGCGCCGGACCACGAGCAGATGGTCGAGGCCCGCGATGCCCTCGACCGCGGCGTCGGCGATGTCCTTGACCGGGACAGCGGTTCCCCTCCGGAACTGGCCGTCGCTGGTGATGAGCAGCTTCGCCCCGGTGTCCTTCACCCGGAAGCGCAGGGCCTCGGCTGAGAATCCGCCGAAGACGAGGGAGTGGACCGCTCCGATCCGGGCGCAGGCGAGGGCGGCGACGACCGTCTCGACGAGCACCGGAAGGTAGATCACCACCCGGTCGCCCCTGCCGATACCCAGGGCCAGCAGGGCGTTGGCCGCCCGGCTCACCTGCTCGAGCAGCTCGGCGTAGGAGACGCTCCGGCGGTCCCCCGGCTCCCCCTCGAAGTGAAGGGCCGTCCGGGCGCCGTGGCCGGCGGCAACATGCCGATCGACGCAGTTGGCGGCGACATTGAGGCGGCCGCCGGAGAACCACTCGATCCGTGGCACCGAGAGCTCGCCGTCCGGGCCCGGCCGGGCCGGCTCGAAAGTGTGCGCCGTTTGCCAGTCCGCCTCCCAGTTCAGGCGCCGGGCCTGCTCCTCCCAAAAGCGGATGCGGTCGGTGTCGAGGTCCGGGGCCGGGTCCGCCGCCGGTACGGCCTGAGGGTCGGGTGCGTTCAGGCCCACCGCCGCACCGCCCAGCGCTGGGCGAGCCCCAGGAGGGCGTCGGTGGTCTTGCCGAGGACGGCGAGGAGCACGATGGCCAGGAAGATCCGATCGACCCTGCCGTTGTTCTGGGAGTCACTCAACAGCCAGCCCAGGCCCATTGAGGCTGCGATGAGTTCGGCGGCGACGAGGAACAGCCAGGACTGGGCCAGGGCGAGGCGCAGTCCGGAGAACACCGCCGGGATGATGGCTGGCAGTTGGACGGTGGTGAGGAGCCGGAACCCGGTAAGGCCGAAGGCCCGACCCGCCTCGACGAGGTTCCGGTCGACGTGGCGCAGCGCGAGGGACACCGTCGTGAAGACCGGGAAGAACGCTCCAATCAGGATCAGGGTGACCTTCGAGTCCTCGTTGATGCCGATCCAGAGGATCAGCAGGGGAACCCAGGCCAGCGACGGGACGGCGCGCACGGCGCCGATCGTGGGGCCAAGGAGGGCGTCCGCCGTGCGGGAGAGCCCCAGCACCGCCCCCGCGGTCAGGCCGAGCGCGGCTCCGGCGGCGAAGCCCAGCAGGACGCGCTGGGTGCTGATGCCGAGGTGGACGCCGAGTTCGCCGCGCTCGAGAAGTTCGGCCCCGGCGGCCGCTACGGCGCCCGGCGGGGGCAGCTGCGCGGGGGTGTTGGTTCCCGTCACCGAGCTCAGCTGCCAGGCCCCAAGCAGCAGCGCAGGGACGATCAGCCCCAGCAGGGCACCCCGCACCCGCCGGGCGCTGCCGGAGCCGCGGTTCCTTGACCGCGGCGGTGCCGCCACTTCCGAAGTGGTGGGCGCTGTCATGAGGAGGCCCCGACGGCGGAGGCGTCGGCCTTCTTCACCAGGGAGTCATCGAACAGGGAGTTCAGGGCCGTGTCGACCTGCTCCTGGGAGCTGACATCCCCCGACTCGACGAAGACCGGGCCGATCTTCTCGAGGACCTCCCGCTGGGCGTCGCCGGGCACGGGATCCACGTCCAGGTTGGTGCGCTCAAGGATGACCGAGTTGGCGACCGCCGGGTCGATCGCGGCGACTTCCGCAAGGATCGCCGCAGTGTCCTCGGGGTTGTCCGAGGCCCACTCGCGGGCCTTCTCGTAGGCGTTTACCACCGTCTGCGCGACGTCGGGCTTTTCCTCGAGGAAGCTCTCGGTGGCGTTGAGGAACCCGTAGCTGTTGAAGTCGATGTTCCGGAAGAACAGTTCGGCGCCGTCCTGTTCGGCCGCCGCCATGATCGGGTCAAGTCCGGACCACGCGTCCACGGCGCCGTTGGCAAGGGCGGTCCGGCCATCGGCGTGCTGAAGGTTCTGCACCGTCACCTCGGCCGGATCGACTCCCGCGGACTCGAGGGCCTGAAGCAGGAAGAAGTAGGGGTCGGTGCCCTTGGTGGCCGCGACCGACTTGCCGCGAAGGTCCTCCACCGTGGTGATTCCCGAATCGGGGGAGGCGACGAGCGCCGCCCACTCCGGCTGCGAGTAGATCTCGATGGTCTTGATCGGTGACCCGTTGGAGCGTGCGAGCAGCGCAGCCGACCCTGCGGTGGATCCGACGTCGATCGCCCCGGCCCGCAGGGCCTCGTTGGCCTTGTTCGAGCCGGCGGACTGGACCCAGTTCACCGTGATTTCCTGGTCGGCGAGCTCCTCCTCAAGCCAGCCCTGTTCCTTGATCACGAGGCTCAGCGGGTTGTAGGTCGCGAAGTCGATGTTCAGCGTGCCGCCTGTCGTAGCGGTCTCGGCTGCGTTGCCGCCGGTAGCGGTGTTCTCTCCGGCCATGCATCCGCTCAGCCCAAGGGACAGGGCTGCGGCAACGGAGGCGGTGCGGAGAAGGGTGAGACGGGTCATGGGGTTCCTTCGGTTGGTGGAGGGAGTGGAGGTGCGGCGCAGAACCGCAGGGGGTACGGCCTGAGGAGGGTATGGCTGAACGAGGGTATGGCTGGAGGAGGTACGGCGGAGCGGTGCTCGACGAAGCGCGGGAGGAACCGGAGGGAGCTTTAGGCGGGCGGATGGGCCCTGCCGGTCAGCTCTGCCGGTCGGCCTGCAGTCAGTGGGCGGTGACGCCGAGCAGGGCGAGCAGGTTCCGGCGCAGCTCCGCGAGTTCGCGGGAACTGCGGTCGCGGGGCCGGGCCCCGGGGACGGGGATCAGGTCTTTAACCGTTGACCCCGGCCCGTCCTCGCTGCTGCCGAGCACGAGGATCCGGTCGGCGAGCTGGAGCGCCTCGTCGACGTCGTGGGTCACCAGCAGCACCGTTGTGGGCTGTGCCGCGTGGATCTCCAGGAGCAGGTCCTGCATCTTGAGGCGGGTCAGCGCGTCGAGGGCGCCGAAGGGCTCATCGAGCAGCAGGACGCCGGGGGTGCGGGCCAGGGCGCGCGCGAGCGAGGCCCGCTGCGCCATTCCCCCGGAGACCTCCCGGGGGCGGTGCTTGGCGAAGCGGTCAAGGCCCACAAGGTGAAGCAGTTCGGCCACCTTGGCCTTGCCCGCGCTCGCACTCGAGGACTTGGGTAGGCCAATGGCGACATTGGCCTGCAGCGTGTGCCAGGGCAGCAGGCGGGGTTCCTGGAAGGCAACGGCGCAGCGCTCGTCGATGCCGCGGACTTCGGTGCCATCGATCAGCACGCTGCCCGCGTCGGGGGTGTCGAGGCCCGCCGCGGCGCGCAGGAGCGTCGACTTCCCGCAGCCGCTCGTGCCGAGGATTGCGAGGACTTCACCGGGCCGGATGTTCACGGTGACGTCCCGCAGCACCACCCGCCGGTCGCTTGAGGTGCCGAAACTGCGCCCCAGCCGGCTGAAGCTCACCTCAAGGGGCGGCCTGCGGCGCGGGTCCGTGGTTGTCGAAGATGCCAGAACAGCAGTCATAGAGGTCTCCATCGATCCTGGCAGTAGCACCCTACGGAACATGCCTTAGCCCGGCGCCTTTCGGCGCCCGGCACCCGCGGCCTGCTCCTCGTTATTGCCCGGTATCAGGGGGACACGGACAACCAGGGTTGCTGCGGCTTCATCGATCCAGGTCTCTCAGCCGCTCGGGATGGTCAAGCACCACTAAACGCCTCTCCCCGCGGAGGCGGCAAATCTTCCCCGTAATAAACAGACACGCGCCGGCCTTCTTGACGGCTCCCGCACTCGAGGGGTTCTCATAGGCTGAAGGCCACGGAAAGGAAGGACAACGGTGAAGCACTCCAATGATCCCGCGGTGATCCGGCGGCTCCTGAGCGAGCCGGGCCGGTGGGCCGTCGTCGGCCTCTCGAACAACCCGCGGCGGGTGGCGCTGGGCGTCTCCCGGTTCCTGATGGACCGGTTGGACAAGGAGATCGTGCCGGTGAGCCTCAAGGGCGACGACGTGCACGGCCAAAAAGGCTATACCACCCTGGGCGAGATCCCGGGCCCCATCGACGTCGTCGACTGCTTCGTGAACTCCACCCGGGTCGGCGCCGTGGTGGACCAGGCGATCGCCGTCGGTGCCAAGGCGGTCTGGCTGCAGCAGGGCGTCATCGACGAAGCGGCCGCGCAGCGCGCCAAGGATGCCGGGCTCGACGTCGTGATGGACACCTGCCCGGTCACCGAAAGTCCCCGCTTCGGACTCTGACGGGGCGACTCACATACGCTGGTAGCGCGAGCGGACCATCAGGAACAGCCCGTAGCACATCAGGCCGACGGCGACAGCGCCTAGGATCCAGATGCCGAACGGCTGCCCGGCAAGGGTCTTTAGGGCTCCGTCGAGTCCCGTTGACTGCTCCGGGTTGTTCCGTAGGGTCGCCAGGACGAGCAGGAAACCGAGAACCGCGAGAGCTACACCCTTGGCGACGTAGCCTGCCCGGCCCAGCGTGACGACCGCCGAACCGGCCTGTCCCGAGGGAAGCCGGGTGAGGTTCTCCTTGAACTTCTTGGTGGCCCCGCTGTAGACGAAGTAGCCGGCGGTGGCGAGCAGGCCGAGCCCGATGGCGATCAGCAGGGCCGCCCCGGCGGGGTGGGCCATCAGGGACGCTGTGGTCGACTGCGTCGACTGGCCGCTGTCACTCGTTCCGCCGACGGCGTAGCGCCCGAAGCCGACGCCGATCGCCGCGTAGACGACAGCTTGTGCGCCAAACTTGAGCCGTTGTTTGGTCCGTTCCTTGCCGCTGACGTGCTTTACGCCGAAGAAAACCTGGCTCAGCAGAAACAGCGACAGGGCAATGCAGCCCAGGAAGCACGCCCACATGAGGATCCTTCCTCCGGGCCCGCCGGCCAGCTGCTGCAGCGCCCCGCTCTGGTCGGCCTCGCCGGAACCGCCGGTGGCGATCCGCAGGGCGATGATGCCGATCAGCAGGTGGAGCAGCCCCGCGGCGATGTAACCGGCCCGTGCGGCCAGCTGGAAGCCCTTCGAGTCGGCTACGTCCTCGGCGGCGTCGGCCGCCTTCGTTGCCTGACGTTTTGCCTCGCCCATGATTTCCTCCTGCAGGTGTGTGGCACCATCCTCCCACCTTTGCCGACCTCCGGCGGTGCCGGTGAGGGAGTACTTTCAAGCGGCTACGCTCGAAGCAGCGGCTCCCTCCAGCGGGGCCGGACAGTGGTGCGAGACGGCGGTGGAAGACGGTGGTGGGAGACGGTGGTGGGAGACGGGCGGATGAACGGGTTGAGCTACGCGGAGCAGGGCAGCACGGACCGCCCCTTCCCCGAGCCGATGACCGGCGGCTGGCCGGAGGGCTACCGGGTGGCGGTGGGGGCGTACCCGCTTGAGGCCGGGGACCCTGCCGCTGCCTTCGAGGCCCTGGCCGAGGGAATTCTTAGCTGGCGGCTGCACCGCGGCGCAGGCCTGCGGGTGGACACCGTCACTCCGCGGGCCGTTCCGGGAGCGGAGGTCAGCACGGCTCTGGGGGTCGGTCCTTTCCGGCTGCCCGCCCCGAGCACGGTGCTGTGGTCGCGGGAGGTGCTCCGCGACGGCTCGGGCCGGCCGGTGCCGGGCCAGCGGGCGGGGTTCGGCTACGGCACGCGGAGGGGCCACCCGGTGCGCGGTGAGGAGGGGTTTTACGCCGAGCTCACTCCCGACGGGAAGCTGGTCTTCCGGGTGAGCGCATACAGCGTCCCGGCCTCGGCGTTCTACCGGTTCGGGGCTCCGGCGCTGCGGCTGGTGCAGCGGCACGTCACCGCCCGGTACGTCCAGGCGGCCCGCCTGCTTGCCGGGAGGAATTAACCCGACGCGGGCCGGGACCGGGGCGTCTCCGCCCCGGTCCCGGCCCTTTCCTGTCGTTTCAGAGTGCCCTGTCGTTTCAGAGTGCCCGGTTGTTCAGAGTGCCCTGTCCTTGAGAGCCCGGTCCCTAGGCGAAGTGCTTGGGGAGGGTCCCCTCGTGGGCTTCCTTCAGCTCGGCCAGCGGCAGGGTGAAGTGGCCCTGTACGTCGAGGGCCTGGTTTTCGGTGTCCACGATGCCGATCCGGAGCGCCGGGTAGTTCCGGGCGGTGCACATGTCGTTGAAGCGCACCTCCTCAGAGCGGGGAACGCTGACGATTGCCCGGCCCTGGCTTTCGCTGAACAGCGCGGTGAACGCGTCGATGCCGTCGCGCTCGCACAGTTCGTCGATGCCGATGCGCGCCCCCACGCCGAACCGCAGTGCCGCCTCGGACAGGGCGGCGGCGAGGCCGCCTTCGGAGAGGTCGTGGGCGGCGTCGATCATGCCGTCGCGCGAGGAGTTGACCAGCACCGCGGCGAGGGTCTTCTCCGCCGCCAGGTCCACCACCGGCGGCGTGCCGCCGAGGTGGCCGCGCAGGTTCGCCCATTCGGATCCGTCGAGTTCGTTCCGCGTGGTGCCGAGCAGGTAGATGGCCTGCCCGTCCTCGCGCCAGCCCGAGGGGGTCCGGCGGGCGACGTCGTCGAACACGCCCAGCACGCCCACCACGGGGGTCGGGTGGATCGCCACGCCCCCGGTCTGGTTGTAGAGCGAGACGTTGCCGCCGGTGACGGGCACGCCGAGCTCCTGGCAGGCATCGGCGAGTCCGCGGACGGTCTCGGCGAACTGCCACATCACCTCGGGGTCCTCCGGGGATCCGAAGTTGAGGCAGTCGGTGACGGCCAGCGGCTTCGCGCCGGAGGTGGCGACATTGCGGTACGCCTCCGCCAGGGCCAGACGGGCGCCCTCGTACGGGTTCAGGTAGGAGTAGCGGCCATTGGCGTCGGTGGAGAGGGCGACGCCGAGGCCGGTCTCCTCGTCGACGCGGATCACGCCGGCGTCGTCGGGCATGGCCAGGGCGGTGTTGCCCTGCACATGGCGGTCGAACTGGTTGGTGACCCAGTCCTTCGAGCACATATTGGGGGAGGACATGAGTTCGAGCACCGCGGCGCGCAGGTCCGGGGCGGAGCCCTGAAAGGAGTCCGCCTGGACGCCGTCGAGCCAGACCGGGCGGTGGTAGGGCCGCTCGTAGACGGGCCCGTCATGGGCGACGGTGCGCGGGTCGACGTCGACGATGGTCTCGCCGTCCCACTCGATGACCAGCCGGCCGGTGTCGGTGACTTCGCCCAGCCAGGAGTATTCGACGTTCCACTTGTCCATAATGGCTTCGAACGCCGCGGCATTGGCCGGGGTGACGACGGCCATCATCCGCTCCTGGGATTCCGACATCAGGATTTCGCCGGGGGTCAGGGTCGGGTCCCGCAGGAGGACCTTCGTGAGTTCGACGTGCATGCCGCCGTCGCCGTTCGAGGCCAGCTCGGAGGTGGCGCAGGAGATGCCGGCCGCCCCGAGGTCCTGGATGCCCTCGACGACCGAGGCCTTGAACAGTTCCAGGCAGCACTCGATGAGCACCTTCTCCGCGAACGGGTCGCCCACCTGCACGGCGGGGCGCTTGGACGGCTTGGCGTCGTCGAAGGATTCGGAGGCGAGGACGGAGGCCCCGCCGATCCCGTCGCCGCCGGTGCGCGCACCGAAGAGGACGACTCGATTGCCGACGCCCGAGGCGTTGGCGAGGCGGATGTCCTCGTGGCGCAGGACGCCTACGGCCAGCGCGTTGACCAGCGGGTTGCCCTGATAGGAGGAGTCGAAGACGACTTCGCCGCCGATGTTGGGCAGGCCGAGGGAGTTGCCGTAGCCGCCGATGCCCGAGACGATGCCGTGAACCAGGCGCGCGGTGCCGGGGTGGTCGATCGCGCCGAAGCGCAGCGGGTCCATGACGGCGACCGGGCGGGCGCCCATCGAGATGATGTCGCGGACGATCCCGCCGACTCCGGTCGCTGCGCCCTGGTAGGGCTCCACGAACGAGGGGTGGTTGTGGGATTCGACCTTGAAGGTCACGGCCCAGCCGTCGCCGATGTCCACGACGCCGGCGTTCTCGCCGATGCCCACGAGCAGGTGTTCCTTCATGGCGTCGGTGACCTTGTCGCCGAACTGGCGCAGGTGGACCTTTGAGGACTTGTAGGAGCAATGCTCGCTCCACATCACCGAGTACATCGCCAGTTCGGCGCCGGTGGGGCGGCGGCCGAGGATCTCGACGACGCGGTCGTACTCGTTCTGCTTCAGCCCGAGTTCGGCCCAGGGGAGCGCCTGGCCGGGGGTTGCCTCGGCGTTGGCGACGGTGTCGATGTTGAACTTCTTGGACATTGTCTCTGCAGTCACTTAGCCAACCAGTTTCTTGAGTACCGAGGTGAAGATGCCGAGGCCGTCGGTGCCGCCGCGGAGGTCGACCTCGCCGCGGGCCGAGGAGTCGGGGCCGAAGCCGGGCTCGACGGCGTGTTCGGGGTGCGGCATGAGCCCGACAACGTTGCCTGCGGCGTTGGAGATTCCGGCGATGTCGCGGCGGGAGCCGTTCGGGTTGTCTCCCACGTAGCGGAACACGACGCGGCCCTCACCTTCGAGCTCGTCGAGGGTGTGCTCGTCGGCGACAAACTGTCCGTCCTGGTTCTTCAGCGGCACCACGATCTCCTCGCCGGCCGCGTAGTCGGAGGTCCACAGGGTGTCGGCGTTCTCGACGCGCAGGCGCTGGTCGCGGCACAGGAAGTGGAGGGAGTTGTTCTTGATCATCGAGCCCGGCAGCAGGTGTGCCTCGGTGAGGACCTGGAAGCCGTTGCAGATGCCGAGGACGGGCAGCGCGCCCGGCCCGCCGGTGGCCGCCGCGGTGATCTGTTCCATCAGGGGCGCGAAGCGCGAGATGGCCCCGGCGCGGAGGTAGTCGCCATAGGAGAAACCGCCGGGGATGATGACGGCGTCGACGCCCCGAAGGTCGTGGTCGCCGTGCCAGAGGGAGATGGCGGTCCCGCCGGCCAGACGCACGGCCCGCATTGCGTCCCGGTCATCGAGGGTGCCCGGGAAGGTGACGACGCCGACCCGTACCCCGGCGAGGCTGCCCTCGGTCGAGGCCGAGGGGAACGGCTGGAAGTCACCGATCAAAGGGGTTTCGACGCTCACTCGGCGTCCTCCTGGATGACCTCCACGCGGGTCACATCTTCGATCACCGGGTTGGAGAGCAACGTGCTGGCCGCGCTGCGGGCCTGCTCAAGCAGTTCGGGGGTGACTTCCCCGGCGACTTCGAGTTCGAACCGCTTGCCCTGGCGGACCCCGGCGAAACCGGTAAGGCCAAGCCGGGGGAGCGCGCCTGCAATGGCTTTGCCCTGCGGGTCGAGGATTTCGGGTTTGGGCATGACGTCAACAACGATCCGGGGCATCCGGCAACTCCTGTGAGTGAAGCGGCAAGTGCTGGGGGTGCCAGCATTAAATGCAGGGGCCCGGAAGTGCCGTCTCACGCCGGGTGGACCAGGGGTCGACAGGTCCGGCGCTCCGCGAGCTTGCCCCTTCAGTCTACCGGCCCGGGATGCCCGGCCCGAACCGGGGCCGGGGCACCGAAGCAGAGGGCGGGCAGGCCCTAGAACGCCCCGCCGGTGCCGAGGATCTCCTTGACGGCGTCCCAGCGGGAGATTTCGCACCCGTTGGTGCGGGCGAAGCGCGCCCGGACGGGCTTGCCGTCGACGGTGCCCGTGATCGAGGCGGTCTGTGGTCCGCCGTAGATTTCGGTGCACACGATGTTCTTGTCCGGGATGGCCGTAAAGAATTTCACCCCGAGCCGGGACACGACCGCGCAGGCGGCCTCGGCGTTGGGCAGGGAAGTGCCGGGGCCGGGCCGGCCCTCAACGCATTCGAGGATGTACTCGGCGGGTTCGACGTCGGGGGACTCCCGGATGGTGACCGCCAGGCGGGTTCCGCCGGCCGAGGGCGGCGGTGCTGGGGTTTTCGAAGTCATTGTCGGTGCCTCCGTGGGAGTCGGGCCTGGGCTTGCGGACGGTGGGGCGGGCGCAGGCTGGCCGGGAGTGGTGGGCGCAGCGGAGCCGGGAGCGGACGACGCCGACGGAGCAGTGGCCGACGGAGAAGTGGTGGTTTCGTTGCCGTCGGTTCCGCCCCCGGTGCAGCCGGTGAGTGCGGCAAGGAGCAGGGCCGTGGCTGCCGCGGCCGTCAGGTGGGGCCTCACGGGGTGCCTCCGTTCCGGGTGGTGATGGGGCGGGACATGGCTTCGGCGGCGTCAAGGTGCTCAAGGAGCCGGGAGCGCAGCTGCTGGGATTCGGAGGAGAACCGGCGCTGCTCCCGGACGTAGGCGGCCCTGCCCGCGGGCGTCTCAATGCGGACCGGCGGGTAACCCCAGCTGCTGAGATCGTACGGCGAAGCCTGCATATCGAGGATCCGGATGCGCCAGGACAGCTCGAAACAGTCGAGGATCAGGGTGCTGGGCAGGAGGGGACTGAGCTTGTAGGCCCACTTATAGAGGTCCATATTGGCGTGGAGGCAGCCGGGCTGCTCCAACTGGCGCTGATTTTCCCGTGTGGGGGCCAGCTCGTTGAGCGGGACGGCCTGCGGGGTGTAGAAGCGGAAGGCATCGAAGTGTGAACAGCGGATCCGGGATTCCTCGACGACGGCGTCGGTGCCCCCGGCGCCGAGGCGCAGGCCGAGGTAGTCGTGGCGGACGCCGTTCAGCTCCGACTTGTATGCCATGGCCCACTCGTGCAGTCCGAAACAGCCGTACTGGCCCGGCCGCCGCAGGGTCCCCGCGAGGATGACACGCACGAAAGCCAGGGTCTCGGCCCGCTCCGAGCGGAAGGCGTCGAGGTCGACGGTGACGGCGCCGTCGGGAAGGGGGGTGTAGTACTTCCAGTTGCGCCGCTCCCCAGCGAGCGGACCGCGCAGGGCGGTGCCGGCTCCGGGGTGCCAGCGCAGCAGCTGGCCGGGTTTGTGGTTGTAGTAGGTGAAGAGGAAGTCCTCCACCGGGTGTTTCTCTCCGGCAGCTCGGCGCTGGAGGTAGGGCTCCGTGAAGCGCCGGACGCGCGCCGAATACTCCTCCTGCTGGGGGAGCCAATCCTCCTGCTCGAGGACTTGTTGGGGTACCGGCGACATGGTTCTATTATCAGCCTTAGAAACGGCGTCGGGCGTCCTGTCAAGCCTCGCCGGGAAAGTGATTTCTTCTGCTATCCAAGTGTGAGTTGCCTCGGGTAAATTAATACTGCTGTGGCGTTTGTGACTCCTGTCACAGATGGGGATCCGGTGGCGGAAGCCCACAGCATGAGGGGCACACGGTTACTCCCGCCGAGCCCGCATTGAATGAAAGGCTCTTCTCCTAATGATCCAACGAGGACAAGCCGGACTGCGGAGCCCACGGCTCCGCCGCGTCACGGCGATCGCGCTGGGGGTGCCGCTACTGATGTCGTCTGCGGCAGTGACCCCCGCCGTCTTCGCGGCCCAGGTACCCGCGCAGACTTCAACGCAGCTTCCAGGCGTTTCCCCATCGAGTTTCACGGATGGCCGCTACATCGTCGTCCTCAAGGAACACCCCCTTGCCATGTACGAGGGCGGCGCGGACGGCATCCCGGCAACGAAGCCGGGCAAGGGCGAAAAGCTCACAAAGGAGTCTCCGAACGCCCGCGCCTACGAGGCCCGGCTGAAGAAGAGCCAGACAGCTGTTGCGGCCGCGGTCAACGCGGAGGTCGGCAAGTCCTTCACCACAGCCCTCAACGGATTCACCTCAAATCTCACCGCCGAGCAGGCGGCGCTGCTTTCCAAGAACCCGAACGTCTACGTCGTCGCGCCGGACACCCAGAACAGCCCCGACTACTCAAGCGCCGACTTCCTCGGCCTGACCGGCGAGGACGGCCTCTGGGCCACCCAGCTCGGTGGAGCCGCGAACGCGGGCAAGGGAACGGTCGTCGGCGTGATCGACACCGGCTACCGCCCGGAAAACGCCTTCTTGACCGGCGCCGAGGTCAAGCCGCTCCAGGGGGAACCCGTGGTGGGCGAGCCCTACCTCACCCCCGACGGCAAGATCGCGATGCTCAAGGCCGACGGCAGCACCTTCTTGGGCGAGTGCCAGACCGGCCAGGACTTCGACGGCAGCGCCTGCAATTCCAAGGTCCTCAGCGCCCGCTACTTCGCCGACGACTTCCTCGGCTCCGTGCCCGAGACGGACCGTTCACCCGATGAGCGGATTTCTCCCATCGACGTGGACTCCCACGGCACCCACACCGCATCGACCGCGGCGGGCAACGCCGACGTAGAGGCCACCGTCGACGGCAGGAGCTTTGGCAAGGGCGCCGGCGTCGCCCCCGCCGCCGCCGTGTCCGTGTACAAGATCTGCTGGGAGGACAACGACCCCAACTCGGGAGGCTGCTACAGCTCCTCCGCGGTCGAGGCGATCGAGCAGTCGATCCTCGACGGGGTGGATGTCCTCAACTACTCCATCTCCGGCAACAACAACTCCACCACCGACCCGGTGGCGCTTGCTTTCCTCTCCGCGGCCTCCGCGGGGATCTTCGTCTCCACCTCGGCAGGCAACTCCGGGCCGACCGCCAGCACCGTAAACCACAGCTCCCCGTGGCTCACCACGGTGGCCGCAAGCACGTTCTCCCACGAGCTGCAGGGCACCGTCGAACTCTCGGACGGCACCAAGTACCGCGGCACGTCGGTGATGAACCGCGAGGTCCCGCAGACCGCCGTCGTCCTCGCGGCCGATGCCGCAGCCGCCGGAGTGACTGCGGCCGACGCGGCCCTGTGCAAGACGGACAGCCTCGATGCCGCCAAGGTGACGGGCAAGATCGTCGTCTGCGACCGCGGCGTGGTTGACCGGGTGCTTAAGAGCGCAACCGTCGAGAAGGCAGGCGGCGTTGGCATGATCCTCGTCAACGTGGTGCCCGGGTCACTCGACCTTGACCTCCACGCAGTGCCGACCGTCCACATCGACGGCGTCGAAATCAAGGAGAAGCTCAAGGCCACCCCGGCGCTCACCGCGGCTCTCGTCGACGAGGACACCACGGACCTTCCCACTCCGAAGGACCCGCAGATCGCTGCGTTCTCTTCGCGTGGACCGTCGCTGGCAGTGAACTCGGACTTCCTGAAGCCCGACATCACGGCTCCCGGCGTCAACGTCCTGGCCGGTGTCTCCCCGGTCGGGACCGGGGAGAACTTCGGATTCCTTTCCGGTACGTCCATGGCTGCCCCGCAGGTCGCCGGTCTCGGCGCCCTGGTCCTGGCGAAGAACCCCGCCTGGTCCCCAGCCGCCGTGAAATCGGCCCTGATGACCACCGCAGGTGACGTGCTGACCGAGGAGGGCGCGGCCAACAAGGACGTCTTCGCCGTCGGCGCCGGCCATGTGAACCCCGCCGCGATGCTGACCCCCGGGCTCGTGTACGACGCGGATGCCGCCCACTGGAACGGCTTCCTGCAGAGCCTCGGCGCACCCCTTGGGCTCCGGAAGCCGCAGGTCGTCGGAGCGAAGGACGTTAACGTTCCCTCGATCGCAGTCGGCAAGCTGACCGGGAAGGTCACGGTGACCCGTACGGTCACCGCTACCGCACCGGGAAGCTACACCGCCGCGGTGGACCTCCCCGGCATCGCCACCAAGGTGGCGCCGGCACGGCTCGACTTCGCCGCCGCAGGCGAGTCCAAGAGCTTCAAGGTGACTTTCGAGAACAAGTCGGCGGCGCTTGACGCCTTCGCGATGGGCTCGCTGACCTGGACCGAAGCTCAGGGCGCCACGGTGGCCTCGCCGATCGCCGTCCGTCCGGTCACCGCCGTGATGCCCGCTGCGGTGTCCTTCACGTCTGCAGCAGGAACCGGATCCGGAACCTTCAAGGTCACGGCGGGGACGACGGGCACCGTCGACCTCTCCGTCAAGGGACTGGCGAAGGCCGACAGCACCGCCGTCGAACTGGTTCCCGGCCCCAGCAACGGGACCGCCGATGCGAGCAACAGCGTAAGGGATGTCGAGGTTCCCGCGGGTACGTCGCTGGCCCGGTTCGCTGTGAATTCGGCCGACGCGAATGCCGACTTCGACCTGTTCGTCATCACCCCTGCAGGAGGGGTACTCTCGGCAGCGACGGCGTCGGCAAGCGAGTCGCTGCTGCTGAACAACCCGGCTCCGGGAACCTACACGGTCGTTGCCAACCTCTACAGCAGCCCCGACAACCGGCCCACCAAGGCCACCGTCGACGCCGTCGTGCTGGGCGGTGACGAGGGGAACCTCAAGGTCTCCCCGGATCCGATCCAGTTCAAGAACGGTAAGGAATCCACGGTAAGCCTGTCCTGGACCGGCCTCGAGCCGGGCAGCTACGTGGGACGGGTGTTCTTCGGCGACGCCGGTTCGACGGCGGTGAGCCTCGAGGTGGGTGCGAACGGTGCCACCACGGTGACACCGGCCGGGTCCCCGGTCCTCGTCGAGGACGCCACGGCCGCGCCGGCCGCGGGAGGTTCGACCCTCCGCTGACCGAGAAGTAGTACCAAACCACCGGCAGGTGGGGCCGGCGGCTTCGGCCGCCGGCCCCACCTGCCTTTTTCTGGGCCCGCCGTGGGAAAATACCGAAGACAGCAGAAATGCGGGAGGGACGGGCATGCCGAATCGAGAAGGCTTCATCGAGCGCTTCATGCGTCTTACCGGCCGGGCGCGGACCTTCTTCGGCCCGGCGCAGTCAAGCTCCCTCGACCATCCAATGACTGTCGAAAATCAGGAGCTGCTGAAGCAAAGGCAGTCCGAGGCGGATCAGTGGGAGACGATCACCCGGGCCGACGGCTCGACCTACATCGTTCCCCGCCGGCCGTCCTGACCGGCGCTTTCCGCACCCACCCGGCGTAAAATGAGGTGTACCTCGAAAGAAGGTGCATCATGGAAAATCTTTCGGAACACGAGAAGCGACGCCGGGTCCGGCGCCCCCCTTATAGCCGCCTCGACTCGTTCGTCCGACTGTTCCTGGGCCCCGCCGACCGCGGCGGATCGGAAACCCCCGTTGTCCATCGACACGACGCAGCCGAGGACCTTAGCGAAAGTCAGCTGGCCGGCATCGAGATGAAAGAAGACTCGGAGGGCCACCACTACGCGGTGCGGAGGCCGACCGACGAGACGTAGGGGCGCGGCGGAAAGCCCAGCGCGCTCCGCTCAGGACGGTGCGGGCCGGGGCGTCAGCGCCCGGTGCCCGCGTACACCGTGGCGGTGGCCTCGCCGTCGAGCTCGAAGGCCGCGTGGACAGCCCGGACGGCGGTATCGAGCAGTTCGGCGCTCGTGACCACCGAGATGCGGATCTCCGACGTCGAAATCATGTCGATGTTCACGCCGGCGTCCGAAAGCGCCTTGAAGAACTTGTAGGACACCCCGGGGTTGGACCGCATGCCGGCGCCGATCAGCGACAGCTTCCCAATCTGCTCGTTGTAGTCGACGGACTCGTATCCGACTCGCGCCTGCGCCTCGCCCAGGGCGGCGAGGGCCTGCGCTCCATCGACGATGGGCAGCGTGAAGGAGATGTCGGTGCGGCCCGACCCGTGGGTCGACACGTTCTGCACGATCATGTCGATGTTCGTGTGGGCGCCCGCGATGATTCCGAAGATCTCCGCGGCCTTGCCGGGGATGTCGGGAACGCCGACGACGGTGACCTTGGCCTCCGAGCGGTCGTGTGCGACGCCTGAAATGATTGGCTGTTCCAAGGGCTCTCCCTCTTGAATCTTGATTTGGTCATCGGGGCTGGGCAGAACCCAGGTGCCCTCATGGTCGCTGAAGGAGGACCGCACGTGCAGGGGAACCCCGAACCGGCGGGCGTACTCGACGCTGCGCAGGTGAAGGATCTTCGCCCCGGAGGCCGCCATTTCGAGCATTTCCTCGCTGGAGATCGTGTCGATCTTTTGGGCGGACGGCACGACGCGCGGATCGGCGGTGTAGATGCCGTCGACGTCGGTGTAGATCTCGCAGACGTCCGCGTTCAGCGCCGCCGCCAGGGCGACCGCGGTGGTGTCGGAGCCGCCGCGGCCCAGCGTCGTGATGTCGTTGCTCTCCCGGCTCATGCCCTGGAAGCCGGCCACGATGGCGATGTCGCCCTTTTCGATGGCGGTACGGATCCGGTGGGGTGAGACGTCGATGATGCGCGCCTTGCCGTGGATGGCGTCGGTGATCATGCCGGCCTGGCTGCCCGTGAAGGACTGGGCGGATGCGCCGAGCCCATGGATCGCCATGGCCAGCAGCGCCATGGAGATGCGCTCTCCGGCGCTCAGGAGCATGTCCATTTCGCGCGGGTCAGCGGTTCCCGAAACCTGGGCGGCAAGGTCGAGAAGCTCGTCGGTGCTGTCGCCCATTGCGGAGACCACAGCGACTACCTGGTTGCCGGCCGCCTGGGACTGCACGAGACGCCGGGCCACGCGCTTGATACCTTCGGCGTCCGCCACCGATGACCCACCGAACTTCTGGACTAGAAGGCTCATGCACTCGCTCACTGACATCGTCGGAATCTGCTGCAGTGCGGCGCTTCGGTGCACGGCACAACGGCCGGGCCGGCCCTCGCCCGCGGAGTGCCACACGCAGCCAGTCTAGCGGCGGGCCGAAGCGGCCCTCCAATTGCATGACCGAATATGGACGGCCCGTCAAAATATCTCTGCGAACCTCCACCGATTCGGCGCCGGTTGGCATAGGGTCACGGGATGACCAACGAATTTGGGGGAATCGTTGTGCACGCCGCCGCACGGAGCTTTGGCTCGGTGCAGGCCGTCCGGCACATCGATTTCGAGGCCCCACCCGGTGAAGTAACCGCCCTGATCGGACCCAACGGCTCCGGCAAGACAACCCTCCTGCTCATCCTCGCATCGCTCCTTGCCGTCGACTCCGGCTCGGTGCGGGTGGGCGGGATCGACCCGGTGGCCGACCCGCAGGGGGTGCGCAGGCTTGTCGGCTGGATGCCCGATTCCCTCGGCAGGTGGGACTCCCTCTCGGCACTCGAGGTCCTCACCACTACCGGGGCGCTCTACGGGATGTCTCCGGAGGAACGGACCGCCCGTGCCCACGAACTGCTTGAAACGGTGAGCCTCACCGAGTACACCCGCCAGCCGGCGCGGGTGCTCTCCCGTGGCCAGCAGCAGCGGCTCAGCCTGGCCCGTGCCCTGATCCATGACCCGCAGGTCCTCCTTCTCGACGAACCGGCATCGGGCCTCGACCCCGGCTCCCGGGTGGATCTGCGGACCCTGCTGCGGACCCTTGCCGCCGCAGGCAAGACGGTTGTTGTCTCAAGCCATGTGCTGTCGGAGCTTGACGAGATCGCCGACCGTGCCGTCTTCGTCAGCAGGGGCGAATCGGTCCGCAGCCAGACCCTTGACGAGGCCGGAAACCAGGTGCGGCGCTACAACATCCAGGCCGAGCCGATGGACGCCCTCGCCGCGGAACTCTCCGGCCATGGGATGCGGTTCGAGGAGCGCGGGGATTCCCGGCGGGTCGAGTACCAGGTGCTGCTCGACAGCACCCAGCAGGCGGCGTGGCTCCTGCGCACCCTCGTGCTTGCGGACGTCGCCGTCACCGCCTTCGCGCCGGCCGGTGGCGCGCTCGAAGAAACCTACATGAGCCTGGATACGGACAGACGATGAGCGTGAAGATGCAGCAGCCGCCGCAGATGGCGGACGAACGAACCCTTTCCACCCGGTCCGCCGTCGGAACGGTGTTCGGCCTGGAGATGCGTCAGCGCCTCCGCGGCCGAGCCTGGTACATCATGCTCGCCGTGTGGTTTGTGGTGATCGGGGCGGTCTTCCTCCTCGCCCTGGCCACGATGGGCTCGTATATGGATATCGGCCCGATGCTCTTCGACCTCGTGGTCGGATTCGTGCTGTTCTTCGGACTACTCGTGGCGCCCGGTCTTTCCGCAAATGCGGTCAATGGTGACCGGGCGGCCGGTACCCTGGCGGTCCTGCAGGTCACGCTGCTGACCCCGGGCCAGCTGCTCGCCGGGAAGTGGCTGGCCTCCTGGGTCGGCTCCCTGGCGTTCCTTGTGCTCAGCGCACCGTTCATTTTTTGGGCGCTGGCCCTGGGTGGGGTGCCCGCCTCCGAGGCTTTCATTTCGCTGGGCATGCTCGCCCTTGAGCTGGGTCTCGTCTGTGCCATCGGCGTCGGAGTTTCCGCTATCGCCAACCGGCCCCTGTTCTCCATTGTGGCCACCTACATGCTAGTGGCGCTGCTGTCCCTGGGGACGCTCATCACCTTTGGGCTGAGCACGGCGCTGGTGATGGAGGAGGCCGAGGTGACCACCTCCTACTACAGCTACCCCATGCCGGCCGAAGACTTCGACGACCAGAGCCCGGAGCCGCAGCCCGGGGACCCTGAGTGCACCACGGAAACCTTCGTGCAGCCGGTGGCCCACACCGAACGGATCACGTGGATGCTTGCCGCCAACCCCTTCGTGGTGGTGGCCGACGCGGTTCCCTACTCACGCAGCACCCCGGGTGCCGGTCAGTCCGGCGACTTCGGCTACGTCGAAAGCTATCGACCTCCGGGCGTGATGGAGGGAATCAGCCAGCAGGTCCGGGACTTCCAGGCGGGCCCCGACTACAACGTCACCTGTGCTGAGTCGCAGGGACTGGCCCGCGACGTCGACGACAAGTTCCCGATCTGGCCGCTGGGGCTCCTGCTTCAGTCGCTGCTGGCCGGGAGCCTGCTGGTGCTGGGCCACCGCCGTCTGCGGACTCCGGTACGGAGACTGGCGCAGGGCACCCGGATCGCCTGATGATTCTGGCGGTCCCTCGCGCAGGGACCGCCAGAACCTGGGAGCTCCCAGGTTCTGCTAGGACATGGAGCGGCGGCCCTCGAAGGCGCGCCCGAGGGTCACCTCGTCAGCGTATTCGAGGTCTCCGCCGACCGGCAGGCCGGACGCGAGCCGGGTCACCGGGATGCCGATGGTCTTGAGCATCCGCACCAGGTAGGTCGCCGTCGCCTCCCCCTCGAGGTTGGGGTCGGTGGCGATGATGATTTCCTTGATCTGATCATCGGAAAGCCGGTTGAGGAGCTCCCGGATGCGCAGCTGGTCCGGTCCGACTCCGGCGATGGGATTGATGGCGCCGCCGAGCACATGGTAGCGGCCGCGGAAGGAGCGGGTGCGCTCCACCGCGATGACGTCCTTGGACTCTTCAACGACGCAGATCATCGAGGGGTCGCGGCGGGTATCCCTGCAGATGCCGCAGGTTTCCTGCTCGGCGACGTTTCCGCAGATCGCGCAGAACTTCACGCGCTCCTTGACGGTGGTGATGGCGTTGACGAGCCGTTTCATGTCGTCTCCGTCCGCCTCAAGGATGTGGAAGGCGAGCCGCTGGGCGGACTTCGGTCCTACACCGGGGAGGCGACCGAGCTCATCGATAAGCTCTTGAACCGCGCCTTCGTACACGTGACCTTCTTCATTGTTGGATGTTGCGGGTGGGCGAACGATGCATCGGTCCGCCCCCAATTCTTTGGGGTGCCCCGCCTGCTACTGGGCGTCGATTCTACGCTCCTCGACGAGCCGGCCGTTCAGGATCCGTTCGATCGCCGACCGCCCGACGAGACCGGTTTCCTCGATCGTCTCATCGTCGGCGCTGGGAACGTCTTCGACGTACCTCAAGTCTACGGTTCCGGACCCGGCCGCGGCCTCCTCCGCCCGCTTCCTGGCTGCTTCATCGAGCAACCGCTGGTACCGGCTGATGGGTTTGGTGGACGTCTCGGGTGCCGGGGCAGGGGCATCCTGGGAACCACGTGCAGCGGCATCCGGAGACTGGGGCTGAGCCGATGTCTGTGGCTGGCCTGGGGCCTGCCGCGGGACGGGCGACTGCGGTTGGACCGGTGCCGGTGCCGGTGTCTGCGGTTGGACTGGTGGCTGCGCTGGTCCTTGCGGCCGGCCGTCGCCTGGTCCCGAGAAGGAGGTTGCTGTCGAAGTCGAAGTCGAAGCCGAAGCTGGTGCCTGGGAGGTGGCCTTTGCCTGCGGCCGCGCCGGGACGCCAGTATGAGCCTGGGCCGGAGCGGCTGGCTGCGGGCCATTCGCTGTCTGGTGGCCCTGGGGCTGGGAGCCCTGTGCCTGTGACGGTAGCCCTTGTGCCTGCGGTGGTACCCCTTGTGCCTGCGTCTGAACCTGCGCCTGATCCTTCGGCTGGACCGGTGACTGCGGCCGTGCCGATGTGCCGGAGAAGCCCTGCGCCGGAGCGTGGGGTGCGGCGTGTGCACCAGCGGTCTGCGCCGGCACCTTTGGCCCAGCCGGTGCACGGCGGACTGACGATGGTTCCTGCGGCAGCGATGGAGAGGCGGGTGCGCCGGGGGCGCCGTCGTGTCCGGCGCCCGGATCGTACGCATCCTCGGGGGGCTCGATCAGTGCCCACGAGTCGTCATCGGGGTCCGGGTTCTGCCAGTACGGAGGCGGCTCAGAACTCGGTGACGGCGCGCTGTCATTCCGCGCGGTCCGGGGTGCAGAAGGTCCGCTGGCCGAGTTCCCCTGCGGTCCTGCACCCGGGCCTGCGGTCGGTCCTGCGACCGGTCCTGCACCCAGGCCTCCCTGGCCGGTCGGCGGCACAGCGCGGCCGTCGGTTGGACCCCTGCGGTCGCCGGTAGGGACCGTGGGGGCTCCTGCTGACGGACGTTTTCCACGGGAAGGCATGTCGCTGGTTCGAGGTGAGCCGTGTGCGGATGAGCTTGGGGTGGGTAAGCCGGGCGCGGACGCATCGGGCGCGGGCAAGCCCGTCGTGGGTGAGCCGGGCGCGGATGGGCCCGTCGTGGGTGAGCCGGGCGCTGATGATCCCGGTTTAGGTGAACTCGGCGTGCGTGAACCCGCCGCAGATGAGTCGGATGTTTTCGGTCGACGGCCGGGGCCAGCCGCACCACTTGCGGGGCTGGCGGGATTGGCCACCGAGCCCGTTCGCTCGTGCGGCTGCTGGGGGTGGGGAGAGGCTCCCAACGGGTTGGGCACACCGGGAGCAGTCGATGGGGCTGCCGGACCAGGAGCAGCGCCCATTGGTGCCGCCTGCGCAGACGGCTGCGCAGGGGGCTGCGCCTCGGGTCGGTTGGGCGCGGCGGCAGGGCCGGCCGGAGACGCTACGGGCGCGCCCGAACGCTGGGAGAGGGATCCTGCGGCCGAGGGCGACCTAACCCCGGGGTTCGACTGCGGGTCGGGAGTGCCCTTAGCCGGCGTTGGCCGGCTGGCCGGTACTTTTGGGTCCGACTCACCCCGACCCGGACCGTCGAGGATGGCCTCGATCATGCAGTCGAGCCCCAGGACCTTCTGGATGGCTTGGCGCACGTTGTCCATATGCGGCCCGCGCTGGAAGGCTATGGCATTCCCCGGAGTGGTGAAGGCGAGGATTAGTTTATTGCCCTCCATCGACCGCGGCTTGGCATCGACATTCACATTCAGCCAGGTGATCCGCTTGATCTTCGCGAGTTCATCCATGATTTCCGGCCAGGCGCGGCGGACCATCTCAATCTGTCCTGAACCGCCCGGGGCCGAAGGCGCTTCGGCGGGGGTGGCCTGGGCTGGCCGCTCCGGAGCTCCAGAAGGAGTCCCGGTGCCCGGATCGACGGCGGGGGCCGGGCTGTGCGCGGCGGGGTCTGCAGCGGAGCGGTTCACCGGTGCACGGTCGGCGGAGGGTTCGGCCGCGGGTGCCGCGGGTGCAGCTGCCGCGGGTGCAGCTGCCGCGGGCGCAGCAGGCGCGGGGGGTTCGCTGCCCCAACTGTTGCCCCAATCAGCCGACGCGGCGGCCGGCGAGGGCGAAGGAGCCGCTGGGGCAGCACCGGTGGGCGTCGCGTCGGGTGCGGCGTCACTGCCCTGGCCGCGCCGTGGTTCGGGCGCGGAACCGGCCCGGGCAGCCTCGCCGCGCGCTACCGCCGGTGACGCTGCCGCCGGTGACGCGGTGTCCGGCGTCGGGGTGGCCGGCGCCGCAGTATCGGCAGTCCGGCTGTCCGAAGGGCGGTCACCCGCCGTCGTCGGCCCCGATGCCATCGTGACTGGTGAAGCACTTGATGCCGGGGCGGGTGGCGAACCGGCTGCCGGGCGGGTTGCACCTCCGGCCGGAGCCGACGGTGTACCGGCCGTGCCGCGTGCGGCGACCTGCGCGCCATCGGCGGCAGCGGTCTCAGCGGGACGGCCCGGTCCCTGACCCACTGTGCGTGCCGGCGGGGTCGCTGTCACCGGAGCCGGTTCGGTGCCGGCGTAGGCGAGCCGGCGCTCGATCCGGTCGACCCGGGCAAGGGTTCCGCGCACCGACTCGTCAGCGGCGGGCAACAGGATCCGTGCGCACAGCAGCTCGAGGTGCAGCCGCGGCGACGTGGCTCCGGTCATCTCGGTGAGCGCGGTGTTGGTGATGTCGGCGGCGCGGGACAGTTCACCGGCGCCGAGCTGATTCGCCTGGGTCCGCATGCGGTGCAGCTGGTCCTCGGGGATGCCTCGCAGGACGGAGGCTGCACCCTCAGGGACGGCGTTGATGACGATCAGGTCGCGGAAACGCTCGAGGAGATCCTCAACGAATCGCCGCGGGTCGTGACCGGTCTGGATCACCCGGTCCACTGCGGTGAAGACGGTCGCGGCGTCCCCGGCAGCGACGGCGTCGACGACGTCGTCAAGCAGTGTCGCGTGGGTATAACCGAGCAGGGAGACGGCCAGTTCATAGTCAACGCCGGACTCGCCCGCGCCCGCCATCAGCTGGTCGAGCACCGAGAGGGAGTCGCGCACGGATCCACCGCCGGCCCGCACCACCAGGGAGAGCACGCCCGGAGCAACCGGCACGTTTTCCTGCCGGCACAGCAGCTCGAGGTAAGCCATCAGCGGTTCCTGCGGCACAAGCCGGAAGGGGTAGTGGTGGGTCCGCGAGCGGATCGTCCCAATCACCTTGTCCGGCTCGGTCGTCGCGAAGATGAAGAGGATGTGCTCCGGTGGCTCTTCGACGATCTTGAGCAGGGCATTGAAGCCGGCCGAGGTCACCATATGGGCCTCGTCGATGATGAAGATCTTGTAGCGGTCACGGACCGGGGCGAAGGTGGCGCGCTCGCGGAGGTCCCGGGCGTCGTCAACACCGCCGTGGCTGGCGGCGTCGATCTCGATGACATCGAGGCTGCCGGAGCCGTTGCGGGCCAGCTCGACGCAGCTGTCGCACACACCGCAGGGTGTCGGCGTTGGGCCCTGTGCGCAGTTCAGGCAGCGGGCGAGGATGCGTGCCGAGGTGGTCTTGCCGCAGCCGCGGGGACCGGAGAACAGGTAGGCGTGATTGACCCGGCCCTTTTCGATGGCGGCCATCAGCGGGTCGGTGACGTGCTCCTGGCCGATCACGTCCGCGAAGGTCTCGGGGCGGTACCGACGGTAAAGGGCTGTACTCACAGATGAACCTTATCGGTTGGGGGTGACGGAACGCATTCCGGTGGAGGAGAAGAGGGAAGGCTCGACGATCCACGGATCGCGGGGGAGCAGGTCCGGATCGAATTCCTCAAGGACGGAACTCAACGGGCCGGGCGGCAGGTCCAACGATTTCAGGATGACGGCGCGGACGGCCTCGACCGGGAGCCCCTCCGCTCCGAGCGCTTCCAGGGTCACCGACCCGTCCCGCTTGGCGAGCCTGCGCCCGTCTTTGCCCAGCGCGAGCGGCACGTGCGCATACAGCGGAACCGGAACGCCGAGCAGGCCGGCGAGGTACGCCTGGCGCGGGGCCGAGCTGAGAAGGTCCCCGCCGCGCACCACCTGATCGATTCCCTGCTCGGCGTCGTCGACCACGACCGCGAGGTTGTAGGCGGGCACGCCGTCATTGCGCCGGACCACGAAGTCGTCGACGGGACCGGTGTACTCGCCATGCAACAGGTCCTGAATGGTGAGGGCCTCGACGCCGGCGTGCAGCCGGAGCGCGGGCGGCCGCTCACGGCGGCGGAGCTCGCGCTGGGCGTCGGTGAGGTTCCGGCAGGTTCCGGGGTAGACACCCGGTAGCGCGTGGGGAGCGGTAGCGGCCTCCGCGATGTCGCGGCGGGTGCAGAAGCACTCGTACAGCAGGCCCGCCTGCGTCAGGGCCGCGATGCTCGCCTCGTACCGCGGCAGGTGCTCGCTCTGGCGGATGGGCGGTGAGTCCCAGTCCAGACCCAGGTCCGAGAGCTCCCTAAGCTGGGCCTCCTCGGCGCCGGCGCGGGCAGTGTCGAGATCTTCGATGCGGAGGAAGAAAGGGCGTCCTGTGGACCGGGCGAACAGCCAGGCGAGGATCGCCGTCCGTAGGTTGCCGAGGTGCAGCTCGCCGGAAGGGCTTGGCGCAAAGCGTCCCGCCCCTGGGATCGTCTCCATGGTCTAGCTCCCTCGCCGCATTCCCTGCCAGGGGGTCGGCCCATTCGGCCGACGGTTAAAGTGAAGACCCCCCATGCACCTGCCAGAGCCCGCTTACCCTTGCTACCTTCCGGTCCTGGGGGAGTTCACAGGATGACACCACATGAGGGGCCGGGAAATAGTCTACAGGAACTTCAGGACTGCTCCTGAGCCCGACGCTGGCCCCGCGTTGCGCTTCAATTTGGGCACCTCCAGTGGGCAACGGCGACGGCGGTATGGCCGCGCGCTTACCATTCCGGCGGGTTGCATGACTAGGACGGCGGTGGGTCGTCAGTCGACGGCGACCGTCAGGTCGGGCGTCCATGGGTCTCCGGCGGGTGACATGACTAGGACGGCGGTGGGTCGTCAGGCGACGGTGACCGTCAGGTCGGGTATCCATGGGTCTCCGGAGGGTGCGAAGAAGACTAGAACGGCGGTGGGTCGTCAGTCCGTGGAGACCGTCAGGTCGGGTATCCATGGGTTTCCGGAGGGTGCGAAGAAGGCTAGAACGGCGGTGGATCCTCAGCTGGCGGTGGATCCTCAGCCGGCGGCAAGTGCCAGGCCGACCCGGGTGTCCGCCCCGACACCCGGGCCGACGCCGACGCCTGTCCGGCATCGGGGTGCACCGCGGCAGGGGGATCCTCCGGTCTCGTCGAGTAGTTCCTTCCGGTTGGCGACGTCCAGGCGAGCACCCCTCCGGGATGCTGCCGCACCGACCATCCGGCCTCGTGTTTCATGCGGTGGTGCTTGGGACAGAGGCAGGCGAGGTTCCCGGGCCGGGTCCTTCCGCCGTCTTCCCAGGGGACTGTGTGGTCGAGGTCCGCCGTGGCCGCTGACCGGTTACATCCCGGATACCTGCAGGTCTTGTCGCGGACGCGCAGGTAGGTTTTGAGGTCCGTCGGTACCCGATATCGGCGCCGGCCGACGTCGAGCACCGCCGAATCTACCGGATCGGTGAGCAGCCGCAGCAGGGAAGGTGCATTTGCCGCGAGTTTCCGGGCGATACTCGCCGGGATCGGGCCGTACCCCTCAAGGTCGCCGGGCATCTTGCTCTCTCCAAGCAGGGACAGCACCGGAACCGTTACGAGCACCCGGGGCCGAATGCCGCTCAGAATCCCCTCCTCCTGCAGGGACGGGTTGTCCTGGATCACCAGACCTGCCAGCGCATCCGCACGCAGCTGGGCCAGGGTCCGCGCCTCGTTCGGGCCCTGCGCGGCGCGTGCGGCACGGGTCAGCCGGTCGAACATGGCAACGGCAATTTCGGCGCCCAGGAACGCGCTGAGGTAGGCCATGCCGTCCGGAGCCGGTTCCAGCCAGACGGCCCGGTCGGCCTCGGCCTTGGTGCGTCGTTCGGCGGCTGCCTCAGGGCACATCTTCTCCCGCAGCCGTCGGGCCCGGACCGCGAGCTGCGGACGGGTCAGGTCCGGGGCCACCCTCAAAAGGGATTCCTCATACCCGGCCCGTTCGTCAGCAGGAATGCCAGTGCTTTCCCGGATGATCACCTGTGCGTGCTGGTAGTTGATCGTCCCTGAGCTCAACGCCTCGAGTGAAGTTGGGAAGTCTTCGACCAGTGCGGTCGATTCATTGAGGAGGAATCCGGCGGTACCCTCAGGAATGTTGAGGACGCACGCGGTCTCACTGACGGCGTTCATCGACGCCAGGCGGTGCTCGACTCCGGACGGCGCGCGTTCGGTCATCGAGGTGCCGACGCGGTGAACGATTTGGGCCTTCAGGGCGGAAAGCCACCTCTCCAGCCGCGCAACCTTCTCAAGGGTGTCAACAGCCTCACCGGCATTCAGCTCAGCGATGGCAGCAGGGTCAAGGGCCGTAAGCTCGTGCGCAAGCCACAGCGG
Organism: Arthrobacter zhaoguopingii; assembly: GCF_009828605.1. Classification (NCBI taxonomy): domain Bacteria; kingdom Bacillati; phylum Actinomycetota; class Actinomycetes; order Micrococcales; family Micrococcaceae; genus Arthrobacter; species Arthrobacter zhaoguopingii. Next base: position 114,533 of record NZ_WIAE01000003.1, on the reverse strand, counting down.
CTCGTTCTCGAGGTACGAGAACAAGCCGTCCTCGAGGGTCGAACTGGGCGCCGTCCACTCTGGATCGAAGGCTTCGTCGGCCTTGGTTTCCGGTGCTGGCTGGACCATGCCTATAGTCCATCACCTCCCTCTGACAAAACAGGCGGATGGCGCCGATTCGGAACCTGACCCATGTTTAGGTATTCTGGTATCTGCTCCAAATTAGGAGGATTCGCCTAGCGGCCTATGGCGCACGCCTGGAACGCGTGTTGGGTTAACGCCCTCGGGGGTTCAAATCCCCCATCCTCCGCAGAAAATAAGCCCCGGTCTTCAACGGCCGGGGCTTATTTCATGCCCTCAGGGAGGCAGGTACCTGAGAGCCGGAAGCCTCGATCCATCCACTCGTGGTCCTCAGCCCGGCGTCCGTCCCGGGCCTGGAGCCTCCGTCACGCAATCCGTCGGCTGGATCCGGCTGCCCGTACCCGCGCGATCCGCCGGCGGGCGGCGGCCTCGCTTGGCCCCTCCGGCCCCAGCCCCAGACGCACCACCTTCAGGACAACATGGGTTGCCGCCTTGACCGGTAGCGGGATCGGCCCGAGGGAAGGCACCCGCAACCCGAGCATCTCCCGGTGACGCGGCTCAAGGGTCGCGACCGCCGCAGCGAACAGCACTCGATAGCCGAGCCGCTGCGAGGCAGGCAGGGGAGGGCGCCTGATGTACGCGAGGGCCTCCTGGACCTGATCGCTGTTCGTCAGCTCAGGGTCGAAGGCGAACAGTTGTGCTGCCAGCTCCGCTTCCGAACGCGGTGGCGACTCAACCCCCATGAGCTCACCGGCCTGCGCCCATTCGGCGACGTACTGGTCGCCCCCGCCGGGGATGGGCCCCCCGTAGGCCTTGTGCGCGGCGAGGAACGCATCGGTGAAGGCGAGGTGAACCCAGCGGGCGAGCGCAGGATCAGCGGCCGAATACTCCCGGGTGGTGCCGCGGCTGTCGACGTAGGTGCCACGGACCCGTTGATGCAGCCGCTGGACGAAGGCGGATCCCTCCTGCGCTGTGCGCCGGGATCCGTAGGTGACGGTGAAGATCCACCGGATGGTGTTGGCCAGCCGCCCCAGGGGGTCCTCCCGAAATGAGGAGTGCGCATGGACGCCTGCCATGGCGCCGGGATGGAGGGTCTGGAGTAGCAATGCGCGGATCCCGGCGACGAGCGGGGTCATCGAGCCGTTAACCGCCCACACAGCCGACCCGGGAACGAAGTAACCGACGTCGTCGCCCTGTTCCAGATCCAACTGCCACTGCGGAATAGCAGGATCGCCCGCGGTGAACGTGGTGCGCAGCTGAGTGCGCCATGCCGCAACAAAATCCATCAGCATAGGTCTCCCTGAAAAACCGGCGCGGGCAGAAATGCCGCTGACCTCTTTCACGAAGGCCACGGCCGCGGAGTTCCCTGCCTGAATTCCCTCCCCTAAGTTCCCTGCCCGGGCATCCCATCCGAAGGGCGCCCAAGAACGAAGATCCTTCACCGGTAACGACCAGTGAGGAGCAGCCATGCCCACAAGTGACCTCTACGACATCGAGTTGGCCATGAATGACGGCACCACGCGGTCCTTCGGTGACTTCCGGGGCAACATCGTTCTGGTGGTCAATGTGGCGTCGAACTGCGGGTTCACTCCCCAGTACGAGGGACTTGAGCGGCTGTACCGGAGGTACGAGGCGGATGGCTTCGTCGTGCTCGGCGTTCCCTGCAACCAGTTCATGAATCAGGAACCGGCGAGCGACGACGAAATCCGGTCCTTCTGCTCGATGAATTTCGGCGTCACCTTCCCCCTTACGCGCAAGGCAGATGTGCGCGGGAAGAACCAGCACCCGCTGTACGCCCGGCTGACCGAGTACAAGGGCGCCGGCCTGTCGAAGTCGGTGCTGCCCGGGCTGGTGAGGTGGAACTTCGAGAAGTTCCTCATCAACCGTGAAGGTGTCATCATCGACCGATTCGCCCCCACCGTGGAGCCCGACGCCCCCCAGATTGCCGCTGCGATCGAGTCCTGTCGAAAGGCCGCCGCCTAAGCAGCGCCCTACCGGGCAAGGACGGCGACGCAGCCTGCGAGGAAGGCCGCAGCCCGAGCGCTGGCCTACTTGGCGAGGACGGCGACGCAGCCTGCGAAGAAGGCCGCTCCGGCCTCCTCGTTGACCAGGCCCTCCTCGATGAGGATCGGGTACGGCTTCTCCGGCACTCCGTCTGAGGGCCGGACGTCGACGTGGGCGACGTCGTAACCCTTGGCGAAGAGGTAGTCCGCCATCGCGTAGTCGGTCCGTGAGTCACCGACGGTCCGCCAGGTGGTGGGAACCTCACCAAAGGGAGCCAGCAGGGTCAGTGCCCGCTCCGCGCCGAGGTCCTTGCCCAGCCGGACCGATTCGATGTCGGTGGAGATGATGGTGGGGTCGATGCGGTAGCCGATCTCTCCGTTGCTGTCGGGCCGCTCATGGCCCAGCCGGACTCCGCCCATGTCGTAGCTCGCAAGGATGTCGAGTGCATCGGCGTCGAATTCGGTCTGGCCGGCCAGGTAGTCGGCGCTGCTGACGTCGAGCGACTGCTCAACCGAGACCATCGCGCGCTTGGTCTCATCGAAGAACATCAGCGCCGAGTACTTCTCCTCCACGAGGTCCCGGACGTCGTCGCCGAAGCTTGCGGGCAGGGCAAGTTCCCCGTCCACGTGAACTTCATCGGCACCGTCGGCGTCGAAGCTGAACCAGGATGCCCCTTTTTCGCACACCGCGTGGAAGCGGACTCCGGCCGGGATTCCGGCGGCCATCATCGGTTCCATCACCTGTTCCCGGATGAACGCATCCGAACGGCCGGTGTTGAAAATCACGGGCCAACCAGCGGCCGCCAGCGTGAGTAGATTGTCGATGATCTGAGACGGGACTGTGCGGGTGAGGGGGCTGGCGACGGGGCCGTCGACGTCGAGGAGCAGGCCGAGCGGAGCGAAAGAGGAAGGCATGCTCCATTATGTTCCGCCCGAGCCCCTGCACCCAGTTGACGATCCACGTGATCTCGCCCATACTTGTGGAATCGGTTCCATGGAATCGATTCCACAATGGCGTAGGGAGCACAGGTGCGGGCCGTAACGATCGAGGACGTCGCCAAGGCGGCCGGTGTCTCCAAGGCCACGGCGTCCCGCGTCCTCTCCGGCCACCCTGCCACCTCACCCAAGGCACGCAAGGCCGTCGGGGCCGCCGTGGAACACCTCGGTTTCCGGCCCAATGCGCAGGCGAGATCCCTCCGGAAAACCCGCACGCAGACGATCGGACTTCTCCTGCCCGACGTCCGCAACCCCTTCTTCGCCGACCTCGCCCACGCCGTGGAACAGCGGGCCCGGGACTTCGGCTACCTCACCCTGTTCGGCAACGCCAACGAAAGTGTCGAGCAGCAGGACCGCTACATCGAAGTCATGCTGTCCCAGCGGGTCGACGGCGTGATCGCCGCTCCGCAGGGAGACGAGGAAAACCTCGCCAATCTGCTGGGCAGCGGCGTCCCGGTGGTGTTCGTGGACCGCGTCCTCGACAACGCCGACATTCCCAGTGTCACCCCCGACAATGTCACCGGCATCCATGAGGCCGTCCGCCACCTCGCCTCCCAGGGGCACCGCCGCATCGGTTACATCGCCGGCCCCCAGTCAAGCTCCACCGGGAGGGAACGCCTTACCGCCTACCGGCAGGCGATCGCCGGCACCGGAGCGGACGACGCCGAGGAGCTCATATTCTTCGGAGACTTCCAGGCCGCGAGCGGAGCGGCGGGAGCGCGGACGCTCCTCGAGCTGGCAGACCCTCCCACGGCACTGCTCGCGGCGGACAGCCTGATGAGCATTGGCGCCATCGCTGTCTGCAACCAGCGCGGTGTGGCCATCGGCTCGGGCATTTCCTTCGTCGGCTACGACGACATCGAGGCCTTCACCCTCCTCAATCCCGCCCTCACAGTCATCGCGCACGACGTCGACGCGATGGGACGGATCGCCGTTGAAATGCTCACGAGCGTCATCGCTGGCGGGTCGCCCGCCTCCCGCGTGCTCCCAAGCCGCCTGATCGTCCGCGGTTCCACCCCTGAACCCGAGAGAGGACAACACCCATGAGCGGCAACCCCATCCTGACCCTCGACAATGTGACCAAGAAGTTCGGCCCTGTGACAGTGATTGACGGCGTGAGCGTCAACGTGCTGCCAGGCAGGGTGCAGGTGCTGCTGGGCGAGAACGGCGCGGGCAAGTCGACGCTGATCAAGATGATGGCCGGAGTCCACCAGCCCGACGGCGGCAGGATCCTCATTGACGGCAAGGAAGTCCACCTCCCCGACACAAAAGCGTCGGAGAAGCACGGTATCGCCACCATCCACCAGGAACTCAATCTCGTGGGGTCAATGAGCATCGCCGAAAATATAGCGCTGGGACGGATGCCCAGCCGCTTCGGCCTCGTGGACAAACGCAAAATGAAAGACGACGCCCGTGCGGCCCTGGCCCTCATCGGCCTCGACCTCGACGTCGACCAGCACGTGGGCGGACTGGGCATCGCCCGTCAGCAACTCGTCGAGATCGCGAAGGCGCTGAGCCTCAACGCCCGGATGCTGATCCTCGACGAGCCCACCGCCGCACTGACCAAGCGTGAAATCTCGGCGCTGTTTTCGGTGGTCGAGGACCTCCGGGAGCGCGGGGTGGGCATGGTCTTCATCAGCCACCACCTCGACGAGATCGAAGCGATCGGGGATTCGGTCTCCGTGCTGCGCGACGGGAAATTTATTGCTGAAGTGCCCGCGACAACGAGCGAAGACGAACTCGTGCGCCTGATGGTGGGCCGTGATATCGACAAGCAGTTCCCTCGGCGCCGGGAGTTCAGCGGCGCGCCGGAGACCCTCCTCGAGGTCAGCGGCCTCAGCACGAAGGGGATGGTGAACAACGTCTCCTTCTCGGTGCACGCAGGCGAGGTTGTCGCACTCGCAGGACTCGTGGGCGCCGGTCGCACCGAAGTGGTCCGGGCGATCGCCGGGATCGACCCGTACACCTCGGGCTCCGTGAGGGTCCGGGGCAAGAAGCTCCCACCGCTCAACGTTGGTGCTGCGGTCCGCGCCGGACTAGGCCATGTTCCCGAGGACCGCAAGGTGCAGGGACTCGTGCTCGGTGCCGCCGTCAACGAGAACATCGGCTACGCAACGCTCGCTGCGACGGCGAAGGCAGGCATTGTCGACTTCGCAGGTCAGCGCCGGCGGGCGCAGGAGGTCGCCGACAGGCTGCGGATCCGGATGTCCGGGCTCGACCAGGCGGTCGGAGCACTGTCCGGAGGCAACCAGCAGAAGACTGTGTTCGCCCGGTGGATCGTCGCAGGATCGACTGTCCTGCTGCTCGACGAACCAACCCGCGGCGTCGACGTCGGTGCCAAAGTCGAAATTTACGAACTGATCAACGCGATCACCGCGGCCGGAGGTGCCGTCGTCATGGTCTCCAGCGAACTGCCGGAGGTGCTCGGCATGGCCGATCGGATCCTGGTGATGAGCGGGGGGCATATCGCGGGAGAAGTGCCGGCGGAGTCCGCCACCCAGGACGCCGTGATGTCCCTTGCCGTCCGTGACGTAAAGCGCGAACTCGAAGACAAGCAGATGAAGGACGAATCATGAACAAGGTAGCTGCCCGACGAGGGCTCGGAGGGGCGACGTTCGCGAAGTTCCTCGCCAACAATGGAGCATTGGTTGGACTGTTTGTCCTCGGGCTCGCGCTCTTCATCGCCACACCGGACTTCCTCACCGGCCCGAACCTGCTCAATATCGGGATCCAGGCCTCAGTGATCGCGGTGTTGGCCTTCGGGCTCACCTTCGTGATCGTTGCCGGTGGAATCGACCTCTCCGTCGGATCCGTCGCTGCGCTCTCCGCGATGGGATCGGCGTGGATTTTTTCACAGGCGGATCTGCCCGGATGGCTTGCGCTTGGCGGAGGGCTTCTCTTTGGAGCGCTCAGCGGCGCCGTCAGCGGCCTCGCCGTGGCGTTCGGCCGGCTCCCCTCGTTCATCGCCACCCTTGCGATGCTCAGCATCGCCCGTGGCCTCACTCTCGTCCTCTCCGAAGGGCGCCCCATCCCCACCGCCCCTGCGGTGTCGTTCCTCGGCAGCAACATCGGACCGGTACCCATGCCGATCGTCGTCCTCGTTATCGCGGGACTCGTTGCTGCCGCGATCCTCAATTTCACGGTCATCGGCCGTTACATGTATGCCGTTGGCGGGAACACCGAAGCCGCCCGGCTCTCCGGGATCCCGGTGCGCCGCGTGCTGGTCACCGTCTTCGCCCTCTCCGGATTGTTCGCCGCGCTGGCGGGGCTGCTGCTGTCCGGGCGGCTGGACTCGGCGCAGCCGCAGGCGGCCGTCGGTTACGAACTTGACGCCATTGCCGCCGTCGTCATCGGAGGTGCCTCCCTCGCCGGCGGAGTGGGCCGGATCAGCGGCACCCTGATCGGCGCGCTGGTCCTTGTGGTCATCCGCAACGGCCTCAACCTGCTCAACGTCTCCTCCTTCTGGCAGCAGGTGGTCATCGGCGTCGTGATCGCCCTCGCCGTGGGCGTCGACTCGCTGCGGAGAAAGAGCGCACGCCACTAGACCTTTTCCCACCGTCCAACCCACCAACAAAGGATCCAACAATGAAGTTCTCCTCCTCCCAGGCAACCGCGCTGACGATGTCGGTCGCACTCCTGCTCACCGCCACCGCCTGCAACCGCGGAGGCGGCGACACCGCCTCCGAAGGCGACAGCGTCACCCTCGCTGTCTCAACCCTCAACAACCCCTTCTTCGTTGAACTGCGCGACGGCGCCCAGGAGGCGGCGGACGAGGCCGGCATCACCCTGGATGTCATCGATGCCCAGAACGACTCCGCGACGCAGACCAACCAGCTCGCTACCGCCGCCACCAGCGGCACCGACGGCGTCATCATCAATCCCGTCGACTCCGACGCCGCAGCGGCCGCGGTGAGCCCCCTCGTCGAGGACGGGACGCCCGTCGTGGCCGTCGACCGTGCGGTCAACGGCGCCGAGGTGCAGTCGCTCGTCTCCAGCGACAACGTTGCAGGCGGCAAGCAGGCAGCCGAGGAACTCGCCCGCGCGATGGGCGAGAAGGGGAAGGTGATCGTCCTCCAGGGCGTGGCCGGCACCTCGGCAAGCCGTGACCGCGGCGCCGGGTTCACCGAAGGGCTCGCGGCCTACCCTGACATCGAGGTCGTGGCACAGCAGACGGCGAATTTCGACCGCGCCGAAGCGCTCAACGTGGCGACCAACCTGCTGCAGTCCAATCCCGACGTCACCGGCATCTTCGCTGAAAACGACGAGATGGCCCTGGGCGCGATCCAGGCACTGGGCGACCGGGCCGGTAGCGAGGTCAGCGTTGTCGGCTTCGACGGCACCGAGGAAGGCCTTGCTGCGATCGAGGCCGGCACGATGACGGCGACGATCGCCCAGCAGCCCGCCGAGCTCGGCAAGCGGTCCGTCGAGGTCCTTGCACAGCTCCTCAACGACGAAGAGGTCGAGTCCACGGTCCCCGTGCCGGTGACCACCGTCAACGAGGAGAACGTCGGGGAATTCACCGAATGAGCACCAAGGCATCGGGCATCGTCGTCGTCGGGTCCATCAACGCGGACCTCGTCGTGACGCTGGAACGCCACCCGCAACCGGGTGAGACCGTTCTGGGGCGGTCCATGACCGTCCTGCCCGGTGGGAAGGGCGCGAACCAGGCCGTAGCGGCCGCGAAGCTGGGGGCGCCGGTCACGATGATCGGCGCCGTCGGCGGCGACGCGTACGCGGATGCGGCCCTGGCCGGGCTGCGGGCCGCCGGCGTCGACCTCGCCCTGTACCCGGCGGAGGCAGGCACCGGGGTGGCGGTGGTCGAAGTGTCCGATGACGGCGAAAACTCGATCGTCGTGATTCCCGGCGCGAATGCCGAGGTCACAAGCGACGTGGTGAATGCCAGCGGGGAGCTGATCTCGGGTGCCGGCGTCGTCGTGCTGCAGGGCGAAATCCCGGCCGCCGCGGTGGCCGAAGCCATCCGGCTGGCGACGGGTCGCGTGATCCTCAACCTCGCCCCGGTGATCGACCTCGACCGGTCAGCGATGCTGGCCGCCGACCCGCTGGTGGTCAACGAGCACGAGGGCACGCTGGTACTGGCCCAGCTCGGGGTTCCGGACCCGCCCGCGCCGGGGGATCACCGCCGCGTCATCGAGGGCCTTGCCGCGGCCGGCTTCCCCTCGGTCGTCGTCACGCTCGGCGCGGAGGGCGCGCTGGTGGCCGCCGATGGCAGCATCCGGGCGGTCCCGGCGCCCAAGGTGGCCGCGGTGGACACGACCGGGGCCGGTGACGCCTTCGTCGGAGCGCTGGCCGCCCGGCTCGCCGCAGGCGACTCGCTGATGGAGGGAGCGGCCTTCGCCGCCCGGGTGGGGGCATACGCCGTCCGGTCCGCGGGCGCGCAGCCCTCCTACCCGGCCTTGGGCGAAGTCCTGCCGGGGGAGCCGGGCGAAGGACAGCCAAGCAAAGCGGAGCCAGTCCAGTGAAACGCAGCGGCATCCTGAACCCCGCCCTCAGCGCGGCCATCGCGGGCCTCGGCCACGGCCACCTCGTCGTCATCGCCGACAGCGGCCTGCCCATCCCCGCAACGGTCCAGACCGTCGACCTCACCCTGGTCCGGGGAATCCCCCGGTTCACGGAAGTGCTGCGGGCGGTGCTGGCAGAGATCGTCGTCGAAGACAGCATCATCGCCACCGAAGCGCAGGACGGCGTGGCCGGGGAGTGGGTGCGGGCCGAGGGGCTCACTCCCCGCGCCATTCCGCACGAGGACCTCAAGGCCCTGCTGCCCACGGCGCGGCTGGTGATCCGCACCGGGGAGGCCACCCCGTACGCCAACGTGGTCCTTCAATCCGGAGTGGATTTCTAGGCGGACGATCCGTGGCCAAAGGTAACCCTTTGGCCACGGATCGGCGGCCGCGGGGGCTTATATTCCATTGCGCGCCTGTTTTCCATAGGCTGTATCAGTGATCTTTAAAGCTGTGAGCGATGGCCGACCCTACCCCGACCACGGACATGTGTCCCCAAGGGACTGGGCAGAGGTCCCTCCCCGGCAGGTCCGGCTCGATGAGCTGGTGACGACGAAAACCACCCTTGACCTCGAGGCCCTGCTCGCGGAAGATTCAACATTCTTCGGGGATCTCTTCCCCCATGTCGTCCAGTGGCAGGACACCCTGTACCTCGAGGACGGGCTGCACCGGGCCGTCCGCACGGCCCTCCACCAGCGCACCATCCTGCACGCGCGGGTGCTTGTGATCGATGGCTGAGGAGCCTTCGGGCCGCCGCGCCCGGGCCCTCGCCCGCAGGGACCCGACGGAGTGGCACGGACAGCGGATCGTCACCGAAACCGACCTCGGAGCCGTCTTCGCCGCGGAGGAGCGGGACCGGCGCGCCCTCAACTCAAAACGGATCCGCCACGGCATCGTCCTGCTGCTGCTGGTGGGGCTGCTGGGCGCTGCGGCCTTCACGGCGGTAGGCATCAACCGCGGGGACATCCGCATCGCCGCACTCGAGCCCACGCCGCGGGCCACCGAATCCTGCCCGGCCGGCCCGTTCGACTATCAGGACCCCAGTTCGGTGACCGTCAATGTGTACAACAGCACCGACATCGAGGGCCTGGCCGGCACCGCCGCGGGCCAGCTGCGGGAGCGCGCCTTCATGGTCGCGGAGGTCGGTAACCGGGCGGTCGATCCCACCGGGATGACGGCCATCATCGTCTCCGGCCCGGACGGGACGGCCAATGCCTTCACCCTCCAGCGCACCATTCCCGAGTCCGTCTATGTCGTGGACAAGCGGAAGGGGCGCACCATCGACATTGTCCTCGGCTCGGGCTTCGCCGCGATCGCCCCCGCGGAGAGCATCGACAAGGCCCCGGGCGGCCTCGTCTGCTTCGCCCCGGCGACGCCGGCACCCGCGCAATGACCGCCGGCCTGAACCGGGAGAGCGGTGGCGCCGCGGATCAGCGTGCCGGGGACGAGGCGTAGTAGCGCCCGAGGATTTCGGCTTTGAGGTCGTAGAACGTTCCGTCGGCGATGGCGGCCCGCGCGTCGTCGACCATCCGCACCACGAAGCGCTCGTTGTGGATCGAGATCAGGGTGGCCGAGACCATTTCCTTCGCCTTGAACAGGTGGTGGATGTAGGCGCGGGTGTAGTTGGTGCACGTGTAGCAGTCGCAGCCCTCGACGAGCGGCGAGAAGTCCCGCCGGAAGCGCGCGTTGGAAAGGTTCCAGCGGCCGTCGGGGGTGTAGAACGCCGAATTCCGCGCAACCCGGGTGGGAGAGACGCAGTCGAAGGTGTCGGCGCCGTTCTCGATCCCGGTGAACAGGTCGTCCGGCTCCGAGATGCCCAGCAGGTGCCGCGGCTTGTCCTCCGGCAGCTCCTCGCTGCACCAGCCAAGGATCGTGCCAAGGTTTTCCTTCTCCAGGGCCCCGCCGATCCCGAAGCCGTCGAAGTTCATTGAGCCGAGGTCCTGGGAGGCCTTCCGGCGCAGGTCCTCGTACTGGGCGCCCTGGATCACCCCGAAGAGGGCCTGGTACGGCCGGTGGCTGCGCTCCTTGGAGAGTCGCTCGTGTTCGACGATGCACCGCTCCGCCCACAACCGGGTGCGCTCCAGCGATTCCTCCTGGTAGCCGCGGGAGTTCATCAGCGTGGTGAGCTCATCGAAGGCGAACATGACGTCGGCGCCGAGCTGGTGCTGGACCTGCATTGAGATTTCCGGGCTGAAGCGGTGCCGGTCGCCGTTGAGGTGGGACTTGAACCAGACGCCGTCGTCGTCGATGTGCGCCAGGCGTTCCTTGCCGGCGGCCACCCGGTCGTCGGCGCCGGCCGCCTCCGACCCGGAGGGGACGTCCATATTGATGACCTTCTTGAACCCGGATCCAAGGCTCATCACCTGGAAGCCGCCCGAGTCGGTGAAGGTGGGCCCGGGCCAGTTCATGAAGGCGCCCAGGCCGCCGGCCTCGTCGAGGATATCGGGGCCCGGCTGCAGGTACAGGTGGTAGGCGTTGGCGAGCAGCGCCTGGGCGCCGAGGTCCTTCATCGACTCGGGCAGGACGGACTTGACGGTCGCCTTGGTGCCGACGGGGATGAACGCCGGGGTGGCGATCTCCCCGTGCGGGGTCGAAATCACCCCGGTGCGGCCGTGCCGCCGTGCCTGCCCGTCGGGGCGGCCGGTGGTTTCCTCCAACCGGGCGCCGACGGTGAACGAGAAGGACGACTGCTGGGACTGTGGATGCACCTGTCCATTTTGCCAGCTACCGTGGGCCCTCCCGTCCGCGGCGCGGCTCAGGAGGCGCTGGCGAGGCCCGCGACGGCGCTGAGTTCGTTGGCGATGCGCCGGTCGAGCACCTCGCGGCTGAGCGTCTCGGAGCCGCCGTGCGCCCGCAGGTAGAGCAGGACGCCGAGGCGCAGCACCCGCCAGTCCTTCTCGGCCGCCCGGTTGCCGGCAGCGGTGGCCCGCAGGATCTCCGGGTCGTAAAGGTTGGGGTCGTTCAGCTGGCGCTGCCGCACCGCCGCGTTGACCTTGGCGCGCAGCGGGTCGGTCTCGGACTCATCGGCCACCCTCAGCGCCGCGGAGTAGGCCGCGGACCGCGCCTCGTCACCGCGGGTCAGGTACGCGGCCATGGCCAGCGCGCTCTCGATCCACTTCCAGCGGCCGAAGTTGCCATCGAACCCGAGGTCCGTGAGCAGGTCCGCGGTCTTCAGGGCGCTGTCGGTGTCGCCCCGGTCGACGAAGAGGGTCAGCGCGAGGTCGTGAAGGTCCTGGAGGTTCGAGCCCGACTTGAAGTTGATGCCCCGCGCCAGCCGCTCGGCCAGTTCGCCGACGCGCTCACTGCCGGGGTGGAGTACGGCGACCTGGGCCACCAGCTCCTCGGGCGAGCCGTCGTCGGCGGCCACCGCGGGAACCAGCGGGGCGCCTCCTGCGGCCTCCACCGACACCACCGATCCGCTGGCGATGCGCAGCGTCCGCCCACCGGCCAGGGTGGCGACGACGACGGCGGGAACGCCGAAGTCATCGGACTCGATGTCGACGCTGCCCACCTCGACGTAACCGGAGCCGTCCGGAAGCGCGATGCGCTGGCCGGCGGCGACAGCCTCGGCCACGACGGGCCGTGCCTGGAGAGTGTTTTTTTCCACTTTTTTCGTACCTCGCTCAGCTGCCCCCGCGTGTGGCATCAGGGCGTTCCGCTGACCTGTGCCTAAACAAAGATACGGGAACGGCGTCCCGAAGCCCGACTAGCGGCCCCACCCGGCATGGGCCAGGGCCTGCCGGAGCAGGTCCGCGCGGCCGCCTGACAGCTCCGCCTGGATGGAGGGGCTGAGGGCTTCCGAGGGCGTCAGCCAGGACAGTTCGAGGGCGTCCTGGCGCGGACTGCACTCCCCGGTGACCGGGATCAGGTAGGCCAGGGCGACGGCGTGCTGGCGGTCGTCGGTCAGGCCGGTCTCTGAGGGGGAGGGGAAGTATTCGGCGATGGTGAACGGCAGCACCGACGGCGGGAGCTGCGGCAGGGCGAGGGGGCCGAGGTCCTTTTCGAGATGGCGCAGGAGAGCGGCGCGGATGGTCTCCCGGTACATCACCCGCCCGGAGACGAAGGTGCGCACCATCTCGCCCTCGGCGTTGGCCTGCAGGAGCAGCCCGACCTCGTTGACGTAGCCCAGGGCATCGCACCGGACCGGGATCGCCTCAACGTAGACCATCGGGAGCCGGCGGCGGGCCTCGTAAAGATCCTCTTCGGAGAGCCAGCCTGGATTGGGGTCGGGAGTGCGCACATTCATAACCAAGTTTTATAGCAGGAACGGCCCCGGAGAACAGCGGCGCGCTATCCTTCGGCCCTCGGCTGAAAGCCCGGGCCGTCCCGCTTTCCGTTTCGGGAGGTGCAGTTTCGGTCCTCCCGGCAGGCGTTTCCGGCGCTGGCGCGCGGCACCGGGCGGGCATACAGTGGCGCCATGGCCGACGATCTGCCCGAACTTATCCTCCCCGGCGTCCGGGAGTGGACGCAGTGGCTTGAGGCGGAGCACGCGGATTCCCGTGGGGTGTGGCTGATCCTCACGAAGAAGGGCGGCACGCTCACCACCCTGACCTACGCGGAGGCGCTCGACGAGGTGCTCTGCTTCGGCTGGATCGACGGGCAGCGGCGGGGCAGGGACTCCGAGAGCTACCTCCAACGGTTCACACCGCGCACGCCGAAGAGCATCTGGTCGATCCGCAACTGCGCCTCCATCGAGCGGCTCACCGCCGAGGGGAGGATGCGGCCGGCCGGCCTCGCAGCGGTCGAGGCGGCACGGGCGGACGGGCGGTGGGACCGCGCGTACGCCGGCCCGGCCACGGCGGTGGTGCCCGACGACCTCGCCGCCGCGGTGGCCGCCAGCCCCCCGGCGCAGGCGGCCTTCGACGGGCTGTCCTCCCAGAACCGGTATGCCCTGATCTTTCGGCTGGGGCAGGTACACACCCCGGCGGGGCGGCAGCGGGCGGTCGAACGCTTCGTGGGGATGCTCGAGCGCGGGGAAACACCGTACCCGCAGAAGCGGTAGGGCCTCGGCGCCGCCCCGCCGTGCCTAGGCGGGGAAGGCGACGCCCTCGCCGACCACGCGGAGGCGCAGTTCGGTGCCCACCCGCGCCATGGCGGCGTTCCAGTGCCGGATGGTCACCGTCTGGCCGTTCATGCCCTGCGTACCGTCCCCGGTGGGCCCTGCGCTGCCGTGCAGGCGGATCTTCACCGTCACCTCGGGGCCGAAGAAATCGGTCTCCACGACGGTGCCGCGGATATTACCGTCCTCGGCAATCCGGATCTGTTCGGGACGCAGCATGAGCTGCACCCTGCCCTGGCAGGTGGGCCGGCGCACCGGGATGCCACCGAGCGCGCACATGGCAAGCGAGCCCTGGAGGTGGGCCTCGAGAATGACGGCGTCACCAAGGAACTCCGCCGTCGCCCGGTCGGCCGGACGGGTGTAGACGACGAAGGGGTTTCCCACCTGCGCCAGGACACCTCCGCGCATCACGGCGACCTGGTCGGCGAAGGAGAGTGCTTCGGACTGGTCATGGGTCACGAGGATGGTCGTCACGCCGGTTTCGGCGAGGGTCTTCGCCACGGTCTTGCGGGTGGCGACCCGCAGGCCCGCGTCGAGGGCGGAGAACGGCTCGTCGAGGAGCATCAGGGAGGGCTCCCGGGCCAGGGCCCGGGCCAGCGCCACCCGCTGCTGCTGGCCGCCCGAGAGCTGGTCCGGCCGGCGGTCCGCGTAGCCGGCCTCGAGCGAGACCATGCCGAGCAGCTCCGCGACGCGCGCGCGGGCGGCCCGGCGCGGGAAGTCGCGGCGGTCCAGGCCGAACGACACGTTCTCGCCGACCGAGAGGTGGGGGAACAAGGCGCCGTCCTGCGCCACGTAGCCGATGTTGCGCTTGTGGGCCGGCACGGGGTGCCCGGGCCCGCCCGCGACGATGCCGCCCTCGAACTCCACGACGCCCGAGTCAGGGGACTCGAAACCGGCGATGATGCGCAGCAGTGTCGTCTTTCCGGATCCTGAGGGTCCAACAATGGCCGTGGTGATGCCCTTCTGCACCGACAGGGTCAGCCCGCGCAGCACCTCGGTGCTGCCGAAGGACTTGGTGACGTCCAGCAGTTCGAGGTGGTTCACGGCCGGGAGCAGGGGGGAGGTGGTCATGCCGTGCCATCCCCGCTCACTGGCCAACCGCCTTCTGGGACTGCCGGTACAGCAGGTAGGTCACGGGCAGGGACAGCAGGATCAGCAGCAGGGCGTACGGGGCCGCCCCGGCGTAGTCGATCTCGGAGCTGAGCGCCCAGAACCGGGTGGCGAGGGTCGTGACGCCCGAGGGTGCCAGCACCAGGGTGGCGGTCAGCTCGGTGGAGACGGCGAGGAAGACCAGCGCTGCCCCCGCGGCGGCCGCCGGGGCGGTGAGGCGCAGGGTGACCTTGATGAAGGCGCCCAGCGGGCGCGTGCCCAGCGCCTGGGCGGCCTCCTCGAGCTCGCGGGGGGCCTGCGCGAAGCCGGCACGCAGGTTGACCAGGGCCCGGGGCAGGAACAGCAGCGCATAGGCCGCGATCACCACCGGGGTTTCCTGGTAGAGCGGGTAGGCGAAGTTGATGGTGACCGTCACGAACGCCAGCGCCACAACAATCCCCGGCATTGAGCTGGTGATGTAGTTGCTGCTCTCGAGGAACCGGGCGAACCGGCCGCCGTAGCGCACGGCGAGCCACGCGATGGGGAACGCGGCGAGAACCGTGACGGCGGCACCGGTGACGCCGTACCCGAGGGTTTGGAACAGGGCGGTGGCGAGCTCGTCGACCTCCCAGACCGCCGTGCCGCCGGCGATGAGCCAGCGGACCACGTTGACCAGCGGCACGCCCAGTGCCAGCACGATGAGCGCCAGCACGAACAGGACCCCCGCGGGTTTCCACCGGGCCAGCGGCCGGGCGGCCGGGGCCGCGGCGACCCCCGGCCCGATCCGGGCGTAGCGGGCGTTGCCGCGGGCAGTGGACTCGGCCAGCAGCAGGAGCAGGCAGAGAACCACCAGGACGCTGGCGAGCATGTTTGCGGCGGCGCTGTTGAAGGTCGACTGGAACTGCTGGAGGATCGCCGTGGTGAAGGTGTCGAACCGGATCATAGAGTAGGCCCCGTATTCGGCCAGCAGATGCAGGCCCACCAGGAGGGCGCCCCCGCCGACGGCGAGCCGGAGCTGCGGAAGGACCACGCGGAAGAAGACCCGCCAGGGGCCCATTCCGAGGGAGGCCGCCGACTGCTCAAGGCCGGAATCGAGCCGCCGCAGCATTGCCGCCGCCGGGATGTACACCAGCGGGTAGTAGCTCAGCACCGAGATCAGGACGCCGCCGGGAATGCCCGAGAGCGACGGGAGAGTGCCGGCCCAGGCGTAGCTGTTGACGAACGCCGGCACGGCTAGCGGGGCGGCCAGCAGCAGCGAGGCGGTCCGCGCCCCTGGGAGGTCGGTACGCTCGACGAGCCAGGCCGCGGCCACCCCGAGGACGATGCAGGCCGGAACCGTCAGGACGACCAGGGCGACCGTATTGAACAGCAGCTCACCCACCCGGGGCCGCACGATCAGGTCGACGGCGGTCTCCCAGCCGGTGGTGGCGGTGACTGTGACCACGAAGCCGAGCGGGATCAGCGTTCCCAGGGTGACGAGCACGGCCGTCGCGGAAACGCCGAAAGGCGGGCGGGAGCCGGTGCTCCTGCCCGCCGTTTCGCGGATCCGCTCAGCTGTGGCCATGGTGGCCCGGTTGTGCCTTCCCGCCCCTTAGAGGAGCCCGGCGTCGGTCATCAATTCGACAACCTTTTCGCCGTTGAGCTTGGCCGGATCGACCACCGGCGCCTCAAGCTCGGCGAGCGGGACGAGGCCCTCGCGGGGGGTGACCTCGGCGCTGACCGGGTATTCAAAGTCACTGCCGGTGCTCAGGGTCTCCTGGCCTTCCTTGCTGGTGATGAACTCAAGGAACTGGTTGGCGGCGTCCTGATTGTCGGAGGACTTCAGCACCCCCGCTCCGGAGATCGAGACGAACGCTCCGGCGTCGGAGCCCTTGAAGTAGTAGGGCTCGAGGTCGCTTGAGTTCTCGCCGGTGCCCGCCTGGTCGGCGGTGTAGTAGTAGTGGTAGATCACGGCGGCATCGACTTCGCCGGCGTTCACTGCCTTCATGGCGGCACCGTTCTTCGGGTAGATCTTGGCGCCGTCCTTCATGGCGGCGAGCCACTCGGCGGTGGCCTCCTCGCCCTCAAGCTCGAGCATGGCCGAGACGATCGCCTGGAAGTCCGCGCCCCCGGCAGCGGCGCCCCAGCGTCCGGCCCACTTCGGGTCGGAGAGGTCCATAATCGACGTCGGCAGGTCGGCCTCGGAGATCTTGTCCGGGTTGTAGACGAACAGTGTGGAGCGGGCGGCGACGCCGGTCCACTTGCCGGTGGTGGGACGGTACTCCTCGGGAACGTTCTCCTGGACGGCCGCGGGGATGTCGGCGAACAGTCCGGCGTTCTCTACCTGGGTCATGGCCGGGGAGTTTTCAGTAATGAACACGTCTGCGGGGGACTTCTCGCCCTCCTGCAGGATCTGGTTGCTCATTTCGGTGTCGCTGCCCTGGCGGACCGTCACCTCGATCCCGGTTTCTTCGGTAAATTCATCGACCCAGGCCTGGGTCATCGACTCGTGCTGCGCGTTGTACACGGTGAGTTCGGCGGCCGAGTCCGAACCCTCTTCGGCGGCGGGTTCGGAGGCCGCTCCCGAGCCGCAGGCTGTCAGGGCAAGAAGCAGGGCGGCCGTGAGCGCGGCGGGCTGAACCTGCTTGGAACTGAAAATCATTGGAGCCTTTCAACAAAACGGCGGGCGGCAGCGGCTGGGCTGGACCGGCAGGACTAGAGTGTGAACCCTCACACATAGGTAAGCATGTCCTAACTTATTCCTATTTCACCACTTAGGTGTCGGAAATCACACCTTTTTCGTCACGTTCGTGTGACGTAATTATTCCTCCACCATGCCCCGCGGAACCCGCGAGATCATGCGGCCTGCCGTTCGATCCGTGCCTCGGCTTCAAAGACCAAAAGGGCCTGGAGCTGAGTCGAGAGGTCGACCGGCGGGGCGGCGGCGGTCCCGGGTGCCGAAGGGAAGATCGAAGCGCATCCAACGCTGCGGCGGCCCTCCCACAGGGCGGCCGCCGTCGCTTCGACAAGGTTCCGGGCGGTCCCCGCGGCATCGGGTGCCAGGCCCGGCGTGAGCGCCGCCTCCGCGAGGTAGCGGGTGAGGATGCCGGTGAACAGGCCGCCGTCGCCGGACCCGTGCGTGCGGAGGGAACCCTCCGGGGTGGTGAGCCGGGCCCGCACCGCGGCGATAAGGGATTCCGCCTGCCGCAGGTTGTGCCCGCCGCCTAAGGAGGTCAGGGCGCCCAGAACGGGCCCTTGGTTGTAGGTGTAGACCGCCCGCCTCAGTTTTTCGCCGTCGGCGGTGCGCTGGATGCCGTCGAGGTAAAGCCCCGACTGCGCGTCCCAGAGCCGCAGGCGCAGCCAGGCCAGAAGCCCGGCGGCCTGCTTCGAATCTCCGGCGCGGGCGAAATACAGGGCGGCCGGGGCTGTTGCCGGGGTGTTCTTGAAGTCGCGCCGCGTATTCCAGTAGACCCCTCCACCGAGCTCCGGCGTGACGGCCGAGCGCAGCGCCGCCCCGAGGGCGGCCCGGGCCGGCCGGTGGCGGGGGCGCCGGCCGGCGTCGATGAGGCAGCCGTCGAGCCGCTGCAGGGCGAGCGCGAGCCAGGCCATGTCGTCGAAGTAGGAGTTGGTCCACCGTGCGCCGTTCCGCAGCCGGATGCCCCGGGCCAGCCGCACCGCGCGCCGCAGGGCGGCGTCCGCACCTGCCGGATTCGGGGTGCGCAGGCGCAGGTGCCCGTCGAGGAGGGCATCGAGATAGTGTGCCTGCCACCAGTAGTGCCAGGCGAGGCCGCGCCCGCCGGGACGGGGAAAGGCAATCCGGCCCAGGCGGTTGCCGGGCAGGCCGAACGCGCGGGCGGCGAAGAGGGTTTCGACGCTCTCGGCGGCCGCCTGTGCCCGCGACGCAGGCGTGTCCGGCCCCGGAGAATCCGGCGGGGTGAGCATAAGACCACCCTAGCCAACCGGCTCCGCTGCCGGATTGAGCATTCTGCCCAGTTCTGCCTCCTTCGGATGCGGTGTGGGCGGCATCACAGTACGCTGAATGGGGCAGCATGCACATTTCTTCAGGGGGCTCTTTCATGGATGTAGCGGGTTCGGCGGCACTGGTCACCGGCGGCGCCTCCGGGCTGGGGCTGGCCACGGCCCAGCGGCTGATCGACGAGGGCGCCTTCGTCGTCCTCCTTGACCTTCCCTCCTCCGCCGGGGCCGAGGCCGCCGGCCGGCTCGGCCCGCGCGCTCAGTTTGTCCCGGCCGACGTCGCCGACGCCGCGCAGGTCGGCGCAGCGGTCGCGGCCGCGGGGGAACGGGCACCCCTGCGGGTCCTGGTGAACTGCGCGGGCATCGCCACCCCCGGGAAGGTCCTCGGCCGTGAGAGGGTGCTGCCGCTGGAGCAGTTCGAGCGGGTGATTGCCGTGAACCTCACCGGCACCTTCAACGTCATCCGGCTGGCGGCCGAGGCGATGGCCGCCGTCGAACCCGTTGAGGGGGCTGGAGGTTCCCCGGAGCGCGGAGTGATCATCAATACGGCCTCCGTCGCGGCCTTCGACGGCCAGATCGGCCAGCCCGCCTACGCCGCTTCGAAGGGCGGGGTCGCCGCCATGACGCTTCCCCTGGCGCGGGAGCTCGCCCGGCACCTGATCCGGGTCGTCACCATCGCCCCGGGCATCTTCGAGACCCCGATGATGGCGGGCCTGCCGCAGGAGGCCCAGAACTCCCTCGGCAGCCAGGTGCCCCACCCCTCCCGGCTGGGCAAGCCCTCCGAGTACGCCGCGCTGGTGTCCTCGATCGTCGCGAACCAGATGCTCAATGGCGAGACCATCCGGCTCGACGGCGCCATCCGCATGGGTCCGCGGTAACTCCTTCCCGGCCTCCGGCCGCCCAACCGAAAGGACTGCTCAATGGAGAGCCAGTTCGACACCAGTAACCTTCCGGCCGCTGACTTCCTCGGCTTCGAGTCGCTGCTGAGCGCCTCCGAGCGGGCGAAACTTGACGACGTGCGCGACTTCCTCGCCAAGGAGGTGGCACCGTCGGCGGGGGATTGGTGGAACCGGGCCGAATTCCCGCACGACATCCTGCCGAAACTTGCGGCACTCGAACTGAGCACACCGGTGCAGCAGGGCTACAGCCACCTCTTCGGCGGAATGGTCATCGCGGAGATGACGCGCGCCGATACCTCCCTGGCCACCTTCTTCATGGTTCACCACGACCTCTTCGTCGAGGCGCTCCACCAGTTCGGGTCCCCGGACCAGAAGCGCCGGCTCCTCCAGGCCGCCATGGACCTGCGCATCACCGGGGCGTTCGCCCTGACCGAGCCGCAGCACGGATCCGATATCGCAGGCGGGATGGCCACCACGGCCACCCGCGACGGGGACACCTGGATCCTCAACGGAGCCAAGCGGTGGATCGGCAACGGGACGTTCTGCGACTACATGCTGCTGTGGGCCCGCGACACCGAGACGTCGGCGGTGCGCGGCTTCATCCTCGATGCCACCCTGCCCGGCGTCACCCGGACCCCGATCGAGAACAAGATCGCCCTGCGCACCGTGCAGAATGCCGATATCGTCCTCGAGGATGTGCGGGTGGCCGAAGCCGACCGCTTCGAGGGGATCGACAGTTTCTCCGACACCCGGCGCCTGCTCCTCGGCTCGCGCATCCTCGTGGGCTGGCAGGCGGTGGGACAGCAGCTGGCCGCGTACGACGTCGCCCGCCGGTACGCGCTGGAGCGCTACCAGTTCGGCCGCCCGCTGGGCAGTTTCCAGCTGATCCAGGACCAGCTGGTGACGATGCTCGGCAATACGACGGCGAGCCTGGCCCTCATGGCCCGGATCGCCCAGCTGCAGGACGGCCCGGGATCGGCGGGCACCCCGGAGGGCCCGGGCATGCCCCAGGCGGCCCTGGCGAAGTCCTACACGACGGCCCGCATGCGTGAGACTGTCGCCCTTGGGCGGAGCATTCTTGGCGGCAACGGGATCGTGACCGACTACGGTATGGCGAAAATCTTCGCCGATGCCGAGGCCATCTACACCTATGAGGGTTCCTACGAGATCAACACCCTCATTGTGGGGCGGGCCCTCACAGGGCTTTCGGCCATCGTCTGAGCCGCCGGAGAGGATTAGACTGCGGCCATGACGGAGAAGGAGCCCGCCCGTCCGGTGCGGCAGCTGCGGGTCGTGGTGCGTGCGGAGGACTACGACGCGGCGCTGGCGTTTTACCGGGACGTGCTGGGCATGCCCGAGGAGGAGGCCTACGAGGGTGCCGGCGGCGCCCGCGTGAGCATCCTCGACGCCGGCCGTGCCACCCTCGAACTGTCGAATCCGGCCCAGGTGCGACTGATCGACAGCGTCGAGGCGGAGGGCCGGCCGAGCGCGCGGATCCGGATCGCTTTTGAGGTCGACGACGCCGCCGGCACCACGCACCGGCTCGTCGAGGCCGGAGCCGAACTGATCGCCGAACCACGCGAGACGCCGTGGCGTTCGCTCAACTCCCGGCTCGACGCTCCGGCAGGGCTTCAGCTCACCCTCTTCCAGGAACTCGACCCCAAGCCGGGGAACCCCTGACACCGGACGCCGCGTCGCCTGGAGTGCGGATCCGGAGCGCGGCACTCTCCGAGCTTGAGGCCCTGCGCGAGATCGAGCGAGCCGCAGGGGAGTCGTTCCGGGCGCTCGGCATGGTGGAGATCGCCGAGGACGAGCCGCTGTCGGTGGGCGAGCTCGCCGTGTTCGCCGCGGAAGGCCGGGCCTGGGCCGCCGTCGGCTCTGACGGCTCCCCGGTGGGCTACCTGCTGGTCAAGCGGGTCGGCGCCAATGCCCACGTCGAGCAGGTCAGCGTGCACCCCTCCTGCGCCCGGCAGGGGATCGGACGGCGCCTCCTCGACGCCGCTGCTGACTGGGGCCGCGGGCAGGGGCTTGGAAACCTCACGCTGACCACCTTTAGTGAGGTCCCCTGGAACGCCCCGTACTACCGGCGGCTGGGCTTCCGGGACGTGCCGGACGACGCGCTGGGGCCCGGCCTGAAACAGGTCGTTGCAGAGGAGGCCGCCGCCGGTCTGGCCCGGTGGCCGCGGGTGGTGCTCAGCCGCCCGCTGGCATAGGGCCCCTGCCGCCCAGGTCAGGCCAGGCCCAGTTCAAGCACCGTTTCCCATCCGTCGTCCTCATCCCACTGCCGGCCCACCGCCTGGAAACCGAAGGCGTCGACCAGGCGCTGTGAGGGCAGGTTGTCCGGCCGGACCGAGGCGCGGACCGTGTGAACTCCGGGTTCGCCGTCGGCGATGTCGAGGAGGATCCGAAGGGCCGCCCGCGCGTGGCCGCGCCGCCGGTGCCCGGGATCCACCTCGTATCCAACCTCGACCATCCCGTCGACGGGCGGTCCGTGGAAGCCCGCCCGCCCCACGGTGGTCCCGGAGGCATGGACGATGAGCCGGGTGATCCAGTCCGCGTCGCCCGGGGACGCGAGGAGCTGACGGCTGCGCATCCTCCACACGGCGCGGCAGCCGCTGGAGACGACATGGTCCGTCAGCACCTCGGGCGTCAGGCGCTGCGCGGCGGCAAGGTCGCCGTCGGCCAGGGCATGGATGGCGGCCGGTGGCAGGCGCACGAGCCGGACGTCCCCGGCCCCTGCCGCGGAGGAACGCCAGGGATTCGCTGTCGGTGTCATCCGACCATCCTCCTCTACCGGCAGTTCCACCGTTAGTCGTAGTGGGCGAAGGCCGGCCACAGCTCCCGCCAGCCGGATGCAGGGGAGGAACAGACGAGAATTTCCTGGCCCTGCTCTTCGTTGTCGACGCTGACGCGGTTATCGAGCACTCCGGCGCTCCGGCAGTTCTCAAGGAGGGTGCGCGCCAGCGACGCCTGGCCCCCGACGACGATCACCGCGCCGCCGGTGTCCGGCGGTCTCCCGCGGAACTGGAGTTCGTTGTGCCCGCTGTAGGCAGGAGGCAGCCCCAGCGCGGGTCCGTACCTCGCCAGTGCCCCGGCTTCGCCGTAGTTGCTCGCGATGAGGACGGCACCCTCGGCGTCCTTCCCGGGCAGGGAGCGGTACACGGCGGCGACCTGCTCCACGTACACCGGCCAGCCCACCGAGTCCGCAGCCACCTGGTTGATGTCCGGAACCGGACTCGCCGCCAGGGCGGGCACCGGCAGCACCGGCAGGGAGATGACGGCCGCCACCGCCGCATTGAGGGCGACGGCTCCCGCGGCAAGCGCCCGCCACCGGACCCGGGCGGCGGCCAGGAAGGCAGCGGTGGGCACGCAGCCGGCCGCGAACAGCACTGTCAGCAGACCCGAGGGGTAGTAGATCTGCCCGCCCGCGAGGAAGGTCAGGGCCAGCAGGACCGGCAGGGCGGCGGCGGTGAACCGGACCGTCCGCCACTGCGGCCGGCGCAGCAGGGCAACGGCGCCCGCGGCCCAGACCGCGGCGAGGGGAGGCCCGAGCGTCAGGAACAGGAAGGGCCACATCAGCACCCGGGTTTCGGCCGCGTTGTTCTCCGCGAGCGCCGCCCCCATCTCAAGCTGCGGCCAGCCGTGCGCCGCCTGGTAGAAGAGGTTCGGCGAACCAATGGCGAGCGCCAGCGCCGCCGCACCCCAGACCCAGCCCGAGCGGAACACCCACCGCGGGCCGGCAAGGAGCAGGCCCACGGCCAGGGACACCAGCAGCCCGGCGATCAGCAGCTTGTTGTACATGGCCAGTCCGACGACGACGCCCGCCGCCAGCCACCACGCCGGCTGCTCCCGCAGGACGGCGCGCATCATCAGCAGGACGACGGCGGGCCAGAACACCAGGTCGAGGGAAGAGGTAAGCAGAACATGCCCAAACAGCAGCGGCGCCGTCGCGAACGCGTAGGCCCACGCGCACAGCGACTGGGCGGCCCGGCCGCCGCCGAGTTCCCGGGTGATCAGCACGACCACGAGGACCGAGGCGACGGCGGCGAGCGTCGCCGGAATCCGGATGGCCCACACCTCATCGGCGACGAGGAAGCTGAACAGCCTCACCAGCAGCGGGGTGAGCGGGGGCTGGTCCACGTAGCCCCACGCCGGGGGAAGCATCCGGAAGTACAGTTCGTCGCGGTGGTAGCCGTACGCCGCGCTGGACGCTGTGAGAAGGACGCCGAGGGCGGCCATCGCGGCGAACACCGGGAAGCGGGCGAGGGGCGGCAGCTCCGGTCCGCGCTCCGCTGCGCCGCCGGAACGGGCGGGAAGGGCCCGGGCCTGCGTGTTCACCCCGCCAGCCTAACCCCGCCGCCCGGCAGGCACCGGCGGGTCGGGCTGGCCGCACCCCTGCCGAAGTGGCAAAGTGACGCATGTGACAAAAGGAGATAGCGCGGCCGTTCGACTGCTGAACAGGGCACGGCTGGTGCCGAGGATCGCGTGGCTGGCCGCGCGGGCGCCCCGGGATCCCCACCGGGCGTGGGAGGGGTACTGGAAAGACATCCGGACCACGGGTGCCGGCGGGCAGGTGCTCTGGGATTCCGCCTCCGATGCGGAGCGGGAACAGTACGCCGACGCACTCCGGGCCCACCTCGACACGTCGCTGCCGGTCATCGACGTCGGCTGCGGCAACGGGTCGTTCACCCGCTGGCTGGCCGGCATCTTTCCCGAGGCGCTTGGCGTCGATGTGTCTCCCAGTGCCATCGCCCGTGCCGAGGCGGAGGCCGCGGGCCTGACCAATGTCTCCTTCGCCGTCGTCGATGCCACCGAACCGGGCGCCGCAGTCTCCCCCCACCGTGGGGCATGCAATGTCTTCGTCCGCGGGGTCCTTCACGTCCTGCCGCCCCGGTCACAGGCGGTGATGGCCGCCAATCTCCGCACCTCCGTGCGCGGCGGGCGGGTATTCCTCACCGAAACCAACTTTCCGGGAAGCTCCCTTGAGTACGTCGAACGGCTCGGGGCCGCCCCCGGGTATATCCCGGCGGGCCTGAAGCGCGCCATCGCCGGGCTGCCGCGCCCCGGCCACTTCGGCGCCACCGAACGCGGGGCCGCCTTCCCCGAAGACCAATGGACGCTTCTCGCCGACGGACCGGCCGTCATCCACGCCGTTCCCTCCGAGACCGCCGAGTCAACACCGATCCCCGGATACTTTGCGGTGCTGCAGCCGCGGAAGGAGGCCTGAATGGAAACCCCGTCGGGAGAATCCACGGCGCCCCTGCCGATCGAAGGCGGGAAGGGCACGCTTGAACTCCGGCCGGACGGCGTCCTGCACCTGAAGTGGGACCGCGGCATCCACATCGCCTCGGCCGATGCCCGGGCGGCCATGGACGTCGTCAACCTGCTCTGCGCGGACACCTCCCACCCCATGCTCGTCGACATGGAGACCACCCGGTCGGTCAGCAGGGGAGCCCGCAGCACTTTTTCCATCCCGTGCGGTGCCTCACGGATTGCGCTGCTGGGCTCCTCGCCGGTCGACCGGCTCCTTGCCAACTTCTTCCTCGGCCTTCACAGCCCGCCGTGCCCCACCCATTTCTTCACCTCGCGGGACATCGCCCTCGACTGGCTGATACGGCCCGACGCAACAGAGGCACCGGACTGAACCACCGGACTGAACCACCGGACTGGGCCATGGCCTTCCGGTGCTATCCGGCGAGGTTGAGGGGAGGCCGGGCGGCGTCCTGAAGAGCGCGCAGCCGCCGCCGGCGCTCATGGTCCACCCGGTGCCTCCGGGAACCGGCGGTGATCAGCAGCAGGAAGACGGCGAGGCCGGCCGCGAAGGCAACCGGTGCGGACGCGGGTTCGCCGAAGAGCCGGTCGAAGAGGAGCCAGATGAGCCCCCAGACCACCGCCAGGGCGACGCTGAGGTGCCCCCTGCCCATACTGCACAGGACCGCCGTGCCGACGGTCACCACCCCGACGGCGATCAGGGCCCAGGTCTGAGCGCCAAGGTCGAACAGATCCGTCCCCTGCCGGTCGGCCAGCGCGGCGGCGTGCACCGCTGTCTCGATGATGGTCCAGCCCAGCAGCAGGCCGAGGGGTACATCGACTGCAGCGCCTTCGATCCGGCCCTCCGCCGGGTAGCGGTGCAGTGTGGCCAGGGTAGTCAGCAGCACGCCGAGAAGCAGGACGACGATCGCCGCCGCCAGGGTCTGCAGCTCCTCCGGACCGCTCAGCCGGATCGCGATGAGGAGCACGAATGCCGAGGCGAGAGTCCAGCCGAGCCGGCGCTGACGCTCCTTACGGCGCTGCGAGGGCAGCCACTGGTACAGCACGTAGACGCATAGAGCCAGGTCGATGAGGACCCGGATCCACAGGGCACCCGCGGCGGGAAGAAGCAGGGTCGGTCCCGGCAGCGGCGGCCCGGACTGGAATGGATCCCACGCGCGTCCGCCCGGTGCAAGGAGCCAGGCCACTGCGGCCAGCGAGACCAGAACAGCGCGCAGCAGGTCCGGATCCCAGGCTCTGACGTGGGCGGCAGCGGCCGCAAGGCGATTCTGAGGCGCGGCCGTCCAGGCGGGCATTCTTCCCCGCCCGCTGCCGCGCGGAGCGGCCGGCCGGGACGATTCCCGTCGGCGTCCCCCGCCCGGTCCAAGGGCGGAGGTCACGGCCCGGATCCGTCCGCGAGCCCGGTGCCCTCCAAGGGCGGAGGTCATGCCGTGGATCCGTCCGCGAGCCCGGTGCCCTCCAAGGGCGGAGGTCATGCCGTGGATCCGTCCGCGAGCCCGGTGCCCTCCAAGGGCGGAGGCCACGGTTCGGAATCGGCGGCGAGCCCCGCCGCCCGGGCCACTGGGACCCTCTTCAGCCGCGGACACCGTCGGAGGAACCGAGGGCGCAGGCGGGACCTTCACCTCATGCGTCGGCTTCACTGCCTCCCTTTCGACGGGTGCTGCGCTGCGGGTTGTCCGGCGCGCTCGCGTTCAGCCTACCCACTTCCGCGCGGCGGCGGGCGGAAGTGGGTAGGCGGGATCACGGCGAATCCGCGCCGGCCGTCCCTCCGGTCTCCCCGGCGCCGGCGGCCCTGGCCCTCCGGCGCTGGCGCAGGCCAAGAACGGCTGCGGTCACGAGCCCCACAAGGGTCCCGACGGCGGTTCCCAGCACGACGCTCACCCAGAGCGGCAGTCCGGTGGAGGCGCCGGTGAGGTAGCCAAGGCCCAGGAGCCACGCGGCCCACAGGCACGCGCCCAGGGCGGTCAGGACCATGAAGGGGCGGAGCGCGACCTCGGCGATGCCGGCCGCCGCGACGCTGGCGGTCCGGCCGCCGGGCAGGAACCGCACAGCGACCAGCCCGGCGTAGGTCGGCGACTTGCCGGCCTTCTCAACTGCGCGGCGGAGCCCGCCGTGGACCGACCGGCCCCAGCGGAAGCGGTCGAGCCAGTGCGTCAGGCGGCGGCGGAAGAGCACAAACAGCGCCAGGTCGCCGACCCAGCTGCCGGTGGTCGCCACGAGGACGGCCGCAGGCAGGAAGAGGTTCCCATGCGAGGCCATGGTGCCGGCGGCGATCACCATCAGTTCCGAGGGCACAATGGGCAGGATCACGTCCACGACGATAATGGTGAACATGAGCAGGAAGTAGAGCGGCATAGCCAGGTCGGGGCCGGGGATCTCCACTCACCCAACCTACAGGCCGCCGGTGGGGAAAGCAGAGGCGTCGGGCCAAGCCCCGGTTAATTCGGGGGGAACTCCGAGAGCCGCAGCGATGATTCGAAGAAGGCCTCGGCGCCGCTGAGCGGGTCGGTGAAGGAGATGCTCCTGGCGAGCAGCTGCAGCGGCTTCGAGTAGTCATCGGCCGCCTGCGGCTTCAGGACGGGGTAGAAGGGGTCGTTGAGGATGCCCAGCCCCAGCCCGGCCATGTGCAGCCGAAGCTGGTGGGTCTTGCCGGTGTGCGGCTGCAGCCGGTACCGGCCCGCGCCCGCCGCCTGCTCGAGGAGGCTCACCGCCGTCTCGGTGTTGGGGGCGCCCTCGACCTCCTGGGCCAGCAGGTAGGTGCGGGACTTCACGATGCGGCTGCGCACCGTGAGGGGCGCCGCATCCAGTCCGAGCTCCGGCCGCACCGGGGCGATTGCCTCGTACTCCTTGCGGATCTGGCGGTTCTCGAAGAGTAGCTGGTACTTGCCGCGCGTCGCCGGGTTCACCGAGAACATCAAAATGCCGGCGGTCATGCGGTCGAGCCGGTGCATGGGGATCAGGTCGGGCAGGCCCAGCTGCACCCGCAGGCGCACCGGCGCCGACTCCGCGACGTACATTCCGCCGGGGGTCGTCGGCAGGAAGTGGGGTTTGTCGACCACCAGCAGGTCATCGTCCTGGTGGAGGATGCCGAGTTCCACCGGGAGCCGCTCCTCGACGGGAAGCTCGCGGTAGTACCAGATGAAGGTGTGGTCGGTCAGCGGGGTCTCCCGGGTGAGCACGGTTCCACCCAGGGCCACCACCTCGCCGCGGTCGAACCGCTCGGCGATGCCGTCGGGGTTCACATGGTCGAAGCGGTCAAGGATGTACTCGAGGGCCGTGGACCACGGCCCTTCGTCGGGCAGGCGGAGGCGGGTCGCATTGACTCCGTTGCGCACCGGAAGGGGGGACTTCATCACCTTTCAAGGGTACGGCCACCGCCGCCGGGCGGCTGGCAGTGGGGGCAGTAGTAGAGGTCCCGCAGCTCGAGTTCGTTGTCTCCAAGCTGTTCGAGGACCACCGGGGTGCCGCAGCGCAGACAGCCGCGGTTCGAGCGGCCGTACACCCACAGGTTGTTGCCGCGCAGGTTGCCGGTGGTGGCGCGGGTGCTTCGCAGCTTGTTCGCCTCGAGCAGCTTCTTGGCCAGGTCGACGATGCGGGGCAGGTTCCGGACCTCGCCGACGGGCGTCAGCGGGTGGACCCCGGCCAGGAAACACAGCTCGCAGCGGTAGACGTTGCCGATGCCCGCCAGGTTGCGCTGATCGAGCAGGGCCAGGCCGAGCGGCCGTTCCGGCTGAAGGGAGAGCCGCCGCAGCGCCTCGGCGGGGTCCCAGTCCGCGCCGAGCAGGTCCGGCCCGAGGTAGCCCACGGCCTCCTCCTCGCCCGAGCGAGGCAGGACCCGCAGGAAACCCAATTCGAAGCCGACGACGACGTTGTCGGCCGTCTCGAGCACGCACCGGGCCTTGAAACCGGGCCGGCGCCACTTGGAGCCGTGGGCGTACACGTGCCAGAGCCCTTCCATCTTCAGGTGGGAGTGGATGTCCCACCCTTCCGCGTCTCCGCCGCCGCCTCCGCGGATCAGCAGGTGCTTGCCCCGGGAGACCACCTCCTCGACGGTGTCACCGGTGAAGTCCACCGTGGCAAAGCGCGGCACCCTAATGTCGCACCGGGTCAACGCCTTTCCGGCGAGGGCCGCGTGAAGGTCGCGGGCGGCCCGCCAGACGGTATCCCCCTCAGGCACGGATTTCCCCTTGAGTGTTGATGTGCCGCCGGACGCCGATGCGTTTTCTAAGCACGGATCCTCAGCCCCTTGGGTGTTGTGTAGAAACCGGCGGCGGCCAGGGCGGAGCCCACCCCGGTGTCGAGGATCTCCCCGCCGTTGACCTTCTCCAGCGCCATCTTGTCGGCCGCGCCCCGCCGGATGACGCCGACGAGGGCGGCGGCGGCCGCGTCGAGGGTGGGCTGGTCCTCGGTGAAGACCAGCAGCGTCTTGCCTCCCCGCTCGACGTAGAGCACCAGTTCACCGTCGACGAGCACGACCAGGGCGCCGGCCTTGCGGCCGGGCCGGTGCCCTCCCTCGGCCTGCGGCCAGGCGAGGGCGGCGCCGTACGGGTTGGCCGGGTCGGTCGCGGCCAGGGCCGTCGCCGTGGGCGACGGCCCCCCGGCGGCCTCCGAGCGCGGATCGTTGTCAGCGCTGAAGGAACGCAGCCGGTCCACGGTCGAGGGCACCGCGAACTGGGCCGCGCCGAGCTTCTCGATGAAGTAGCCGCGTCGGCACCGGCCCATCTCCTCAAGGCGTGCAAGCACCTTGTACATCAGGCCGAAGCCGCCGGGCACCCCTTCGCTGCCCACCGCTCCGCGGGTGACCACACCGTAGCGGTCAAGGAGCAGTTCGGCGGTGGCGTGGGCGTGGAGGGTCGACTCGTGCTCAACCGGCGGCAGCAGGTTCCAGCGTCCCGCCGCGACCGGCGGGGTGGCGCGCTGGTACCCGGAGACGCCGTCGGGCCCGCCGGCCAGGCTCATTGAACTGTTCGTGAGGGAACGCCCCGGTGCGCGGCCCAGCCGCCCCGCCCGGGAGGTGCGGGCGCGTGCCGGGGGCTGGCGCTGCTTGTGCGCGGTCCGGCCGCCGGCCAGCAGTGCCCGGACCGGGGTGAAGGTGTCGTTGCTGACGCGCCCGGCCCACACCAGGTCCCACAGGGCGGTGACGAGGTCGGCCTCGGAGGGGACGCTGTCGACGTCGAGGGCGGTGCTCAGCTGGCGCAGGAAGTAGCCTCCGCCGCCGCCGAGCAGTTCGAGCAGCGCCGCGGAGAGCGGCGAGGGCTCGTACGCCGGGTCGGGGCGGAGGGTCAAAGGCGCGTTTTCCGCGAGGTGCAGGGCGATCCACCCGTCGTTTCCGGCGAGCGATCCGGCACCCGACCAGACCACCTCCCCGGTGGCGGTGAGCTCATCGAGCATGGCCGGAGAGTAGTTGGCTACCCGCTGGCCCAGGATGAGCGGCTCCCAGGCCGAGGCGGGAATCGGCACGCCGGAGAGCTGGTCCACCACCGTTGCCACACCGTCGAGTCCGCGCAGGGTGGAGCCGACATGCTGCCAGACCGGAAGGAACCGTCCGTAGGCGGCCGGGTCGACCGGCTCCACCTCCTGCCGCAAGGCCGCAAGGGAGCGCCGCCGCAGCCGCCGCAGCACCTCGACGTCGCACCATTCGCTCGGGGCGGCCGGGTGGACGACGGTGGTCTCCCCGTCATCCGGGGCGGCCTCGGCGGGCCGGAACTCGCCCTCGACGGTGCGCCCGTCGGCGGCGAGGCGCTGCAGGGCGGTCGCCACGATGGCGACGCCGAGGCCGAGCCGGGCCGCCGCTTCCGCGGCGGTGAAGGGCCCGTGGGTGCGGGCATACCGGCTGACGAGATCCCCCAGCGGGTCGGCGACGGGTTCGATGAAGGCCAGCGGGATACCCATCGGCAGGGGGACCCCGAGGGCGTCGCGCAGCCGGGCGGCGTCCTCGACGGCCGAGATCCGTTCCACGCCGGCGATGGAGACCCGAAGGGCACGGTTCGCGCGCAGCAGCGGCTCAACCAGGGCGGCCGCCTCGGCCTCGGTGGCCCGCGGCGCGGCGGCGGCTTCGCCGTCGGCCGCTGCTTCGGTGCTCTCGAGGCGCTCGGCGATTTCGGAAAGGCTCAGCGGGCCCAGGAGGCGCAGGAGGTCCGCGACGCCCTCCATGCCGCGGGCGCGCCGGTCCGGGCGGAGGCGCTGCAGCTCGCTTTCGGTCTCGGCGATGACCTTCGCGTCGAGCAGCTCGCGCAGTTCGGCCCGGCCCAGGAGCTCGTTGAGGAGAGTGGGATCCAGCGAGAGGGCGGCGGCCCGGCGCTCCGCGAGGGGGGAATCCCCCTCGTACAGGAAGGAGGCAACGTAGCCGAAGAGCATCGAGCGGGCGAAGGGGGAGGCCTGCTGCGTGGTGACCTCGACCATCCGCAGTTCGCGGCGCTCAAGGGAGGCGGCAAGCTCCTTCAGGGCGGGCAGGTCGTAGACGTCCTGGAGGACCTCCCTCACGGTCTCAAGGACAATCGGGAAGGTCGGGTACTTCTTGGCGACGTCGAGCAGCTGCGCCGACCGCTGCCGCTGCTGCCACAGCGGGCTGCGCTTGCTGGGGTTCTGCCGGGGCAGCAGCAGCGCCCGGGCGGCGCACTCCCGAAAGCGCGAGGCAAACAGTGCGGAGCCACCCACCTCGGCCGTGACGATCCCGTCGAGCTCGTCGGCGTCGAAGAGGAAGAGGTCAGCGCCGGGCGGCTCGTCCTCCATCAGTGGCACGCGCAGCACGATGCCGTCGTCGGAGGCCATGGCGGAGCCCTCAATGCCGTACCGCTGCTCAAGCCGCGCTCCCACGGCCAGGGCCCACGGTGCGTGCACCGGCATGCCGAACGGGCTGTGCAGGACGACGCGCCAGTCGCCGAGCTCGTCGTGGAAGCGTTCGACGACGAGCGTGCGGTCGTTCGGCACCACCTCGGTGGCTTCGCGCTGCTCCCGAAGGTAGGTCAGCAGGTTCCCCGAGGCCCACTCGTCGAGCCCGATCCGCTGGCAGCGCTCGCGGGCCTGGTCCTCCGGTGCGTAGGACATCTCGCGGACGAAGGCGCCCAGCGCCCGGCCCAGCTCGACGGGCCGGCCCAGCGAGTCGCCCTTCCAGAACGGCAGCTTGCCGGGCTGGCCGAAGGCGGGGGAGACGAGGACCCGGTCGTGGGTGATCTCCTCGATCCGCCAGCTGGTGGCTCCAAGGGCGAAGACGTCGCCCACCCGCGATTCGTAGACCATCTCCTCGTCCAGCTCCCCGACCCGCCGGCCGCCGGCACGCGCCCCCTCGCCCTCGGAGCCGACGAGGAAGACGCCGAACAGGCCGCGGTCGGGGATGGTGCCGCCGGAGGTGACGGCGAGGCGCTGGGCGCCGGGGCGTCCGGTGATCGTCCCCTCGGTCCGGTCCCAGATGATCCGGGGGCGCAGCCCGGCAAACTCATCGGAGGGGTACCTCCCGGCGAGCAGGTCAAGGGTGGCGTCGAAGGCCGAGCGGGGCAGGGTGGCAAACGGCGCGGACCGGCGCACGACGTCGAACCATTCCTCGACGTCGATGGTGCCCAGCGCGGCGGCGGCCACGGTCTGCTGGGCCAGGATGTCCAGCGGGTTGGCCGGAATGGCGAGGGGTTCGATCTTTCCCGCCAGCATCCGCTCCACCGTCACCGTGGTGTTCACCAGGTCGCCCCGGTGCTTCGGGAAGAGCACACCCTGAGAGACCTCGCCGACCTGGTGCCCTGCCCGGCCCACCCGCTGCAGGCCGCTGGCCACTGAGTGCGGCGATTCGACCTGCACCACGAGGTCGACGGCGCCCATGTCGATGCCCAGCTCAAGGGAGCTGGTCGCCACCACGCAGCGCAGCCGCCCGGACTTCAGGTCGTCCTCGATCAGGGCGCGCTGGTCCTTGGACACGGACCCGTGGTGGGCGCGGGCGAGCAGCGGCTCGGCGCCCGCGCTCTGGCCTGCCTGCGCCAGAATCTGGGCCGGCGGTGAAACGGGCGCCGCGGCCGGTACGCCGCGGGAAAACGGTCCAGCGGCGTCCAGTTCTGCGGCACCCGGTACCGCATCGGCTGCCCCGCCGGGGCCGTCTCCGGCTGAAGCATCTCCGGCCGGCGCGTCCCCGGCGGCCCAGACGGAGTTGCGCTCGAGGCGTTCGGCATGGATCTCATTGAGCCGGGCCGTGAGGCGCTCGGCGAGCCGGCGGGAGTTCGCGAAGACGATGGTGGAGCGGTTCTCCTCGATCAGGTCGACGATGCGTTCCTCGACGTGCGGCCAGATGCTCGCCTGCGGGACCGCGTCGCCGTCGGTCCCGCCGGGACCCCCGGTGGCACCGCCCAGCTCGGTCATGTCCTCCACCGGCACGGAGACGGTCAGGTCCCACTTCTTGGCCGAGGGCGGAGCGACGATCTCCACCGGAGCGTTGCCGGAGAGGAACCGTGCCACGGTCTCCCGGGGCTCGACGGTGGCCGAGAGCCCGATCCGCTGCACCGGCTTGCCCAGCAGGGCATCGAGCCGGGCCAGGGACACGGCCAGGTGCGCGCCGCGCTTGGTGCCGGCGACGGCATGCACCTCGTCGACAATGACGGTGTGGACCTCGGAAAGGGTTTCCCGGGCCTTCGACGTGAGCATCAGGAAGAGCGACTCGGGTGTGGTGATGAGGATGTCGGGCGGGCGGGTGAGCAGTGCGCGCCGTTCGGCCTGGGGGGTGTCACCCGACCGCACCCCGACGGTGATGGAGGGCGCCGGAAGGCCCAGCCGCCGGGCCGTCTGGGTGATGCCGATCAGGGGGGCGCGGAGGTTGCGTTCGACGTCGACCCCGAGCGCCTTCAGCGGGGAGATATAGAGCACGCGGGTGCTGCGGGCCGGCACCGCCGGTGCCTTCTTCGAGCCGGTGGAGCCGTTCGAGGCGGGATCCGTATGCTCCCCATCCACCAGCAGGCGGTCAAGGGCCCAGAGGAACGCCGCGAGGGTCTTGCCCGATCCGGTCGGCGCCACCACCAGGGCATTCGATCCGGCTGAAATGGCCTTCCAGGCGCCCTCCTGAGCCGGGGTGGGCGCGGAGAAAGCGCCGGCGAACCACTCCGAGGTCGCCGGCGTGAACCTGCTCAACACCGATGTCACCCCAACATCATCCCCCAGATCGCCGACATTCGAGTCTGCTGACATTCCTCACTCCGGGCCCCCCCGGCGTGGGATGGAAGGGGCGGCCGCCGGGTCAGCCCGCGGGCTGCAGGGCGCCCACGGTCATCAGGACGATCGATGAGGCGGAGCAGGCGGTGGTCTCCTGCGGCAGGACGAGGGAGTCGGTGGCGCCGGGAGGGTAGACGCGCACCCCGGCGGCGGGCACCGCACCGCAGTCGGCGCCGTAGTTGCCCGCGTTGACCTGACGCAGCACCGCCGTCGCTGAGGCGCCGGGCTCGAGTGAGAAGGCCGTGCCCGGCTCACCCCGGTCGGCGGGCGCGCCGATCTGTGCGCCGGCCGCGTCAACGTAGGAGACCCCTGGGTAGCCGGCCATGTCGCAGGCGGCACCGGAGGTGTTCGTGAGCGTCAGGGTCCGGTAGACACTGCCGGCGGCGCCTGCACCCGGCTCGGTGGTCACCGCGCCGGACAGCTCGGCCGCGGTGCACACCCCGCCGTCGCCGGCGGTCGGTTCGGGATCCGCCTCAGGAGGCGACGAGGGCGACGAGGAGGGCGACGGCGCGGGCGTTGCCGAAGGCGCCTCCGACGCTGTCTCCGAGGGCGACGCCGACGCTGTCTCCGAGGCCGCCGGGGCCTGCGCCCCGGTGGGTTCGGAGGCCGCCGGCGCGCACGCGCCAAGCAGGGTGGCGGTGCCGATGGCCGCTGCGGCGATAATCCAGTGCGGTTTACCCGAAGTCATGAAGCAACACTAGACGTGGTGCCCGTGTGACGCACGAGGCGGAGCCCGTGCCGCCGATTGAGTTCCCCGATCGTTATGGAAGGGACCTACTCGTGATGGTAGGAGCGCCGCCCGGCGATCTCCTGCGCACGGTAGACCTGCTCGGCGAGGATGAGCCGGACCAGCTGGTGGGGGAACACGAGCTTCGACAGCGACAGGACGAAATCGGCGCGCCGGTGCACCGTGTCATCGACGCCGTAGGCGCCGCCAATGAGAAAGGTCACCGGACGGGAGGCGTCCAGGGCGCCGCCCAGGGTGCGGGAGAAGGCGGGCGAGTCGATGGACCTGCCCCGCTCGTCAAGCAGGATCACGTACTCGCGCGCCTCGGTGGTCTTGGCCAGGAGCCGCTCCGATTCCTCGGCCCGGGCGGCGTCCCCCTCGCGGGCCGAGTGCGGGAGGAACTGCCAGAACAGGTCGAAGGGTTTCTTGAGGCGCTTCTCGTAGCGGGCAATTCCGTCGGAAACCCAGCTCTCATGTTTCCGGCCCACGGCCAGTACTCGGATTGCCATTTCCTCAGGCTACCGCCCCGGAAGGGGGCCCCCCGAAGGGTTAACGGGGGGCAAAGCGCAACCGTCGCGGAGGTGAACAAAAACAATGACCCCGCAGAAAAATATCAGTACGCTTACCAAATTCCGATGGAACCCGAAGGCAGGTGGAGAGATGGCGCATTCCAAGGACAGCAAACAGCTACCGGGTGGAGGATCAGCGCCCGGCGGGCGGACGATCGCCGTCATCCTCGCCGGGGGAGTCGGCACACGGATGGGGCTCGACATCCCCAAACAGCTCGTCCCCATCGCCGGCAGGACCAGCCTTGAGCACACCGTCGAAATCTTCTCGACCTGCCCGGGCATCGACGAGATCCTGGTGATGATGGACCCCGGCAGCATGGCCCGCGCCCGGGAACTCCTGCCCGCTTCCCGTTTTCCCCGGCTCTCCTCGATCCTGGAGGGGGGCCTCGACCGCAACGACACCTCCTTCCGGGCGCTGCAGGCCATCGCGGAGCCCGGCGCGAAGGTGATCTTCCACGACGCGGTGCGCCCGCTCGTCGATTCCTCAATCATCCGCGCGTGCATTGACGCGCTCGACACCTATGAGGCAGTCGACACCGGCATCGCGTCGGCCGACACCATCATCGAGGTCGACGAGTCGAACATCATCCGGGCGGTTCCGCCGCGGTCCTCGCTGCGCCGCGGGCAGACTCCCCAGGCCTTCCGATGGGACACCATTCTGGACGCCTACACCCGGGCCCGGCAGGATCCCGACTTCACGGCCACCGATGACTGCTCCGTCGTGCTGAAGTACCGCCCGGACGTGCCGATCATCGTCGTCCCCGGCCATGAGGCGAACATCAAGATCACCCACCCCATCGACATCCACTTGGCGGACAAGCTGTTCCAGCTGAAGAACCAGACGGCCGAACCGGTGCCGTTCCCGGTTTCCAGCCTGCGCGGTGCCACCGTCGTCATCTTCGGCGGCAGTTCAGGCATTGGCGAGGAACTGGCCCGACAGCTCGACGCCGAGGGTGCCAATGTCGTCTGCCACAGCCGCACCGGCTCGGGCACCTTCGTTGAGGACCGCACCTCGGTAGCCCGGGCGCTCGCCGGAGTGTCGGCGATGTATGGGCGGATCGACCATGTCGTCCTGACCGCAGGCGTGCTGACCATCGGGGCCCTGGCCGAACTCAGCGACGAGCAGATCCGGCACGACGTCGACGTCAACCTAATGGCCGCGTTCGTCGTCGCCCAGGAGTCTTATTCGTATCTCTCCGGTTCGCAGGGCTCGCTGCTGCTCTACTCCTCGAGTTCGTACACGCGCGGCCGGGCCAAGTACACCGTGTACTCGGCGACGAAGGCCGCCGTCGTCAATCTGACGCAGGCGCTCGCCGACGAGTGGGGTGAGGACCGCGTCCGGGTGAACTGCATCAGCCCCAGCCGGACGGCGACGCCCATGCGCGTGAAGGCCTTCGGCGTCGAGGATGAGCACTCGCTGGTCCAGGCCGGGGAGGTTGCCCGTGTCAGCGCGCAGGTGCTGGCCTCGGACCTCACCGGGCAGGTCTTCGACGTCCGGCTGCCCGCAACCGATCCGCTGCACGTCCCGCTGGAAACCGCGAAGTGAGCGCCTTTTTTGCCGCCGACACCAAGAGCCTGACCGTCACCGGAACGGAGCTCGCCCCGGGCTCGGCCGTCTCGGTCCTGCTCGCGGGGCGGCGCATCTGGACGTTCCGGGTACCCGAGGAAGGCTCCGGCTGGGACGGCGTGACGGTCGAATGGCCCCCGGCGCTTGCAGAACGGCTTCGGGGCAGGGCGCGGCTGGCGGTGGAACGCGACGGCACCCTGATCGGCGGCGAGCAGCCCGTCCAGTTCGACGAGAGCGACACCGAGCTGCTGCTGTGCGAGCCGGCCACCGGCATCCCGCTGGTGGTCAATAAATGGGGCAGGATCGCGCGCTCCTTCGAGGGGCGCGAGGCCTCACTCCTTGAGGGGGTCCTTGACGAAGCCGAACGGCTCATTGAGCTGGTAAGGAACCGGGCCGGGATCGAGCTCTTCGTCACCGGGGGAACCCTGCTGGGCCCGGTGCGCGACGGACGGATTCTCCCCAGCGACGACGACGCCGATCTTGCCTACCTCAGCCGGCACGAAAATCCCTCCGACGTCGCCCTCGAGAGCTACGAGCTCGAGCGGATGCTCATCGAGGAGGGCCACGAGGTGGTGCGGCACTCCAGCGGACACCTGCAGCTGATGTACCCGGGCGGAACCGTCACCGACCGCTTCTACCTCGACATCTTCACCTACTTCATCTGTTCCGGCTGGTTCCACGGCACCTTCCACGCGCGTGAACGCGCCGACGAGGTGACCGTCCTGCCGCTGAAGCCGGTGAACGTCAACGGCAGGATGCTTCCGGGTCCCGCGGAGCCGGAACAGATGCTCACCGCCATCTACGGTCCCGGCTGGCGGACCCCCGACCCGGCCTTCCGGTTCGTCACTCCGCCCTCGGCCGGGCGGCGGTTCTATTGGTGGCTCAACCATTTCGACGTCGACCGCGAGAACTGGGAGGACCACCACCGGGCCGAGATCTCCGCCGATCCCACGCCGCCGCCGTCGGCCTTCGCACTCGCCACCGCGGGCCGGCTCGCCCCCGGGTCCTCCGTGCTCGACCTTGGCTGCGGCCTCGGCGCCGATGCCCGATACCTCGCCGGGCAGGGACATGCGGTGCTCGGGGTGGATTACAGCAGGCCCGCCCTGGTGTTCGCACGCGGCACAGGCGACGAGGGCGGGCGGCTCCGGTACGAGCACACGAATCTCTACATGGCCCGGGACGCGATGCGCCTGCGCAGGCAGTGCACGGAGCTGCCGGGGCCGGTTCAGGTGTATGGAAACCAGCTCTTCAACGCGCTCAGCCCGCTCGGCTGGGACACGACCCTCCAACTCGTGAAGCACCTGCTGGCGGAGCCGGGGGCACGGGCCCACGTCGAGGTCGGCATCGGCGGCGAGGTCGGATCCCCAAGCTGGATCGAGTACCGGCCCGTTGAGTGGCGCCGGTTCGAAGAACAGCTGGCCCGGTACGGGATGGAGATCGACGAACGAGCGGATGTTCCGTTGTCGGAATCGGCAGGGGCCGAGGTCCGCAGGGTGATTGTCAGGAGGGCGGAATCGTGAATGCTGTGCTTGCGAGATTGAGGGGGCCGGGGCGGAAACTGCTCCGGGCGGCGGTTCCCGGGATCCTGGGGAGAATCGACGCCATCCCCGCCCTCCAGCGGGAGGTCGAGGACCTGCGTGCCGAGGTGATCCGCCTCGATGCGGATCTGGACGAGTCGCGCCGGCTCAACCTGCGCGCCGCCGAACTTCTCGACACCGTCTACGAGGAGCTTGGCCGGCGCCCGGTGTGACCGGGTCGAAAGGTAAGCACGACTTTTCCTCGCCCTGGAATAGTAAGCCATTTGACTGTTCGGAGATTCAGCTTCAGCCGGAGGCCTTTCCGCCTCCGCAACCGTCAGGAGGGCCGCATGGCATTCAGCACCAACCCGCCCGGACCGCCCATCGAAATCATCGGCGGGTTCGAGAGCACGTTCCTGCCGGCCCATGACCGCGACATCTTTGAAACCACCGAACACGATGTCCGTTGGCGGGAGGACCTCGACCTGCTGCGCCGCTCGGGGATCACCCGGCTGCGCTACCCGGTCCGGTGGCACCGTGTCGAGGCGGTCCAGGGCGTGTTCGATTGGTCGGCGACGGACGAAGTGCTGAACCACCTGCGCGATAACGGCTTCCGGCCCATCGTCGACCTCGTCCACCACACCAGCTATCCCACCTGGCTGGAGGGCGGCTTCGCCGATTCCGGGTTCGGTCCGGTCTACCTGCGCTACGCCGAGGCCTTCGCCCGCCGCTACCCGTGGGTGGGGGAGTACACGCTTTTCAACGAGCCCTTCTCAACCCTCTTCCTGTCCGGGCATGAAGCCATCTGGCCGCCCTACCACTCGGGACTCCAGGGCTTCATCGACCTTCTCGCCAACGTCCTGCCCGCCGTCGGGGAGGCGAGCCGCCTCTACCGTGAGCTGCTGCCGGAGGCCCGGCACGTGTGGGTCGACACCTGCGAATTCCATACCGGATCCGACGCCCCCGGCCGGGCGTACGCCGACATGGCCAACGAGCGCCGCTTCCTCGTGCTCGACAGCTTCCTTGGGCGGGGCTATGACCCCGAGAGCCAGCTCGGCCGCGACCTCGCCCCGGTGGGAGGGGAGCGGCTGCAGGGCCTTGAGCCGGGCTTCGTGGACGTGCTCGGCCTCGACTACTACGCCCACTGCCAGTGGAACTTCTCCGTGGACGGCGGGACGGCCCCGACCCCGACGCCGCTTCCGCTGGCCGACCAGATCGGGCAGTACTGGGAGCGCTACGGCCTTCCCTGCGCCATCACCGAAACGAACGTCCGCGGACACACGGGCGACCGGGCGAGCTGGCTCAAGTATGTGCTGGAGCAGTGCGAGGAGGCGCAGGCGCGCGGCGTCGTCGTCGACGGCCTGTGCTGGTTCCCCGTTATCGACTCGACCGACTGGGACTCGCTGCTGTTCCGCTGCGACGGGCACATCGACCCGGTCGGCGTCTACTGGCTCGATGAACAGCTGGACCGCCGTGAATCGGTGATGTCCACCGCGTATGCCCGTGCCGCCGCCGGCGTGCGGGCCGTCGACCTGCCGGCCTACTCCTTCGCGGAGCCCGTGAATACGTGGCTGCGCGGGTACTTCCCGCAGATGTCCCACTGGAACTTCTCGCTGCCCCCGAGCACCGATATCGGTTCCAGCCTTCCCCGTACCACCACTCGAATGGAATTGAGGATCGTCGATGCAAAGTGAACTCATCGTGCTGTCGCACCTGCGGTGGGATTGGGTCTGGCAGCGCCCGCAGCAGCTCATGTCGCGGCTGGGCAAGGCTCCGGCCCGCACCACCTGGTTTGTCGAGGAGCCCCTCACCCCGGCCGGCGTCGAGGTGACTTGGAACCGCCTCGGCACCTCCGAGGTGGATGGGCTGACCCGTGTCTGGCTCGAGATTCCCGAACAGGGAAGACACGTCGGCTTCTTCGACGAGGTGATGCCCGACTACATCGAGCAGCTCCCGCAGCTGATGGGCGCGCCTACCGGCGAGCGCGTCGTGTGGATCTACACTCCGCTGGCCCTCGAGGCCGCGCTGGCCCTGGCGCCCACAACGCTCGTCTACGACGTGATGGACGACCTCGCGGCATTCAAGGACGCGGCACCGGAGCTCATCGTGCGCCAGCGCCAGGCGCTCCGCCGCGCCGACGTCGTCTTCGCCGGTGGCCGTTCACTTCACCGTTCGGTGGTGAGGCAGGGCCGGGAGGATGCGCACCTCGTGCCCAGCGGCGTGTCGACCGAGCACTACGCCGCCGCCGGCCGGCACGCGAAGCGGAACCGGGAGCGTCCGGTGGCCGGGTACGTCGGTGTCCTCGACGAGAGGCTCGACCTCGGGCTCCTGGCGGACCTCGCGGCCCGGCTGCGGGAGTGGGACATCCACATGATCGGGCCGGTGTGCAAGATCGACCCGGCCGACCTGCCGCAGGCGCCGAACATCAGCTACCTCGGGCAGCAGTCCTACGCGGACCTTCCCGGGCTGATGGCCGAACTCGACGTCGCCCTGATGCCCTTCGCCCTCAATGAGGCGACCCGCTCGATCAGCCCCACCAAGACGCTCGAGTACCTCGCCTGCGGGCTGCCGGTGGTGTCGACCCGGGTGCCCGACGTCGTCGCCGACTTCACCGGCGTCGTCGACCTCCAGGACGACGGCGACGGGTTCGCCGCAGCGTGCGGTCGGCTTGTGGGCCGGGCCGGCCGTGCGCCGTCGGCCGAGCTGAAACGGCTGCTTCGACACCACCACTGGGACCGGATCGCCGGCTCGATGGAGAAGCTTGTGTTCTCGCGCCGGATGCATCCCGCCGAGACGGAGGAAGCGACGGCCTGAGCAGAAGGAGTATCGAGTGAGACCCGCGGTGTCGCGAGAGCATCCACCGGCAGATCACGTGATTCTGCATCTCAGCGACACCCATATGGTGGCGGATGGGCTGCTGTACGGCGGGGTTGACAGCGGGGCGCGGCTGGCTGCGCTCCTTGAGCAGATGGAGGCCTCCGGCATCGAGCCGGAGGCCCTGATCTTCACCGGCGACCTGGCGGACAAGGGGCATCCGGAGGCGTACGCGAGGCTGCGCGGCATCGTCGAGCCGATCGCGGAACGCCTCGGTGCGCAGCCGATCTGGTTGATGGGAAACCACGACGACCGGGCCGGGATGCGCACCGGCCTGCTCGGAGAGCCCCGGGAGGAGGCGCCGCTCTACGGAAGCTACCGGCTGGGCGGACTGCGCGTGATCACGCTGGACACCTCGGTCCCGGGATACCACCACGGGGAGATCTGCGCCGAGCAGTTCGAGTGGCTGGCTGAGCAGCTCGCCCATCCCGCCCCGGAGGGCACCGTCCTGGCCATGCACCACCCGCCGGTGCCGATGATCCAGGACCTCGCCGTCCTGACGGAGCTGCGGCGCCAGGACCTGCTTGGGGCGGCGCTTCGCGATTCGGACGTCCGGCTGATCCTCGGCGGGCACCTCCACTACTCCTCCGCCGGGACCTTCGCCGGGATTCCGGTGTCGGTGGCCTCGGCCACCTGCTACACGCAGGACCTCAGCGTGGAGCTGGGTGGATCACGGGGGCGGGACGGCGCCCAGGCCCTCAACCTGGTGCATGTCTACCCGGGTACGATCATCAACTCGGTGGTGCCGATTGGCTCTTTTCCGACGGTGGGGCAGTACGTTTCCCCCGAGGAGGTGCAGCGGCGGCTGGGGATTGCGGGTGTGGGCGGCACGATCCGCAAGCGGTGATGCTGCCGGAAGCTGGCCCCCCCCGAACTGCCCGCCACCGGAACCGAGGCTCAGCTGTTGACGTCGCCGCCGCGCCGGTCCAGAGACGTGACGTAATCCTGGAAGTGCCCGGGCAGCCGGAGCTGTCCGGAGTCCCGGGATACGCTGGTCCACCAGTCTGCTGTGCCGACGTGCGTGAGCTCTTCCAGGGTGTCGGCGGTCAGCGGTGCATTTGGATCGGCTTTGAGGAGGTCCTGGGTGCGCGGGGAAAGCTTCGCCCACACCTCAGCGTCATTGGCGCGGTCATCTCTCATGGCGGAAGCCTACGCCCCGTGGTTACGGCTGCTGCAGCACGGTGGTTCCCTTGACAGGCGAGGCAGGGCCCAACGCTCTCACCGGTGAGCAGGGAAATGTAGGTGAAACCGGAGGATCCGGAAATTAGAATGTAGGTACGCTGCCAGGGTTCCCGTCAGCGGCTCCATCTTGGAGGAATCATGAAGAACTCATTCGCCCTTACCGCTGCTCTATCGCTCGGAATCGGCCTGTCGGCCTGCGGCGGGGCGGAGCCCACAGAATCACCCGGGGGCGTGCCTTCCGCGACCCAGGACGCCATCGGGGAGATGCCCGCCAATCAGAGTGCGGCGTTCGGCGACACCGTGACTTTCGAAGGGGGCGTGGAGGTGACCGTCGAATCCCGAGGCTTCCAGTCCGCTTCCGGCAGTGCCCCCGGCGCGGTAGAAGGCCGCTATGCGGTCTTCGAGATCACGGTGGTCAACAACGGAGAGGCAGAAGTGGACGGCGGCCTGATGAACCTGCCCACCGTTCGCGCCGGCGACTCCGGAACAGCGGTTCAGCCCGTGGTTGATTCAGACACGGGCATCGGCGGGGAACTGTTTTCGACGATCCCGCCCGGCGAAACGCAAACGGCGCAGTTTGCCTACGGCATCGCCGCTGATGATGCGGACCTCATCCAGCTGGAGATTACGGATCCAACCGCGGCCGGCGAGGACGCTCTCTACCAGGGTGCGGTCGAGTAGGAGCCTGAAGCCCCCGGCCGGTGGACGCACCGACGCTTCACTCTGCAGTGATCGAAACCGTTTCGTACACGATGACCGAGCCGGGCGCCGGTGCGCGGCAGGTCAGCCGTTCCGGCGGGGCGCGGTAGGTCCGCAGTTCGACGTCGATCTGTGCCGGATGGGGCGGGGGAGCGGTGAGGCGGATCCGCCAGCGGTCACCGTGGCGGGTGGTCCCGGCGACCGTATAGTCGAGCCGTCCCGCCGGACCGAAGCGTTCGAGCGCGGCAGCGACAGCGGCCTGCTGGGGCTGGAGGAGATCGGTGTAGCCGCGCAGGTACTCTGCCTGGATGGAGTCG
Organism: Arthrobacter zhaoguopingii; assembly: GCF_009828605.1. Lineage (NCBI taxonomy): Bacteria > Bacillati > Actinomycetota > Actinomycetes > Micrococcales > Micrococcaceae > Arthrobacter > Arthrobacter zhaoguopingii. The sequence continues at coordinate 71,048 of NZ_WIAE01000003.1, read as the reverse complement.
GCGAGGTGTCCTTCGACCGTGGCCACCGACGACTCGGCATCGAGGCCGCCGTAGTAGACGCCGTCGGGGGCGACGACGACATTTGCCGCGAACCGGTCGCCGCCGACGTGCGAACATTCCCACACCAGCTCGGGCCAGCGCTCCTCCAAGGCACGTCCCACGGGCCGTCCGCGAACCGCGCAGCAGGTGTCGTGCAGACCGTGGGCGCAGACGAGGAGGACCGGCGGGTGGCCGAGTTCGCCCGGTCTGCTGAGGGCCGCGGCGATGTCAGCCAGGTCTTCTTCCCGCGTCCACGACCCCCAAAGCTGCCGATGGGCACCGGAACCGTCATGGCGCAGGACGGCCCATCGCTGAGGCCCTTCGCGCCGACGGCGGCCGTGCCGCCGCACCAGCAGCACCCGCGCCCGCGCGGCCTGGGCGGCGGCGATCACGAGGGCCTTCGTGTCCGGCTCAAGGGTGAGGCCGTCGAAGCCGTTGAACGGCCACCTGCCGCGGTACTCGATGAGCACCCAGACGACATCGTTCGGCGCTGTGCCGGCCATCGGGTCGTCCCGCACCCGGGCACTGGTGGCGCAGAAAAAGCGTTCGGGAGCGGTCACCGCGACGTCATTGTTCCGCGGGAACGAGGACCCCCGCGCCCAGCAGCCTCTCGACGAGTTCGCTGCCGAGATCGAGCACGGTGTGAGTCCCGCTGTCGAGCAGGCGCTCCACGGACGGCAGATCGGTCTCGGGAAAATCGAGCCAGCCCACCCGGGTGCTCAGGCGCGATCCCTCGAGCCGTGCGTCAAGCGCACCGCGAAGCCGCACCACGGATTCCGGCCCCAGGCCCTGGACGGCCGCGAGCTGAGCCAGCGGTCCCAGCGGGGCCGGGCGTCCCTGTCCCCGCCGGGTGCGGTGGAACAAGGGGGCGGAATCGGCCTCGGCAACGGCGGCGGCTAGGCGTTTCCGGACGACGCCGACCTCCCCGGCCGGTCCGTCCACGCCTAGAGGGAGCGTCCGGCGCATCTCGGGATCGTCGCGGAGCAGCGCAAGCGCGGCCTGGGCGAGCTGTTCGGCCAGTGCATAGCGGGTCCAGCTGTGGATGCCGAGCGTGAGGTGGATTGAGACCTCGCCCTGCGCCTGGGCGGCATGCAGCCAGCCGCGCGGCAGGTAGAGGACATCGCCCGGCTCGAGCACGGTGTCGATGTAAGCCTCGCCTTTTGCGGCGTCGGCGACGGCGGCGCGGCGGTCGGTCCACACCTGATCACGTAGCGGGTCGGGGAGGACCGGTTCGTGGATGATCCATCGCTTGGTGCCCTCGATCTGCAGGACGAAGACGTCGTGGACGTCGTAGTGGTCGTCGAACCCGCGGTTCTGCGGCGGGGTGATGTAGGCGTTGGCCTGCACCGGATGTCCGAGTTCGGTGCTCAGCCGGGCGTTGAACTCCGCGATGGGTTCCCAGGTGCGGTGCAGTGCCTGCAGGACGAGGGTGGCGCCGTCGGCAAACTTCCGCCACAGCGCGGTGTCGTCGAGTTGGTCAGAGATGGTGGCGCCGACGCCGGCCGGTGCTGTGAATGATGAGTCGGGAAAGGTCGTGCCCTCCTTAGCGACGCGGAGGAAGGGCGTGCGCAGGCCACGGCGGGAGATCAGTTCGTCGACGGCGTCGGCGGAGAACAGGTCCGAGAAGTCGCCCACGCCGCGCGTGAGCAACGCTGTTTGCCCCCAGACCTCGCGGGCGAACTTCTCGCGGTCGATGTCGATCAGGCGTGACTCCAGAACCCCAGCGCCAGAACGCGTGGGGTCGTCAGGAGGAGTACTCAAGCTCAGATGCCCGCACCCGCGTCGGCGCCGCCGTCGGCACCGCCGTCTGCACCTCCATCGGCTCCGCCGTCGGCACCGCCGTCTGCACCTCCATCGGCTCCGCCGTCGGCACCGCCGTCTGCACCTCCATCGGCTCCGCCGTCAGCGCCGCCGTCTGCACCCCCGTCTGCGCCTCCATCGGCACCGCCGTCTGCGCCGCCGTCGGCTCCCCCGCCGTCCTGAATACTTGGGACACCGGTCGTGTCACCGCCCGCCGCGAGTTCCTGCTCGCTGGGATCCTGCTGTGGTTCAGTCATATTTCCTCCTGAGAGTCGAATACTCCTCGTACCTGATCACCCCGCTGGGCGGGGCATGACGCTGAGATCACCCTATCGGCACAGATCAGCCGAGGGAACAGCCCACAAATTCTTGCTCGCTAGTAGTGGAAGAGCGGGAGGGAGGGCCCGAAGAGGGCGGGGCGTAGGGTGGAAGTCGGACGAAAGGAGCACTTCATGAAGAAAATCCTCATGGTACTGACCAGCGTTTCCGAGATTGGCGACACCGGGGAGAAGACCGGCTACAACGTGGCCGAAGCTGCACACCCCTGGAAGGTCTTCAAGGATTCCGGGCATTTCGTCGACTTTGCCTCGATCAAGGGAGGCCAGCCTCCGCGCGACGAGGTGGACAAGGATGACCCTATCCAGGTCGCCTTCACGGAGGACGAGACCACGCGTGCCGGCCTTTACAACACAGCCCGCGTCGACGTCGTCAATGCCGACCAGTACGACGGCGTCTACCTCGTGGGCGGCCACGGCACCATGTGGGACTTCCCGGACAGCGAAGGCCTGCAGAACCTGGTAGCGAGCGTCTACAACGCCGGCGGTGTGGTGGGAGCGGTCTGCCACGGGCCGGCCGGCCTAGTGAACGTGGAACTGGACAACGGGTTCCGTCTCGTCGAGGGGCGGAGGGTCGCGGCCTTCACTAACGAGGAGGAGGTTGCCGCAGGGAAGGACAAGGTCATCCCGTTCTTTTTGGCCGACCGGCTTGAGGAGCAGGGCGCCACCCACGTCTCCGCCGATGTCTTCGAGGAGAAGGTCGTGGTGGACGAACGGCTGGTGACCGGCCAGAATCCTGCCTCGGCCGCCGGCGTGGCCAAGGAGATGGAGAAGCTCCTGGCGGAGGTCATCCACCAGGAAAAAACCGAGGAGCAGCACGAGGCCCAGGCCTTGCGCGCCGAGAAGGACGCTGAAAAAGAAGCTAAGAAGGCTGACGTAGCAGCGGAGCACTAGGCCTAGCCCGCACCAACGCCTGTAGAGCACGGAAACCGGCGGCCGCCCAGAGCATGGGGCGACCGCCGGTCGTTTGTCCGGCTTAGGTCAGCGCTTGCCGCCCTGGGCCTTCGACGGGAGGAACTTCTCCGTGACGACGCCGCTCACGTTGCCGGCGGCTTCGACCGCACGCACATAGACCGTCACGGCCTGGTCTCCGATGGTGATGGGCCTCATAGGCGGCGAACGAGCCGTTGTTCCGGTTCAAGGAGTACTCGATCCGGGCCATGCCCGTGTTGTCCTCCGCCGCAACGCTCACCGTGCGGGTTGTTGCGTCGAGGGAGGCCTTGACGGTAGGCGCAGTAGCGTCGGCGGCGAGCGCCTCGCGTACCCGGTCCGAGTGGAGACCGAACGAGTCAGCGATCCGCGGCACCCAGCAGTCGTCGTTGTGGCGGCCCTCCGGGTAAACGGCGGACGTGTGCTCCACACCCTTCGCGGTAAGCATAGTGTCGAGGGATCGCACGGACTCGTGATTAGCTCATCGAATCACCGACCGCCTGCTGCGCTCGTCCGCCACTTGTCAGAGAGCACTATGATGTGTACTACGACGATCAGTTGGTTTACGGCAGACCGAATGGGGTGTGCGCTTGGAAGTGTGGGTACAAGGAGCACGTGCGAATACCGCAGGTGGGCCGATTCATTGGCGCACGGTACTTCTGAATCGGCTTCGCAACATGCACAACCTCCTGCCGAACTCAGCGAAAACAGGTGAGGCCGAAATGGGACTCGGAATTAGGCCGTCTGCCTACTTCTACCTTGGCCGCTGTGACCCCGACTATGGCGACCAAGTTGTTGGCTACGAACGCCCATCCACGGACGAGAGTCTTGTGTCGCCTTTCGACACGGGTGGGTTGTGGCATGGTCATGTTGTCACCACGCCGCCTCTAGCGCAGAGCACACTGAAAACCTTCGTGGCACGCCACTCACACGGCGTACCTGCCTTCGCTCTTGCCTTCCAACAGTGGGGTAATGCGGAATACAACGGATCGTCGAAGGATTACACCGCTGGGCAACAACCAGTTAAGGCCGCGGTACCGAATATTGACCTCAGTTCACCGCGGGCCGAGCCGCGCTGGTGGACCTGGGAGGGTCGGATCGCTCATGGCTCCACAGCGATGCACACACTTCAACCAGTCAAAGTCTTCATGACGCAGGACGACTTCGAGTCGTACGAACCCTGGGTCAGAGATGATGTCTTTTTACCGACCCACGAGAAGAAACGACACTTGAGCCACCTTCGAGCGATACTTGTCCCAACCGGGAACGAAGATCCCGCACAAGCAATGAACCTTTGGCTGGAAGGACAGACGCAATGGTAGGCGCGGGTCAGCTCGTGGGCTTCCTAGGGAACCTGACCGGTGAGGAGCGCAGTTTTCGTGCCCTACGTCCTCTAATACGCACCAATGATGGGTATCAAGTAAGTAAACCTGGCCGGTGGAACCTGGACGGGCTCATTTCGGTACCTCCCGATCGGTTGGACGACTTCACCCTTCTCAAAAGTCTAGGGATCGACCAACTGGCTCAGAGCGACGTCGCAGAAGGTCAACTCTTGTGGATAATCGGCCCCAAACTTCACCTCCTACTTGAATCGCTTCTCGGCTCCGAGCCGAGCGTACGACGGCTGAGACTTTGGGAAACTCACAACAAGTTCCTTTACCAGCTAAGCAGCTACAGCGATATTTCCGAGCTGCAAACCGCTCTTCTCAAGGTCGCACGCGCTGCACTGGTTGAGGCTCTTTTTGAGCCCGCAAGGAAGGCAAAGAGCCTCGCGCGCGACCTACACGAAGTCATAAAGGCCTTAACTGCGGCTCCCCTGCCTGATCGATATGTCCTCCAAGCGTTGTACTACCGGGAGCAGCGCTTTGCGGATGAGTACGAGATGCTTGCGGACTCAGCTGGACACCTACCCGAATTTGGATCCGCTGCCGCCTTCAAGCAAGCCATTGAGAACCAGGTGGAGTGGATGTCCCTTGCTCGACTCAACGAGCTGAACGTGGGGCGGCCTCGCAACCCCGTTGCAGGCCAGTCCAAAAAGCTAGCCGTCTCGCCAAAGACCGAGCTGCTCTCTTTTGCCGAGCAGATCGGCCGAGGCTCGACATCGTTTGAATCGGTACGCCCAGGCTTCAAGTACACAATCACCGACGAATCAAGTTCATTGGCCTCGCGGGCCGCTTTCAGTCAGAGATATAACCCGTTCTTTCATCAGGAAGCTGAGGCCCGGAAATGACTGATTTTCCTGACGAAGCCCCGGATGATGCTGATGGCTCCGATCCCGACCACGCCGCGTTGAGCCAAGGAAACCAGCCTCAGGCCTCTGTCGAGCAGTTCATTAATGCCTACGAGGAGGCAGCAGCGGAGCCCCGGTATGTCGATACATTGAAATCTGTCGCTTCTGAATATCTCGATCGAGAAAAATTCCAACTCGGGGACGTGATCGAGTGGAAAGTTTCCATGAGGAATGCACTGTTCCCCTCCTACGGGCGTCCCGTGGTTGTCGTGGGACATGTCGAGAACCACGGCAATTCCGATGCTTCCGGTAGGCAGCAATCCGCCGACGAGCAACTTGAGGACATCCTCATCGGCTTTCTCGACGGGGATCTGGACTTCATCATCCGCAGAGCAGACTCCGGGCGTTTCACGCTCTTCAATGAATAAGCAGTGAGCTGCGGTCCTCGCAAAATTTGATAGGAGCCGCTGGAGAAGCTGAAGGTCAAGGAAAGGCAACCCTTGATTAGGATAGCTGTGTCCTGCCTACCAGTGAAGTCCCTCGCCGCCGATCATGGCGCGATCATTTGTAGCATAGACAGCGTTGCTGAAGTACCGTGCCCGTGGATTCTTATTGGGCCGTTTTGGGTCGAAGTACGGTCTGAATCCTCCTGCTGCAGGCGCTGACTCCGTGGCTTCATTCGTTACGGTCAGCTCTTTTAGGAGCACACTTTGCTCCATATTCATCGACTCGAATGCAGCAGCCACTACGACTGCGACTGACGTGAGTGCCTTCTGAATCGGCACTTCGTAGTTCCGTGACCCTCGGCCAGACGCTGGACCTGCGAGACGTCCTCGCAGGTCCAGCGTCTGGCCGGGATGAATCTGCCACCGCTCGTGAAGTCGAACCAGTCACTCACTGAAGCGACTGGGGCAAACCACTTACAGCATTCTGGAGTTGAGCGAGGAGGGATACCCGGTCACGGTCAAAGCCTTCGAATACGTTCGCCGGTCGAGCGCGGTCAGCCTTAGCCCGTTGTGTCGTAAGGATCAGGACGTGGAGGAAGGCGCGCACGCGGAGACGGAAGCGGCGGCACCTCCCAATCCCATCGGTGCGCTGCGCCGGAAGATCCGCGCCGCGCGGCTGAAGGTGACCCTGGATGAGCAGCTGGGCCGGAAGACCTCGCCGGAGGTGAGAAGCCTGGCCGGGATGAAGCTGCCGCCGCTTGTGAGGTCGAATAAGCCACTCACTGAAGCAACTGCTCAGGGGATGTTCCAACGGATGAGCACCGACGAGCTGCTCAGGACGCTGCGCCGCGAGATCCTCGCGGCCGAGCTGAAAGTCGTTCTCGACAGACGTTTGAGACGTGATACAGCTCCCGCCGTCAAGAAACTGGCCGGGATGATGCTGCCACCGATCTAAGGCCGGTCTAGGGGTCGGATTCGAGAGACGACATGAGGCATGAGGGCACATCCACGGAGGGCGTGATGACAATCATTCGGCAGAGTGAGGTGCTTATGCCGAGGTGGGCAGCCCGTCCCCAACTAACAGGCGAAGGAGTTTGCCCGCCGCAGCGCGGACATGCCACACCTCGTTGTAGAGGAAGTGGTCTGCTGGGTCCTGCATGAAACTATTGGGCATACTCCAAAGACGGAATTCTGACCCGTGGAGTGTTCCTTGGTGAGCGGTCCGTGATCTTTTTTCGTATAGCTTGGAGAGACGCTTAGCTTCGTTTTCCGGCACCACCAGTTTCAGTGCCTCACGGAACCTTTTCGCAAAGCCGATTTTTTGATTGCAATTCTCACAGCAGAGGCATGGACTTAGGGGAGTAGAACGGCTGCCGATAGTCTCGATGATGCTGACGTACACGACTGCGGCCATAGACTGGCTGGTCTCCTCAATACTGCGGGCGTGGTAATAGGCTGCAATCAGTTCTGCAACTTCCGGTTCGGCCTGCATTTTTGCCAACGCGGCTGCAATGAAAGTCGACGAAGCGGTGAGAGTGCTGAGGTTGTAGTCGGCGGTGTTGATGTTTCTGAGCGATGGATCTTCGGCTTGGTGAAGCGACGCCGGGTCGAGCTCGTGCGGTTGCGGGAGCGTGGTGACTTCCCACAGTGCGCCGGTTCCCAGTGTGAGGCATGCGCAAGTGTCAAGAACCTGAGCGTTTGCCCGTTTGGCCACGTCTTCCCATCGATAACCGAAGGCTTTGCCGTGCATCACGATCGGATAGACAACCTCGATACTCCCACCGCCACCAAGGGGACGCGGGCCAGGCGTACGTCGGTAACGGGTGTAGGGGTTAGCTGATCGCCTTAGCTCGATGTCGGGAATCGGGAACTCTTCATCGAAGGTGACTATGCCCAGCGCCAATGGGTTAACCGGCACGACGACTGCCCACCAAGGGCGTTCGGTGGTGTGACCGAGGTCGACCTCGGCTCTGCGGATTGCCGGCGCCCAGAGGCGTCCATCAAGACTCGCTTCCTCGGGGCTCGCCGCCTCCAAGCCAAGGCACCAACTTCCATCAGCTAAGGGGAAGGCTGCTAGGGCGGTACGAAGTTCGAGACCATGGAACTCATATCGCCGATACGGAGGAGTCGGTCTGGTTGATATAGAGCGCATCGAGCTTCGTGTCATTGGATGACCGACTGATTCAGCGAGCGCTTCCCCTAATCGCGATATAAATTCGTCACCGTGAGTTGACCAGTCCAGACTGGGTTGATATTTCAACTTGTAAAGAAACCTACTTCCAGCATTGAAATCAGGATGCTGGTCGGCTGAGGAGTCGCTTTCGACGTCGGACATGGGCCTAGTGTAAGGATCGTCATGCGAGACCGACCACGCTGCCGGCCGCTTGTTCGGCCGAGAGTGCGCAGTCTATCCACAACATAATGTCGGTCATGTTGTGATTCGGAGTGTGCCGAGGATTAAGCCGTGCTGACGTTGGGGACGAGCAGCACCGTCGCCGCCACGTCTCAAGTTGGTAGCCGTCCGAGTACCCCCAGTCGGGAACATCCGCCAGCGGGTCTTGGACACCGAGCGGAAGTGCCCCCTCTGCTGTTTCTCGGCGCCGGCGGATGGGCGACATGTCCTAACCCAGGTCATGAACTGCCTCTGCGGGAGTGGAGGGTAGACGTCACTCGTCGGGAAGAAGAATGACGCATCAACTCATCAGGATGTTTTTGAGGACTATGCCCTTGTCTTCTGAGCTCGTACGAGAGATTAAGCCTGTCAGGAACTGGGTGGCCAACCTCTCATTCGTTCGTTCAGCAAGGTCGCCGTACAACAGGATCATGGCCTGAGGAAGAGGATCCGATACACCCTCGAGTTTGTTCATTGCGCTTCTAACACCGTCGATTGCAAAGACCAACAGATCCGGAGTCATCCAGCGTTGACCTGAAAGCTGCCATAGCCAACGTACAAGGGCTTCCGTAGCTTTGCTTGGCTCGCCCGTGACCGAAACCAGCCATTGGGCCCCCACGCTAACCCAATCCCGAACGTCTTCCGGTGCCGCCAGAACATGCTGGATGGCGGTAAGGACAAAGCTCATCAAAGCGTCTGCATCAGCGAAGCCGTGCTTCAAGATGGCTGCAGCAGTTCCATGCGGGCGCCAACTGCTCAGTTCAGCAGCGAGAGTATAAATTCTTGGGTTGAAAGCCACGCCAACATAACGGTTATGAATCAAGACACCCTCGGCAACGTCAACCAGTTCGGGGTCTAGGGACCCGCTCTTCCTGGCGGTTTCGAGAACTGCGAGTGTACTCATGGCATTCACGCCGCTATGGGAGGCAAGGTTCCGCATCGCCCGGTCGTCGCACCAGAAGACGACGCGGCGCCTTTCGGCTAGATCTAGTGCTGAGAGCCATGGCAGTAAGCGATTGTCCCGCGGTGCGCGAAGCAGATTCGGGTTGCTGATGCGCTGAGTTCTGTTAAACAATTCGAGTAGGGACTTGGCCCTATGCTTGCGCGTTTCAAGCTCGTCTGCCGCGGTTTTGCGTAATCTGGCCCGGCCGGTTTCAGGGTCTTTATACACGGAAAGTTCGGAACGGAACGTTGTAGGGTCTGCGGCGGCCAGTGCGTCGCGGTATTGCTCAATCGTGGTCATCGCCGAAGAGAAGGTTCCCAACAGGATCCTCGAGATGTCGTCGTCGAGAAGAACCAAGCTGAACATAGCCGTTGTGTCCAGAACGACAGCGTCGGACTGGTTGATATCTTCCAGTTCCGTCTCTAGGGTTGATGAATTTCCTCCGTAGATCACACCCGCCCCTCCACTCAGGATGATCTCCGCATACGACCGATTGTGTATCGCGGCAGCCATCCCCACGGGGAGTAGTCCCTCGTTTATTTGGCTTTCTTGTTCGCTGTAATCGGGGAGCCTGTCCACCAGTTGGTCAAGCAAATCCATCGGATTGTCTGAGTCGAACTGCTTAGGTTCAAGGAACTGGCTTCGCGGGAAGTCCTCATTGAACTTATCGAGCGTCGCTTCGAAGCGTTGTTGAGTGGCGACGGTCCTGTCTGAAGCTGGAGCTTCGGAAAGCAGTATGGCCATAAGTGCGTTTGCGCATACTTCCTCCTCGTCCGTCCATTGCTCGGCAAGATCTAAGGCACGATCTATGTCAAATGGATTGGCGAACTGCCGGCTCAGACGGAGCCAGATCAGCACTTCACTTTAAGATCGGGGCGACGGCTCATTCGACCGATTCTTGTATGTGTCCCACGCTCCGTCGACATCTGCGGCTAAGTACTGGCAGGTGATCAGGGCCCATTGTGTATCAGGGTCGTCCGGTCTCTGGGTAAAGAGCTGAGCGGCATACTCGGACGCTTCCGAGACTTCACCCAAGGCGGATTTGGCCTCTATAAGAATCCGGTAGGCACGTGTCCGACCCATCCAGATGTTGCCGCCGGCGTGAAGGCTGCTTTCTGCACACCGGGCTGCTTCGGCGTAGTCCTCTTGATCGTGGTGAAACTGGGCTGCGCTCAGCCACAGTTCCGGGTCATGCCATCGCTTCGCGCCGCGCTCAGCGGTCGCCGCGGCTTCCGCTAGATTTCCCCGCTCGACATGGAAGTCAATCAAAGAAGTTAATACCTGCCTGCTTTCGAGTTGACGTGAGCGGGCGCGCTGCAGACTGCCTTCAACGTCTCGGAAGACTTCAGAGATCAATCGCAGATCGCCAATTTCCGAGCGGGCTCGGTCCTCCCATGCGGCTACGGGTATTTGCAGTCCTTTTCGGGCCATGCGGCTGGCGATGGACAGCCCTAGCCCAGGGTCGGAGGCGTGGCTGAAAGCCGCTGTCCAATAGGTGTTGGCCTCGACGGTATTGCCTTCGGAGTCGGCAACCAACGCTTCTACCTGGGCTACTACACCTGGATCACTGACATGTGCAATGAGGTCCCGCGCATGAGTGAACTTTCCGAGCTCGGCCGATAGCAGGCAGGACTCGGTCAGTATGGTGTCGCTTGACGCTTCTTGTTCTGTGGCCGTCCCCTCAGGGGGACCTTGGAGCGTCTTCCACGCGTTCGTGTTGTCTCCGAGGAGGCTGTACGCGCGCATGGTGGTCAGTACTGCTTCCGTGCTGTCGACCCGGCAGTTGCGGTATACGTCTCTGGCGATGAGGGCATGGCGGAGTCCGTCCTGCAGATCCCCCAGGTAGTTTGGCTGACTCCGGCGGGAAGCCCGAGCCAGAAGATTTTGTGCAGCATGGAGGTGGGCAGTGCCGGTTCCGTACATGTCGGCAGTCGCTGTAGCTATGGTTGTTGCTTCGTCGTGACCTCCCAGAGCGTTCAATGCGTCGACCAGCAAGAGCCGACGCAGGCAGTCGTCTTCAGGAATCTGGGTCCGCCAACCCTCAAGATGCTCGCGCAAGCCAGCTGCGTCTCCTTCGGCGGCGGATATGAGCGCGCTTAGAAGTGGGTGGGGTGCTTCGCCGGCCAACAACTCTTGTAGGTTCTCCTGATCTAGAGGACCGGCGGACATGGCCTGCTTCGCTTTCCAATAGCTCCTTGGGACTGCTCCCTTAGCAAGCGCCTCCTCATAAAAGCCGGCAGCGGCTACGCGAGCTCCGTAGTCCCTGGCGAGGTTTCCCAGCCAGCACTCGGCTGCGGTTGGTAAGTCGTTCATCCATGCTGGTCGGCGACTTGCCCATGCCTCAATTGTTTGCTTTGGGTCTGGAGATATGACGATCTCAGCGACCGCTCTGGTGACGTTCGGCCAGATCGACGTCAGGTCCTTTGCCTCCACGGCCCGGAAACGGCTCAGGAACCGGAGATTTGGCTCGAAACGCGCATCGTCCGAGTTTCGAGCATCAATGCGCTGGCTTGTTGCTTGATGTGTTGACGTTACAAGGGTCTCGATCTTTTGCCCTTGGACCGCAGTGGCTTCGGCAGGCTTGAGGCTTGCCACATAGCTTTCGGCCAGTATCTTCAACAGCGTTGTGACTTTCGCGTCGTCGAGCTCATGCTTGATGAGCTCAGCGAAGGCTGCCTCGTTTTCCTTCAAGTGATCCCAATCGCCCTTATGAAAGGCTTGGAGAACCTCCAGTTCTTTCAGCAGGCGATGAAGCCGGAAGAAACGAACCTTCACGCCATACAGGCCGGCCCTGCGTGTAGTGCGCCACGACACTTGCCACGGGAGTGTGAGACTTCCAAGGGCTGATGAAGCGACTTGTCCTGCCAGCGGCAACGCAGTCTTCGCCAGCAAAGGCCACTCGATAGCCAAACGCTTCCCCTTTCATGCATGGGAGTTACCCAACGCTAATTACGCAGCCACTGAATGTTAGGTCGGGTTTAAAGACAGACTCCGCATCAGACTACTGCCGTAAGACGCAGACAGGGTTCTGGTCGCAGGCCAGCATTCATTCCCCGCAGCCGGGGCAGTTGATCGCAACTGACCCTCCCCGAAAAATCCGTTACTGCTGCGTTACCGCAGGGTCCAGTAGGGGCAAGACAAAAGGCCCTGCCTCCCTTGTTTACAGGGGAAGCAGGGCCTTCTCAGGTGGCGGTGACGGTGGGATTTGAACCCACGTTGGCTTTTACACCAAACAACATTTCGAGTGTTGCACCTTCGGCCGCTCGGACACGTCACCAACGCCGCTACTTTACCGGGTTGAGGGGCCCGAACCCAAAACAGGGCGCCGCACGGCCCGGGGAGCCGGACGTTTCAGAGGTCGATGACCTCGTTCTTCCCCACGTCCGGCTTGCTTCCGGTAACAAGCCCCTTCACCATCTTGACCGCCGAAACGACCCGCGGGGCGTCCATCGACCAGTACTCGGCGGTGTCGGCGTCGACCTTGATCAGGGCGACGGCGGGATCGTCCCTGCCGTTCTCGAACCACGCCGACACCGAAGGCCCCCACAGCTCGTCGATCTTCGCCTGGTCCCGGGTCAGGGAGGCGGTGCCGGCGATCGAGAGGTAGCCCTTCCCGGTGCTAACCGACACGTTCACCTGCGGATTGGCCCGGATCTCGTCGGCCTTCGGAGAGGGGTCCTCCGTGAAGAACCACAAGTCGCCATCGAAGTCCTTGCCGTGCACCGCCAGCGGGCGGCTGACCAGCTGCCCCTGCGCGTTAGTGGTCGTGAGGATCGCGATGTCGGCCTTATCCAGGATCTTCCGCAGTTCCTGCATGCCTTCCTGCTGGGTATCCATCGATGCTCCTTCGCTTGGCGGGCGCACTGAAAGTTCTGTGCTGAACCAGCCTAGGCATCAGCGCGCGTCGGCGGCACCCGGGCGGTGGGCGGCAAAAAAGTCCTTGAGCAATGCGGCGCATTCGGCTTCGCGCACGCCCGGGAAGACCTCGGTCCAGTGGTTCAGCCGCCGCTCGCGCAGCACGTCGAACACCGATCCGGAGGCCCCCGCCTTGGGATCCCAGGCACCGAACACCACGCGGGGGATCCTCGCGAGTACCGACGCCCCGGCACACATCGCACACGGTTCAAGGGTCACCACCAGCGTGCAGCCCTCGAGCCGCCAGCTTCCCAGCACCCCGGCGGCCTGCCGGATCGCCTGGACCTCCGCGTGGGCGGTCGGATCGCCCAATTCCTCGCGCTGGTTCCACCCGATGCCGACCACGGTGCCGTCCGGGTCGACGACGACGGCGCCGATCGGCACGTCGGCGCTGCCGGCGTCGGCGGCCAGGCCCGTCCGCCCGGCCGCGGCCAGGGCGAGGCCCATCCACCGCACGTGATCGGAGGCGGCACCGGCCGAAGGGATGGTCATGCTCCCAATGGTACTTTTGACCTATGCGCGTACTGGTAGTCGACCATCCCCTTGTGGCCCACAAACTGACCGTTCTCCGCGATAAGAACACGTCGTCGCCGGTGTTCCGGCTGCTGACCGAGGAACTGGTCACCCTCCTCGCCTATGAGGCCACCCGGGAGGTGCGGGTCGAACCCGTGCGGGTGGAGACCCCCGTCGAGACGGCGGTGGGCATCGGGCTGGTCAAGCCGACCCCGCTGGTGGTCCCCATCCTCCGCGCCGGGCTCGGCATGCTCGAAGGCATGACCCGGCTCGTGCCCACGGCGGAGGTCGGCTTCCTGGGCATGGCCCGCAACGAGGAGACCCTCGAGGCCATCACCTACGCCGAGCGGCTGCCCGATGACCTCACCGGACGCCAGGTCTTCGTGCTCGATCCCATGCTCGCCACCGGCGGCACGCTGCGCGAGGCAATCAAGTTCCTTTTCAAGCGCGGAGCCGCCGACGTCACGTGCATCTGCCTGCTCGCCGCCCCCGAAGGCCTCGCGGCTCTGAAGGAGGAACTCGAGGACAAAAATGTCACGATTGTACTTGCCTCGATAGACGAGAAACTCAACGACAAGTCCTATATCGTCCCGGGTCTGGGCGACGCCGGCGACCGCCTGTACGGCGTCGTCGGCTGACTTTAGGTCGCGTTGACCCGCCTAAATCCGCGCCATTCCGCGGAATTAGGGCCTTTGTTACTTGCGCGTAACACAATGTGACGTGCAATAATCTCTCCTGTGAACACCAACTCAACAGCATCTGCAGCCGCAGTTGCCGCTGCGGATACCGCGTCCGTTGCGGGATCGCGCTGTTGTCGAATGCACGCGTAACAGATCTACCCCAACCTGTTTCTGCATCACCGGTCCACGGCGGGCACCACCCCAGCTTCGTCCGGGCCAGGCTTCCCCCCAAGCATTCGCGCCGTTACGACGGCGACCCACTTTGAGGTTGTTTTCATGTCAGTAACTTCGGGCTACGTCCACATCTCCCTCCGCACCCAGCAGAACCGCGGCGCATCCAGGCCGCAATACGGCACTGGCTACCCGTACGGCCCCGGCGCATCTACCGCCCCGCCGTCGTACCGGCCGCTCCAGGCCGTCGGCTCCGAGGCGCATCCGATGACTGCGCCCACCCCCGTCGTCACGCCCAACGGCGTTCCCGGGCCGCAGGCCGTAACCGGGGACACCAGTGCCCGGGGATTCGTCCTGTACGTCGCGCTCGACGAGGAGACGGCCGCCGCCAACGGCACCACCCTCTCCCGGCTCGCCCAGGATGTGCGGTCCTACGTCCGGTCGCTGGTACCCACTGCTGAAAGCCATGCGGCCGTGGCGCTCGCGCCGGCCGACGCGCCGGGTTCGGACATCGACGTCGTCCGTGCGGCCCTCGGTGACCCAACCGTCCGCCGTCCCCGCCCCGACCACCACGGCGTGCATCCCCACGCCTCCGCGCCCCGGCCCACCGGGGTGCTGATCGACCTCTCGCGCCGCGAGGTACACCTCGACGGGCAGGCCCTGAACCTCACCTTCAAGGAATTCGAGCTCCTCAATTACCTCGTGGAGAACGGTGCCCGCACAGTGTGCCGCGAGGAACTGCTGAGCGGCCTGTGGCGCAACGCCGACGAGGTGCCCAACGAGCGCACGATCGACGTCCACATCCGCCGGCTGCGCTCAAAGCTCGGACGCCTCGCGAACACCGTCCGCACCGTACGCGGCCAGGGGTACCGGTTCTACGACCACCCCGAGGTCATTGTCTGGGCGGCACCCGAATACTCCATCTAGGCGGACCGGAAGCCCGCACCCGGCCTCCCGGTCCGGGAGGCCGATAGAATTCGGCATATGGCATCCCATCACCTGAAACGGCTCATGCTGCTGCGCCACGCGAAGGCGGAGTGGGGGGCCGGAGTGGCCGACCACGAGCGTTCGCTCAGCACGCGCGGGCACCTCGATGCGCCGCTGGCCGGGCGCTGGATGGTGGAGAATGACGCCGTCCCCGACCTGATCCTGTGCTCCACGGCCCTGCGGGCCCGGCAGACGTGCACCTGGGTCAGCAAGGAGCTGGGAGACAAGGGGCCGACCCCCAAGCTCGAGGAAGGGCTCTACGCGGCCCGGGCGGTTGAGATCCTCGCCCTGATCAACGCGGTGCCTTCAACCGTGACGAGCCTGCTCGTGGTGGCCCACATGCCCGGTGTGCAGGATCTGGCGATGCGCCTTGCCTCGGTCGATTCCAATGAGGACGCCGTCATGGAGATGGCCACGCACTACCCCACAGCGGGCCTGACGGTTCTCGAGCATGACCGCGACTGGGCCGAACTCGACGGGCGGGACGCCGCCGTGACGGATTTCGTGGTCCGGCGGGCGCGCTCCGCCAGCAGGTAGGTCCTACAGGCCGTACTTCTCAAGCAGCCGCAGCCACACCTCGCTGACCGTGGGGTACGGCGGCACGGCATGCCACAGCCGGTCCAGGGGGACCTCCCCGACGACGGCGATGGTCGCCGAGTGCAGCAGTTCGGCCACGTCGGGCCCGGTGAAGGCGACGCCGACGATCACCTTGCGGTCCTCATCGACGACCATCGTTGCCCAGCCGGTGTACTTGTCGGAGTGGATCGAGGTTCCGGCGACATTGATGGGCAGCGAGGTCTCGGACACCCGGAGGCCGTCTGCCTGCGCCGCCTCGGCCGTCCGCCCGACCATGGCGATCTCCGGATCGGTGAACACCACCTGGGGGACGGCGTACTTGTTGGCCGTTGAGGTGTACTTGCTCCACTCCTCGGCCGTATCGCCCAGCGTGCCCGCGGCCCGAGCCACGATCGCGTCGGCGGTGACCCGGGCCTCGTATTTGCCCTGGTGGGTGAGCAGTACCTGTCCGGCGGCGTCCCCTACCGCATAGAGCCAGGTGGGCCCGTCCACGGCCCGCCCGGTGGGGTCGAAGGTCAGTGTCTTCGGATCCAGCCCGAGTTCCTCGAGGCCAAGGCCCCTCGTATTGGCGGTCCTGCCGGTGGAGACGAGCAGCTTGTCCCCGGTCGCGTGCCGGTTGCCGGCAAGGGTCAGGACGAACCGGCCGTCGTCGTCGAGCCGCACGGACTCCGTAGCGGTGTCGGTCAGAATCTCCACGTTGTCCCGCCGCAGGCCCTTCTCGACGAGTTTGACCCCCTCCGGCGGGTAGTTGCTGAGGAGCTTGTGCCGGGCCACCACGGTGACCCGGGAGCCGAGCCGGGCGTACGCCTGCGCGAGTTCCACCCCGGAGACGCCGCCGCCGAGGACCACGAGGCGTTCAGGCACCTCCTTGGCCGAGGTGGCTTCCCGGGTTCCCCAGTAGTCGAGGCCGGCGAGGCCTTCCACGGGCGGAACGTTCGGCGTCGAGCCGGTCGCGAAGACCACGGCGTGGCGGGCGGTGACAGTGGTGGTCTCGCCGTCCATTTGCACCTCAACCGTGCGCTCGCCCGAGACGCGGGCCGAGCCGCGCAGCAGCGTGATGCCGGCGCCGTTCACCCAGTCCACCTGGGAGGTGTCGTCCCAGTTGTTGGTCATGCGGGTCCGCCGCTCGAGGACCTGCTGTGCGTCGAGCTTCCCCGTGACGGCCTCCTTGGCCCCTGAGACCTCGCGGGCGCGGTTGAGGACGGTCCCGGAGCGCAGCAGGGCCTTGGAGGGCATGCACGCCCAGTAGGAACACTCCCCGCCTACAAGCTCGGATTCGATGAGCACCGAGCTCAGCCCGGCGGCCACCACCCTCCCGGCGACATTTTCGCCCGAGGATCCGGCCCCAATAACGATGACATCGGTTTCCTGTGGTTCGCTCATGTGCAGAGCTTTCCACCTGTATATGGGCAAGGCAATGGCGGGGCCTGGAGCGGGGGAAAAATTACGGTCGGGGAGTGCGTGCCGCCGGAGGGCACGAAAAAGCCCCGGCCGATGACCGGGGCTTTTTACGTCTTACGCTTGGTTCTCCAGTGCGCGCGAAGGGATTCGAACCCCCAACCTTCTGATCCGTAGTCAGATGCTCTATCCGTTGAGCTACGCACGCATCCGGCGGGCAGTTCAGCGGTAACGCTGCTTGTCCTGCCGGGTGGCTGTTTAGCCTTCACCAACTTTACAGGCAAATCGCGGTACCGCCTAATTGCGCCGAAGGCCCTGTTTCAACTAGACCGGTCTATGTGACCTTAATCACATAAGTGCGTTCAGATCATTTTGTGATCCGCGTCATTTCAGGGTTTTTCGTCGCCGGGCCTCGGGGCGGCGACGAAAAAAGGCCCCGGACGGCTCGTGAGGCGCCTTTAGCATCGAAGCACATCTCGCACCCAACGGAGGGAAGACTAATGGGCAATCCCGTGCGCCAGCAGGATCAGGGTCACCAGGGAGGTGCCGGCTCGGACCGGCACGCCGCTTCGGCCACGGACGGCACCGCGGCGCCGACCACCCACGCCCGCCTGCTCGCCTGGGTCGCCGAAACCGCCGAGCTCACCCAGCCCGACCGCGTGTACTGGGTGGATGGGTCCGAGGCCGAGAACACCAGGCTCACCGACGAACTCGTCGAAGCCGGAACGCTTGTCCGCCTCAATCCCGACACTTTCCCCAATTCCTTTGCCGCGTTTTCCGATCCGAAGGACGTGGCCCGGGTCGAGGAGCAAACCTTCATCTGCTCCAAGGACGAGCGTGAGGCCGGCTTCACCAATAACTGGATGGACCCGGCGGAGATGAAGGGCAAGCTGCGCACCCTCTTCAACGGCTCGATGCGGGGCCGGACGATGTATGTCATCCCCTTCGTGATGGGCCACCTTGACGCCGAGGATCCCAAGTTCGGGGTGGAGATCACCGACAGCGCCTACGTGGTGGCCTCGATGCGCATCATGGCCCGGATCGGCACGGACGTGCTGAACCGCATGACCGAGCTCGACGCAGACTTTGTCCCCGCGCTTCACTCCCTGGGCGCGCCGCTGGCCGAGGGTGAAACGGATGTCCCCTGGCCCTGCAACGACAACAAGTGGATTGTCCACTTCCCGGAGGAGCGTTCGATCTGGTCCTTCGGCTCCGGCTACGGCGGCAACGCCCTGCTGGGCAAGAAGTGCTACTCCCTCCGGATCGCCTCGGTCATGGCCCGGGACGAGGGATGGCTGGCCGAGCACATGCTGATCCTCAAGCTCACCTCTCCGCAGAACAAGAGCTACTACCTGTCGGCAGCCTTCCCCTCGGCGTGCGGAAAGACGAACCTCGCACTCCTCGACCCCACCATCGAGGGCTGGAAGGTCGAAACCCTCGGCGACGACATCACCTGGATGCGCTTCGGCAAGGAGGGCGAACTGCGGGCGGTCAATCCCGAGGCCGGCCTGTTCGGCGTCGCGCCGGGCACCGGCTGGGGAACCAACCCGAACGCCATGCGCGCCATCGCCAAGGGCAACTCGATCTTCACCAATGTTGCCCTCACCGACGACGGCGGCGTCTGGTGGGAGGGTATGACCGACGAGACCCCGGCGCACCTCACTGACTGGCGGGGCAACGACTGGACACCCGAGTCCGGAGTGCCCGCGGCCCACCCCAACTCCCGGTTCTGCACCCCCATCGACCAGATCGACATGCTGGCCGAGGAATACTACCGGCCCGACGGCGTCGAACTCTCGGCCATCCTCTTCGGTGGCCGGCGTAAGACCACCGTGCCGTTGGTCACGCAGTCGCGCGACTGGGCAAACGGAATCTTTATGGGCTCGACGCTCTCCTCCGAGACCACGGCGGCGGCCGCCGGGGAGGTGGGCCTGGTGCGCCGAGATCCGATGGCCATGCTCCCCTTCATCGGCTACGACGCCGGAGACTACCTGAAGCACTGGATCACTTTGAGTTCGAAGGCCGACCAGGCGCGGCTGCCGAAGATCTTCCTCGTCAACTGGTTCCGGCGCACGGCCGACGGCGGATTCGCCTGGCCCGGATTCGGGGACAACTCGCGGGTGCTCAAGTGGGTCATCGAACGCATCGAGGGAACCGCCGACGCGATCGAGACTCCGATCGGGTTCGTGCCCACCCCCGACGCCCTCGACCTGACCGGGCTGGATATGACCCCGGCGGAGGTGGAGGCAGCCGTCCACGTCGACTCCGCGGAGTGGGCCGCCGAACTCAAGGGGATCGAGGAGTGGTACGACCGCTTCGGCGAATCCCTGCCCGAGGAGCTGCGCGGTCAGCTCATCGAGCTCAAGGAACGCTTCCAGCTGAGCTGAGCGGAACACCACGAAGCCCCCGTCTCCTCCTAGGAGGCGGGGGCTTCGTGTTCTTATGACCGGCGCGGGTGCCGCGGGTCAGTTGGCGTTCTGCTCGGCTGACTGCTGCTGGGCGACCTGCTCGTGGACGGCCTTCATGTCCAGGCCCTTGACGGCGTCGACCAGTTCGGAGAACTGCGAGGAGTTCAGCGCGCCGGGCTGGGAGAAGACAAGCACGTTCTCACGGAACGCCATCAGCGTCGGGATCGAGGTGATCCCCGCGGCGGCGGCCAGGGAGCGCTCGGCCTCGGTGTCGACCTTGGCGAAGACGACGTCGTCGTGCTGCTGCGAAGCGGCGTCGTAGACGGGCGCGAACTGCCGGCAGGGCGCGCACCAGTCGGCCCAGAAATCGACGAACACGATGTCGTTGTTCTCGATGGTCTCGGGGAAGCTTGCCTCGGTGATGTCGATGGTTGCCATGGGGGTACTCCTTGGGTGGGGTGGATAGGTGCGGCTGCAGCGGCCCAGATGCATCTCGGGGTGCCCGCAGATTTCGGAATCCGGGCCGGAACGGGGATCCCTGCGTCCCGCCGCACACAGGAGGCAGCTGAAACTGCATCCAAGGCTATCCAGTTCTCACGATTTGAGCAAATTACAAGCGTGAGACTAGTTGAGGCATCCCGCAGGACTCAGGAGTTCCGCCGCCCGCCGTCCCTCTGCCGAGGGCGCAGGCGCGCGTTGGGAAGTGCCGGCGCCGGTAGGGGCCGCAGCCCGCTGTCCCCGGGGAGGCCGAAGCGCGGTGCGCCGTCCGGGGGCGCCGCGCCGGGCTCGATTTCGCCAGTCCACGCGGCCCGGAACTCCACGATCTCCTCGTGGGTCCGGCCGACGAAGTTCCACCACATCACAATGTCCTCGCCGAACGGTTCCCCGCCGATGAGGAGCATCCGGACCGGCCCATCCGCGGCTGCGGTGATCTCCACCGCGGCATCTCCGGGGGCGAGGTAGGCGAGCTCGCCGGCCGCGACCGGCGAGCCGTTGACCTCGAGTCTTCCGCTGTCGAGGAGGATGCCGTGCTCGAATTTCGGGGAAACGTCGAAGGAGACCTTCCGCCCGGCCGCGAGCTGGAGCTCGGCGCCCAGCAGGGGCGAGTAGGTGGTGACCGGTGAGGTGGACCCGCCGAGGCCCCCCAGGAACACCGAGAGCGTGTAGCCGTCGCCGGAGACCGGTTCCGGAGCGTAGTGCTCGAAGCCGCGCTCGGTGTGCCGAAAGGCGTCGGGGAGGGCCAGCCACAGCTGGACACCGTGCATCACCGGGGCCGCGGAGGTCGCCACCTCCGAGTGGGAGATCCCCGACCCCGCGGTCATGAGGTTCAGCTCGCCCGGCCGGATGAACGCGTGATTGGCGGCGCTGTCGCGGTGCTCGATCTCGCCGGCGAAGAGCCAGCTCACGGTCTGGAGCCCGGTGTGGGGGTGCGGGGGGACCGACATCCCGCCCCCTTCGCGCACCGGCTCGGGCCCGTAGTGGTCGAGGAAACACCAGGCGCCGATCAGTGAGCGGTCCCGCTGGGGCAGCGTGCGCCGCACGGGCATGGCCCGGGGACCCCCGAGCGGGACCTCGCGCGGGAGCAGGATGTCGACGCGGCCGCGCGCGTCGTCCCCGCTGCTGCACACAACGGGCGTTGGATCGAGTTCAAGGTTGCTCATGGGTGTCTCCATCAGGGGTGCGGAGCGGCCGCCTGAGGGCCGTCCGCTTCCGGTTGCCGCCGGTTCAGCGGCGGACCAGGGCTAGGACCCGGTCGGCGAGATCGTGGAGCGTTTCCGGATCCACGGCTTCGGCGTTGAGCCGAAGATAGGGCTCGGTGTTTGAAGGGCGCAGGTTGAACCACCACTTCCCGGAGGAGGCAGTGAAGGTGACGCCGTCGAGTGTGTCGACGCTGACGCCGTCGTTCTCGAACTCGGCACGGACGCGGGCGATGGCCGCGGGCACGTCGGCGACCTTCGAGTTGACCTCGCCCGTGGAGAAATACGGTTCGTACTCGCGACCCAGCTCGGACAGCGGGCCGTCCTGCTCGCCAAGGGCCGCCAGAACGTGCATGGCGGCGAGCATTCCGGTGTCGGCGAACCAGAAGTCACGGAAGTAGTAGTGGGCCGAATGTTCTCCGCCGAACACCGCGCCCTCCTCGGCCATGAGCGCCTTGATGAAGGAATGACCCACCCGGGTGCGGACCGGCCGGCCGCCTTCGCGGAGGACAAGTTCCGGGACGGCGCGTGAGGTGATCAGGTTGTGGATGATGACGGGAGTCTCTTCGCCGTTGGCCCGGGCCCGCGCGATCTCGCGCCGGGCGACCATCGCGGTGATGGCGCTCGGTGAGACCGGTTCGCCTTTCTCGTCGATGACGAAGCAGCGGTCGGCGTCGCCGTCGAACGCCAGGCCGATGTCGGCCCCGTGCTCGACCACGGCGGCCTGCAGGTCCCTCAGGTTTTCCGGTTCCAGCGGGTTCGCGGGGTGGTTCGGGAAGGTCCCGTCGAGCTCGAAGTAGAGCGGGACGATCTCAAGCGGCAGGGCCGGCAGCAGCTTGTCCCCGAGCACGGCTGGGGTGGTCAGCCCGGCCATCCCGTTGCCGGCGTCGACCACCACCTTGAGCGGACGCGAGGCGGAGAGGTCGACCTGCGCGCGCAGGAACCGTGAGTACTCCTCAAGGACGTCGCGGACGCCGATCTGCCCTGGCTTCTCGACGGCGGGGATGAAGCCGCGGTCGAGGTACTGCTCGGCGAGGGCCTGCACCTCGTACAGGCCCGTCTCCGAGGAGACCGGGACGGCGCCCGGGCGGGTCATCTTCATCCCGTTGTACTGGGCGGGGTTGTGGCTTGCGGTGAAGGTCACCCCGGCCGCGTTGAGCATCCCGCTGGCGAAGTACAGCTCGTCCGTGGAAATCAGGTCGAGCAGCAGGACGTCGGCCCCGCGCCGGGTGGCGCCCTTGGCGAAGGCAGTGCAGAACTCGGGGGAGGAGGGCCGCATGTCACCGCCGACGAGGACGGTCTGTCCCGCGAGGCCGAGGGAATCCACGAAGGCCGCACCGACCGCCGTGACCGTTTCGACGGTGATTGTCTCCCCGACGATGCCGCGCACGTCGTAGGCCTTGAAGGACGCTGAGAGATCCGAGGAAGTGTTCACGCCCGAAGTCTATCGGCACACCCGCCGCCCCTCACCAGGGTTGTGCAGATACGCGCCGCCGGTCTTTTTCCGGGGGTGGCGGCTGGAATACTTGGCCCATGGCCGACACGATCACCCTGTATGACCAGGCGACAGCAATTCTCCGCACCCTCGTGGGCCGTGAGGATGCCCGCTTCCACGACGGACAGTTCGAGGCTATCCAGGCGCTGGTAGAGGGCGGCCGCCGCGCCCTGGTGGTCCAGCGCACCGGCTGGGGCAAGTCCGCCGTCTACTTTGTGGCGAGCCTGCTGCTGCGCTCGCGCGGGGCCGGGCCCACACTCATTGTGTCCCCGCTGCTCGCCCTGATGCGCGACCAGGTGGCGGCCGCCGCCCGGGCCGGCGTCCGCGCGGAGGCGATCAACTCGGCCAACCAGACGGAGTGGCAGGAGGTGACGGCGCGGCTCGAGGCGAACCAGGTCGACGTCCTGCTGGTCTCACCCGAGCGGCTGAACAACCCCGCCTTCCGGGAACGGCAGCTTCCCGAACTGATCCGGCGCACCGGACTCCTGGTGATCGATGAGGCCCACTGCATCTCGGACTGGGGCCATGACTTCCGCCCCGACTACCGCCGCCTCCGCGACCTCATTGGCACCCTTCCGCAGGGAGTGCCGGTGCTTGCCACCACGGCCACCGCGAACACCCGGGTGGTGCACGACGTCGAGGAGCAGTTGGGCACCGGCGGCACCGAAGTCTTCACGCTGCGCGGCAGGCTCTCGAGGGATTCCCTGCGGCTGGGTGTGCTGCGCCTGCCGAGCCCGCGCTCCCGCCTGGCCTGGCTGCTCACCCACCTCGACGACCTGCCCGGCAGCGGCATCATCTATACCCTCACCGTCTCGGCGGCCGAGGACACCGCCCGCCTGCTGCGGGAGAACGGCCACCCCGTGCGGGCCTACACCGGCCGCACCGATCCGGCGGACCGGGAGGCGGCCGAAGCGGCCCTGAAGAACAACGAGGTCAAGGCGCTGATCGCCACCAGCGCCCTCGGGATGGGCTTTGACAAGCCCGACCTCGGATTCGTCGTCCACCTCGGCGCCCCCTCCTCGCCGGTGGCCTACTACCAGCAGGTGGGCCGCGCCGGGCGCGGCACCCCGAACGCGGATGTGCTGCTGCTGCCCGGGCCCGAGGACCGCGACATCTGGGAGTACTTCGCCACCGCCTCGATGCCCTCCGAGCATGCCGCCCAGCGGGTCCTCGCCGCCCTGGAGCCGGGCACCCTGCTGTCCACGCCGGCGCTTGAGGCGCGGGTCAACCTCAAACGGTCACCGCTCGAGCTGCTGCTGAAGGTGCTCGACGTCGACGGGGCGGTCCGCAAGGTCACCGGCGGGTGGGAGAGCACCGGGCAGCCCTGGGGCTACGACGCCGACCGCTACACCCGCATCCAGCAGGCACGCATCGCTGAGCAGCGCTCAATGCTCGACTACGAGAACACCTCCGGCTGCCGGATGGAGTTCCTCGCCCATGCCCTCGACGACCCGACGGCCGCCCCCTGCGGGCGCTGCGACAACTGCGCCGGCCGGTGGTACTCCGACGAAGTGAACCATGACGCCTCCGATAACGCTCAGCAGGCCCTGAGCAGGGTCGGGGTCGAGCTCGAGCCGCGCGGGCAGTGGCCCTCGGGCATGGACAAGCTCGGCGTGCCGGTGAAGGGCAAGCTGAAGCCCGACGAGGTCAGTGCCGCCGGCAGGTCGCTGGCGCGTATGACCGACCTCGGTTGGGGAACCCAGCTGCGCTCCCTGCTGGCCGACACCACCCCGGATGCCCCGCTGGAGCCCGGCGTCATCGAGGCGTGCATCAAGGTCCTTTCCCAGTGGAACTGGGGGGCCCGGCCGGTCGCCGTCGTCGCCATGCCCTCCCGGCGGCACCCCGAGCTGATCGGGTCACTCGCCCAGGCGCTCGCCGGGGTCGGCCGGATCCCCTACCTGGGCACGCTGGGCACCCCCAACGGCTGGCCCGAGGGCGGGCCCGGCGGGAACAGCGCCTTCCGGCTCGCCTCGGTGTGGGACCGCTTCCAGGTGCCGGCAGAGGGACCGGCCTGGTTCGCCGCGAATCCCGGGCCCGTGCTGCTGGTCGACGACCTCGCGGACAGCCGGTGGACCCTCACCGTGGCCGGTCGGGCCCTGCGGCAGGCCGGTGCCGAAGCGGTGCTGCCCTTCGCGCTGGCGCTGCGCGCCTGAACCGTGCGCGCCTGAACCGTGGGCACAGGGCCGGAGAACGCAAAAGACCCCCTGTTCCCAGGGGGTCTTTTGCTCGTAGTGCGGAGACGGGGGGATTTGAACCCCCGGTAGGCTTTAGGCCCACACTTCATTAGCAGTGAAGCCCATTCGGCCGCTCTGGCACGTCTCCAGCGGCTATTGCTAGCCACCCAAGGTTACCCAGAAGGGGCAGCCACAAGCAAAACAGTCCCGCCCCGCCTGGACGGTACGGCACACCGGCGGCCGCCCGGACTTCTTGCTACAGGGAATCGGTCAGCGCCTTCCACAGGAACTCGTAGCTCATCACGTGCATGCGGGCGGCCTGGCGGTTGTCGGAGGCCCCGGCGTGCCCGCCCTCGAGCGCCTCATGGAACCAAACGTCCTTCACGCCCAGGGCCTCCATGCGCGCCGCCATCTTCCGGGCCTGCACCGGCCCCACCCGGTCATCGCTCGTCGCGGTCCAGATCAGGGTCTTTGGGTAGTCCACTCCGCTGCGCAGCAGGTGATACGGGGAGAAGGTGCGGATGAACTCCCACTGCTCGGGCTGATCCGGGTCGCCGTACTCGGCGATCCAGGAGTACCCGGCGGAGAGCTTGGTGTAGCGGCGCATGTCCAGCAGCGGCACGCCACAGGAGATCGCGCCGAACAGTTCCGGATAGCTGGTGAGCATGTTGCCGACCAGCAGGCCGCCGTTGCTGCGGCCGGTGCAGCCGAGCAGCGCCGGAACGGTGACTCCACGCTCCACCAGGTCGCGGGCGATGGCGGCGAAGTCCTCGTAGGCACGGTGCCGGTTCTCCTGCAGCGCCGCGGCATGCCAGCCGGGGCCGTACTCGCCGCCGCCGCGGATGTTCGCCAGCACGTACACCCCGGCGCGGCCATCCGGCGTGCGGCGCTCAAGCCAGCCCCTGCCGATGACGCCGCTGTAGGCCGGGGTCAGGGCGTGCTCGAAGCCGCCGTAACCGGACAGGAGCGTCGGATTCGCGCCGTCGAGCACCAGGTCCTTCGCCGCGACCTGGAAGTAGGGGACCTTCGTGCCGTCCGCGGACAGCGCGAAGTGCTGCTCCACGGCGTACGCGCTCTCATCGAAGAAGGACGGGGTGGCCTTCACCGGCCGATGGTCCGAGCCGATGGTGCCGCGGCTGAGTGTCGAGGGGGTGAGGAAACCGGTCGAGACCACCCAGTAGTCGTCGCCTGCCTCCTCGTCCTCGTCGTCCACGGCATAGGCGTCGACCGTGTGGAGGGCCGGTGCGTCGAGGGACTCCGCGGACCACCCGTCGGCCGGGTCGAGGATGAGGATCTCCGAGGAGACATCGCGGAGCAGGTTCAGCAGGAGGTAGTTCCGGGTCCAGCTCCAGGACTGCAGCGACGTCGAGGCGTCGGGCGTGAAGAGCACCCGCAGCGTCCGGTCGCCGGCGAGGAAGTCCTCGAAGCCGATGACGAGCAGCGATCCGGCCGGGAACGTGGTGCCGGCGACTCTCCAGTCGGTCCGCGGCCGCAGCACCATCCATTCGCGGTGAAGCGAGACATTGACGTCGTCGGGCAGGTCAAGCTGGACCCACTCCCCGCCGCGCCGGACGTGGGTGCGGTGCGAATAAAAGTCGATGGTGTCCATGGCAATGTCCCGCTCGAACCCGGGCGTCGAATCGTGGACCACGACCGCCATCATGTGCTCGGCGGGAATCTCGAAGTAGAGCTCGGCGTCGGAGAGGTCTTGTCCCCGGGTGAGGGTGCGCACGGTGCGCGGGTAGGAACTCGACGTCATGGAGCCCGGACCGAAGTCCGTGCCAACGTACAGCGCATCCGGGCCGGCCCAGCTGATTCGGCTCTTCGCCGTCGGGATGTCGAAGCCGTCCTCGATGAAGGACCGGGTGGTGACGTCGTACTCCCGGTAGCGGGCGGCGTCGCCGCCATCTGGGGAGAGCACGACCAGCGCGCGGGTGTACTCCTGCCCCTCCGGGGGCCGCAGGAAGAGGGCCCCGCCCCACACCCACTCGGTCTCCTCGGACGCGCTCAGGGCATCGACGTCGAGCAGGATCTCCCACTCCGGGTCCTCGGTGCGGTAGCTCTCCCAGCTGGTGCGCCGCCACAGGCCCTTGGGGTGGGCGGCATCGCGCCAGAAGTTGTAGTAGTGGCCGCCGCGCTTGGCGACCATCGGGATCCGGTCGGTGGAGTCCAGGACCTCGAGCACCCCGCCCTCAAGCGTGAGGAACCCCGGATCGATGAGCATTCCCTCGGTGACCGCGTTCTGCGAGCGCACCCACTCGAGCTGGCGCTCGCCGTAGATGTCCTCGAGCCACAGGAACTCGTCGTCGGCGGTGGTCTGCTCGGGTGCGCTGTTCATAATGCCATCCTAAGCAGTGCCATCCCCGGCGGGGGTGGGGGCGCGGGCGCGGGGCGGCCCGGCCGGGACCACCCCGGCGGTTCGATAGGCTTGGGCCATGATCAGCATGGAGGGCGCGGAAGTTGCCGTTATCGGTGGCGGGCCCCGCGGCACCTCCGTCCTGGAGCGCCTGATAGCGCATCGGAATGCCTCCGCCGGCCCCCAGGAGCCCCTCACCATCCACATTGTGGACCCGTTCGACCCGGGTCCGGGGCACGTCTGGCGCACCGATCAGTCACGGCTGTTCCTGATGAACACTCCCTCCCTCTTTCCCACGGTGGTGCCGGTCGGCGAGGCGGCGGCGGAGGTTCCGGCGTCACCGGTACCGGTCGACTTCGACTCCTGGCGCACACTGGCCGAGGCCGGCGGCGTCGAGGGCCTGACCCCGGAGGAGACCGCCGAAGCCGCGCGGGTCGGCAGCGCCGGGTTCCCCAGCCGCGCACTCTACGGGCGCTACCTGGCCTGGGTGTACGCGGCGCTGATTGCCGATCCCGGCGAGGGCGTGACGGTGATCCACCACCGGCGGGAGGCGCTTTCGCTCCGGCGTGCCGGTGCCCGGTGGGAGCTTCAGCTCGACGGGGGAGAGGTCCTCGGCGTCGACGGCGTCGTTCTCGCCCTCGGGCACCTTCCCGCACGCCTCAACCCCGAGCAGGGTGTGCTGCAGGACGGCGCGGCGCGGTACGGGCTTCAGTACTGGCCGCCTGCCGTGCCGGGGGACCTCGACTGGAAGCGGCTTCCCGCGGGCAAGAGCGTGCTCGTGCGGGGGCTGGGGCTCAACTTCTTCGACGTCATGATCCAGCTGACCGAGGGCCGTGGGGGACGGTTCACCGACGACGGCAGCGGCCAGCTCGCCTACACGCCGTCGGGGCGTGAACCGGTGCTGATCGCGGCCTCCCGCCGCGGCGTCCCCTACCGGGCGAAGGCCGCCATTACGAGCTACATCCCCCGGGGCATCAGCCTTTCCTACTGCACCGTCGAGACCCTCGGCGCCTTCGCGGAGGCCGGCATCCAGCCCGGATTCGATCACGACGTCTGGCCGCTGCTGCACCGCGACGTCCTCGCGGCGTACTACCGCACCCTCGCCCGCGTCCGGCCCGACGCCTTCCTCCGCCCGGCCGACGCCGCGCTCGCGGAGCTGCGGACCGCGCTGGATATCGCCGGGCCGGGCTGGCTGCCGGCGCTTCAGGAGTTCCTTGACCGCAACGTGCCGGCGGAACTGCAGTTGAACGTCGAGGCCCTGGCGCAGCCGTTCGCCGGCCGGCGCTTCGCCGACAGTGCCGCCCTGACCGAGGCGGTGCTGAACTATCTCGATGAGGACGCAGCCGGTTCCGCCCGCGGGGAGGACGACCCACTGAAGATGGCGATCGGGGCGATGAACGCCGGCCGGACCGTGATCAAGCAGGTCGTCGCCGACGGCGGGCTCACCGATTCGGGTTGGTACGCCGAGCTGCGCGGCTGGTTCGAGCCGCTGGTCGAGGGCCTCGCCAGCGGGCCGCCGCCGCTTCGCATCGCGCAGCTCGCGGCCCTGGTCCGGGCGGACCTGGTGCGGTTCGTCGGGCCCAACCCGCTGTTCGCCCTCGACCCCGACGACGGAGTCTTCCGGGCCTCCTCGCCGTGGGTCGGGGACCCGGGCTTCACTGCCGGGTATCTGGTCGAGGCGATGATGCCGGCGAACCAGGTATCGACGAGCCTGTCGGTGCTGATGCGGCAGATGCTCGAGGAGGGCGTGGTGCGTCCCCACCTGCGGATGGCCGAGGACGGGGTGCCCGTCGTCTCGGCCGGACTGGACGTGACACTGCCGCCCTACCGGCCGCTCAGCGGCACCGGCGAAGCGCAGCCCGGGCTGTACGTGTGCGGGCTGCAGCTCGCCTCGGTGCAGTGGGGCGCGGCGATCGCGGCCGAGGCGGGGGCCTCCCTCAACGCGGGGGCTCGGACCCTGCAGGATGCCGACGCGATTGCGGAGGCGCTGATCGCGTCCTTCCGGGACTCCCCGGACCTGCAGACGGCGGATGCCCGCGCCTGACCTATCCCTCTCTCTTCCCGTCGAGTGTGCGGATCACCACGTACTGCGCCGTCGTCCTCCCCCGTCGAGTGTGCAGATCACCACGCTCTGCGCCGCCCTCCCCCCGTCGAGTTTGCAGGTCACCACGCTCTGCGCCGTCCAAAGGGTGGTTAGCTGCAGTTTCGGCGGTGGTGAGGAAGGCTCGACGGCGTGGTGATCCGCCCCTTAAACAGCTCCGGGCCTGCGCGGATCACCGCACAGGCCCGGAGGTTTACGTCAGGGCTGGAACCGTCAGCTGCGACCCGGAGGGGTGCACTTCTTGCTGCCGGGCTTGTCGTCGCCCTTGACCGGCTTGTCGGCCTTGGGCCCGTTGCCCTTGCCGCACACCGGCTTCTCGACGACCACGGGTTCGGCCGTGACGAACAGCGTCACCGTGGTCTTCGATTCGGCGGCGGTGAGGACGATCCGCCCGGGGCCGTTCGCCGTCGTCGGGATGGTGACCGTGACGGCGGCCGACCCGGCCGTGACCGGGGTGTTCCCGAGATCGACGCGGACGCCGTCCGCTCCGACATGCGCCGCGCTGAGCGAGGTGTTCACCGGGCTTCCGAGCGAGGTCAGGTCGAGCTTCGACACCGTGAAGGAGGCCTGGCCACCGGCCTGGACCGTCGTCGGTGCGTTCTGCACGAGCACGCCGCGGCGGTCGAAGGACGGCGACAGCGGGCTGCTGGCCTTCAGGTAGGAGATCCACGCGTCGCGGTCCACCAGCCCGGAGTCCCGTACGTCGGTGCCGTCCTTGAAGGCGGTGAAGTTGTCGCCGCCCTGCGCGAGGAAGCTGAACGTGCCGATCCGGTAGCCGCGCGCCGGGTCGATAGGCTCGCCGTTCACCGTCACCGAGGTGATCCGTGAGCCGCGCTCGCGTGCCGGGTCGTAGGTGTAGCTGACGTTGTCCGAAAGGCCCAGGGCCAGGAACGACCGCGAGCTGCCCTCGGGCTGCCACTGCTGTTCGAGCAGCGCGGTGAGCTGCGCACCGGTCAGCGTGGTGGTCCAAAGGTTGTTGACGAACGGCAGCACCGCGTTGGCCTCGGCGTAGGTGATGACGCCGTCCGCCCCGTAGTACAGCTCGTTGCGCAGTCCACCGGGGTTCGAGATGCCGATCTCGGCGCCGCCCCGCTCGGGGGCGGAGAGGCTGGCCTTGAGGGAGTCCGCGACGAGGTTGCCCAGCGTCGATTCCGAGGACCGGTCGTCACGGGTGGTCCCGATGAAGGCGGTGGTGATGTCGGCGGTCACCGATGCCACCGGCTGGCTGCCGATGACGGCCGCCTGGGCCAGGGCCGCGTCGACGATGCGCTTGACCTCCGCGACCCGCGGGTAGGTGGCGACGAGGGTGTCGTTCGCCTCCGTGGTGCGGGCGACGTTGCGGGCCGTGTACGACTCGACGTCGCCGGTCGCGCTGTCGACGGTCAGGGTGATCTGTCCGATGAACTCGCCGTAGGAGCCGGTCTGCACGATGGGGCGGGTCTTGCCCTCGGCACCCGGAATCGGTGCGTCCCACGCGTACTGCTTGTGGGTGTGCCCGGTGTAGATCGCGTCGACCAGGGGGTCCGTGAGGGTGACGATGTCGGCGAACGCTCCGCCGGCCGCGACCTCCTCCTCGATGGTTCCGCCCTCGACCACACCGTCCCCGGCGCCGTCGTGGTACTCGGCGATGATCACGTCGGCGAGATCCTGCGCCTCGATCTCCTTCGCGACGCGGTTGACGGCCTCCACCGGATCACCGAACTCGATGTCGGCGATGCCGCCCGGGCTCACCAGGGTGGCCGTGGACTCGGTGACGGCACCGATGACGGCGACGTCGACCCCGTCGAGCTCAAGCAGGGTGTACTCGTCGAGCACCGGGTCCTGGGTGCCCTTGGCGTAGACGTTCGCGCCGAGGTACGGGAAGTCCGCGGCTTCGTCGACCCGGCCGAGAAGGTCCTGCAGGCCGCCGTCGAACTCGTGGTTTCCGACGGCGGAGGCGCGCAGGTCCAGCGCGTTGAGGACATCCAGGGTCGGCTTGTCCTGCTGCAGCGACGAGGCGAACAGCGACGCGCCGATGTTGTCTCCGGCCGAGAGGAACGCCGAGCTGCCTTCGGGGAAGGCCGCCTTCAGCTTCTCGACGGTGCCGGCGAAGCGCACAGTGTTGGCGTCGATGCGCCCGTGGAAATCGTTGATGTTCAGCAGGTTCAGTTCGCTGGTGCCGTCGCCCAGGTTCATTCCGACGATCACCGGGTCGTGGTCGCTGGAGCGGTAGGGATTGGGTGCGTAGTAGTTGGTGATGTTGCTGTTGTAGCGGCTGTACTCAAGCGCGACGGATTCGACGGCGTTGATGTTCCAGGTGTCCACTCCCGCCACCGTGGCGTCGGCGGCAGGGGAGGCGAGGATGTGGTCGAGGGAGCCGACCAGTCCGCCGAACACGTACGAGTGTCCGCCGGTCTTGATGCCCTGGTTGACGTACCCGGCGTCGTAGAGCACCCGCATCGGGTCCTCGGCGGAGTAGGAGTTGAAGTCACCGGTCAGGAACACCTTGTCGGTGCCGGTGCCGGCGTCGGCCTTGAGCCGGTCGGCGAACCCGACGAGGGCGCGGGCCTGGAGGACGCGGGCGGCGTTCCAGGCGCCCTGCCCGTCACCGGAGTCGGCGTTCTCCCCGGTGCGCGGGCCCGAGCCCTTGGACTTGAAGTGGTTGGTGATCGCGAGGAAGCGGCTCTCCTCGCCGCCGTCGACGGTCTCGAAGGCCTGCGCGAGGGGCTTGCGTGCGTTCGCGAAGACCGTGTTGTCATCGAGGATGACCGAGTCGCCAATGGGCTTGGCCGCCGCCAACTTGTAAATGAACGCGGTGCGGATGACATCCTCGTTCTCCAGCGCCGGCAGCGCCGCGGGGGAGCGGACGTAGTCCCAGACCCCCGGCGTCTGCTCGTTCAGGGCCGCCGTCAGCGTCGCCAGGGCGCTGTCCCGGTCCTTGCCGAACTTGGCCGAGTTCTCGACCTCGGCCAGGCTCACGACGTCGGCGCCAAGCCCGGTGATCGCCTTGACGATCTTGGCTTCCTGGCGCTCAAAGTTCTCGGCGTTCGCCGCTCCGCGCACGTCGCAGCCGCCGCGCACCGTGATGGGGTTGCCCTGGCGGTCGTTGTTGAAGGTGCAGGAGGCGAACTGGTCACCGGTGGTGGGGAAGTAGTTGAGCACATTGAACGACGCCAGCTTCAGCGAGCCGCCGACGTCCTTCGGGCTCGCCGGGCGCTCGCCGCTGAAGGCCACCGGCTGGACGGTGCCGGCGTTGGCGGGCGTCAGCTCGGTGAGCGGCTGGAACTTCCAGGCGGTGTTGCGGTAGTCGAGTACGACGGGCGAGGTGAATTTCGCGTTCGACGTCACCCGGACCGGCTGGTCCATCGTGAGGTACGGAAGCGGCTTGTCCCGGTTGGCGTCGTTGAAAAAGTTCGTCGTCGCGCCGTCGTCGAGTGCGATCCGGCGGGCGGCGTTGTCCGCGGCGACGGCGGCGTTCTCCGGCGTGCCCGGTGCCGCGGCCTCGGTGGGCTGCAGCAGGGGAGTGGTGCCGGCGGCGAGGGTGATCTCGCCGTACTGGTTGAGCGCGTAGTTGTCGGTGACCGTGAAGTCGCCGGCGGGCTGGAAGAGCATGCCCTCGTAGGCCTCGCGTGCGGTGTCGGTTGCGGGCAGCGAAAGTGCCGCGGCCTTGACCTCCTCGGCCGGTTCGGCGAGCTTCGTGGTTCCGCCGGCGGTGACGGTGAGCTGGGTCAGGCCGAAGAATTCACCGGCCGTTCCGGTGACCTCGACAAAGTCGCCGGCGGCAACGGAGCCCACGGTGGCAGGGGAGTAGACGAAGATGGCGTCCGAGGCGTTCTGCCCCTCGGCCGCTGAGGTTCCCGCGGTCTGCAGGTAGAAGCCGGCGAGACCGCCGGTGGGGTAGGCGGCGGTGACCTTGCCGCGGGTCGTCACCGTGGTCCCCTTGAGCGGGGTCTCGGTGCCGGTGCCCTGGATCTCGCGGATGGGGACGACCTGCCCTGGGACCGGAGGTTCGACGGGCGGCTCCACGGGAGGCGGCGTCGCCGTCCCTGTGGAGTTGGTGGGTGTTACGGTCGTCGCGAGGGTGAAGTCGGCGGCGTTGTTGTTCGTGTCGGCGCCGTTGGTGCGGTTCATCGAACTCTGCCCGCCGCTCGGGCCGGTCGCCCGGGCGCCCTCGAACGTGTTGGAAGTCCCGTAGCCGAGCAGGTCCACCACGGCGGCGTGGCCGACGACGGAGTCGGTGGGCAACGGGTTCACGGCGGCGGCCTGGCGGGACAGGAGGATCGTTCCGGAGCTCCCGCTGGCGTTGAGTGAGCCCTTGACGTCCGGAGCGGGGAGGGTCTGGCCGGTCGTTCCATTGCTTGAGCCCTGCACCAGGAAGTACCCCCGGGCGGGGATCGTGCCGGTCAGCGGAGTGATGCCGGTGGGTGCGGCGGTGCCGGTCGCGGACCGGTACTGCAGGGACCACCCGTCGACGCTGACGGGGGTGTCGGTGGGGTTGTACAGCTCAACGAACTTGCTGACGTACGGCGCGCCGGTGCTGCCGCCCGTTACATACGCTTCGTTGATGACGACGCCGCCCGTGCTGGCCGGCGTCGCTTCCTCGGCGCTTGCCGGGAGTGCTGCTGCGGGCGCGGCGAGCAGTCCCACCGTCAGCACCGAGCACAGCGCGCCTTTCCATGGCGAATTGATCATTCGGTAGAACTCTCCTTGAGACTGGCTGGTGTTCAGCCGGTGAGTCCGCGGGCCCGCACTGATGGTCCGGACGGCGGTTGGTGATGGCTTAGACAGTATGGGTCACCTGTGACATACGTGACTAGTGATAATCCAACTAACTAAGGGTGAACAAGAGGTAGCCTCCGGGGAAGTGGCGGGGAGGCAATTACTGGACTTTTCGCGGAGCATCTTGACAGCGCACATCGCCCGGCGCAGCGAGTTGGCAGGTAACCACGCTATGGCGCGCCTGGAGGGTGGTTATCTGCGGTTTCGCGCGTGTGGGGGCCGACCACGTCGGCGCGACGCCGGCCTCCCCGCGTCGAGTTGGCAGCTCACCACGCTATGGCGCGTTCGAAGGGTGGTTATCTGCAGTTTCGGCGGGGCTGACCCACGAAAAAAGAGGGGCCGACCCACGAAAAAGGAACGGCCCCGGCTGCTGCCGGGGCCGTTCCTTCAGGGAGCGGAAGGTAAGGGATTCGAACCCTTGAGACGGGGTAACCGCCCACTGGTTTTCAAGACCAGCTCCTTCGGCCGCTCGGACAACCTTCCCCACTGAGTAGTGTTTCATGGGAACCTGCCCCACCCAAATCCCAAATCGATCGGAGAACGCCCGTGAAAGCAGTCGTCATCCGCGGTCCGGGAGGACCGGAAATGCTCGAACTGCGGGAGGTTCCGGAGCCGGAGCCGAAGCCGGGCGAGGTGGTGATCGACGTCGTCGCCGCCGGCCTGAACCGGGCCGACGTGCAGCAGCGCCGCGGGGTCTACCCGCCGCCGCCCGGCGCCTCCGAATACCCGGGCCTCGAGGTCTCCGGCAGGATTTCCGACCCGAACGGCTCCGCCCTCCCGGCCGGCGCCGAGGTAGTGGCACTGCTCTCCGGCGGAGGCTACGCGGAGAAGGTCGCTGTGCCGGCCGGGCAGGTCCTTGAAGTGCCGGACGGTTTGGAGTTGGTTGAGGCCGCCGCCCTTCCGGAGACCGCCGCGACGGTGTACTCGAACCTGTTCTTGACGGCGGGCCTGAAGGCCGGGGAGACCGTGCTGATCCACGGCGGCGCCGGCGGCATCGGCACCATGGCCATCCAGCTCGCCCGGGCCTTCGGGGCAGTGCCGCTGGTGACCGCGGGGTCGCCGGACAAGCTGCAGCTGGCGGCATCCCTGGGCGCGGCTGCCGCCATCAACTACCGCGAGCAGGACTTCGTGGAAGAGGCCCGGGCGGCGACCGGAGGCGCGGGCGCCGACGTGATCCTCGACGTCGTCGGAGCGAAGTACCTGGAGCGGAACATCTCCGCGCTCGCCGTCGGCGGCCGTCTCGTGGTGATCGGCCTCCAGGGCGGCACGACGGCCGAGGTGAACCTTGGAGCCCTGATGACCAAGCGGGCCAGCATCGCCGGATCCACCCTGCGGGCCCGGCCGCCGCAGCAGAAGGCGGAGATCATGGCCGCCGTGGAACGGGAGGTCTGGCCGCTGGTCGCAGCCGGACGCGTACGACCCCTGGTGGGCCGCACCTTCCCCCTCGCCGAGGCCGCCGCCGCCCATGAGTACTTCGATTCCGGAGAGCACACGGGCAAGATCCTCCTGACCGTCTAGTCAACCTCCGCCGGGACCATCGGCATGCTTCCTTGCGGGCGGGGAGTGTGCGAATCTTGAGGCGTCCAACCGGACTGAGGAGGAACACCATGACATCCAGTGCCAACGACGACGCGGGGGAGAAGGACAAGAGCGGCCTGGCGCAGGCCGCCGACAGCTTCACCGAGAACCTCGCGGACCAGGTTCCCGACGGCGTCGACAGCGGCCCGCAGGACACCGCCAACGAGGGCGAGGACCCCCGCACGCACACCCATGCCAGCCTGAGCGAAGGATCGAACGCCCGGGACAACGACGGCCGCTGAGGCCGTACCGTTCACCGCACCGGCGGTGCCCTTCGGCGACGAGAGCCCCGTCGGCGCCTTGAGATGTGACGTGCACCTCAGTAGGTTGCTACCTTCGTGTGCATCACACCACTCGTATTCCAAGGAGCATCATGAGTGAGAAGCACAACGGGGCGCACGGGCACAAAGGCGTGCTCGAGACCGACCCCGATCTTCCGCCCACCGCGATCGACGCGGCGGTGGCTGACGCGGAGGACCGCCGGTGGACACCGGCCAAAATCGCGCTCTGGCTGGGCATCGCCCTGCTGGGTGGCATCGCCTGGATCATGCTGGCCATCGTCCGCGGCGAAACCGTCAACGCCATCTGGTTCGTCTTCGCGGCGGTCAGCACCTACTTCATCGCCTACCGGTTCTACTCCAAGTTCATCGAGCGCAAACTGCTGCAGCCCGATGACCGTCGTGCCACCCCCGCCGAGTACAAGGCGGACGGCAAGGACTACGTGGCCACCGACCGCCGCGTGCTCTACGGGCACCACTTCGCGGCAATCGCCGGCGCCGGCCCGCTCGTCGGCCCGGTCCTCGCCGCCCAGATGGGCTATCTTCCCGGCACGCTGTGGATCATCGTCGGGGTGATCCTCGCCGGCGCGGTGCAGGACTACCTCGTCATGTTCTTCTCAATGCGCCGCGGCGGCCGCTCCCTGGGCCAGATGGCCCGCGAGGAACTCGGCGTCATCGGCGGTACGGCGGCGCTGATCGCGACCCTGACTATCATGATCATCATCGTGGCCATCCTCGCCCTGGTCGTCGTGAACGCCCTCGGCGAGAGCCCCTGGGGCGTCTTCTCGGTCTCCATGACCATCCCGATCGCGCTGTTCATGGGCGTCTACCTGCGCTTCCTGCGCCCGGGCAAGGTCACCGAGGTCTCCCTGATCGGCTTCGCCCTGCTGATGCTCGCCATCGTCGCCGGCGGCTGGATCGCCGAAACGGAATGGGGCGTCGCGCTCTTCACCCTCGACCGCGTCACCATCGCGTGGGGCATCATCATCTACGGCTTCATCGCCGCGGTCCTGCCGGTCTGGCTGCTCCTCGCACCCCGTGACTACCTGTCGACCTTCATGAAGATCGGCACCATCGTGCTGCTGGCCGTGGCCATCATCATCACCCGCCCCGAGATCAGCGTTCCCGCCATCAGCGAGTTCGCCGCAACGGGCACCGGCCCGGTGGTCCCCGGCCCGCTCTTCCCGTTCCTTTTCGTCACCATCGCCTGCGGCGCGCTGTCGGGCTTCCACGCCCTGATCTCGTCGGGGACGACGCCGAAACTGATCGAGAAGGAACGCCAGACCCGCTTCATCGGGTACGGCGGCATGCTGATGGAATCCTTCGTCGCGATCATGGCCCTCGTTGCCGCCCTCTCAATCGACCGGGGCATTTACTTCGCCATGAACACCTCCGCAGCGGCCACGGGAGGAACGGTCGAGGGCGCTGTAGCCTTCGTCAACGGCCTCGGGCTGACCGGCGTGAACCTCACCCCGGAGGCGCTGACCTCACTGGCCGGCAACGTCGGTGAGGAATCGATTGTCTCCCGCACCGGCGGGGCGCCCACCCTTGCCGTCGGCATCGCCCAGATCATGCAAGGCCTGTTCGGGGGATCGGGAGCCATGGCGTTCTGGTACCACTTCGCCATCATGTTCGAGGCGCTGTTCATCCTGACCGCCGTCGACGCCGGAACCCGCGTGGCGCGGTTCATGCTGCAGGACAGCATCGGCAACTTCATCCCCCGCTTCCGCGACACCTCGTGGCGGGTCGGGGCCTGGCTCTGCACGGCAATCATGGTCGCCGGCTGGGGCGCGATCCTCATCATGGGTGTCACCGATCCGCTCGGCGGCATCAACACCCTGTTCCCGCTGTTCGGCATCGCCAACCAGCTGCTTGCCGCCATCGCGCTGGCCGTGTGCATGGCGATCTGCGCGAAGAAGGGGGCCTTCAAGTACCTGTGGATCCCCGCGCTTCCGCTGGCCTTCGCCGCCGTGGTGACCATCTCGGCGTCGTTCCTGAAGATCTTCTCCCCGGTGCCCGCCATCGGCTACTGGGCGCAGCACAACGCGTTCAAGGACGCCCTCGCCGCCGGTGAGGAGAGCTTCGGCAACGCCGCGGACACCGCAGCCATGGAGAAGGTGGTGACCAACACCTTCATCCAGGGCACCTTGTCCATTGTCTTCGTAACGCTGGCGATCATCGTGATCATCACGGCGATCCTCGCCACGATCAAGGCTTACCGCAACGGCGGCGGAGTCGAGACCGAGGACGCGCCGGTGCCCTCCCGCACCTACGCGCCGGCCGGGCTGATCCCGACCCCGCCCGAGAAGGAGCTGGAGGCGCAGTGGAACGCGCTCGGGGCCACCAAGCGCCCGGTAAGGTCCGGTCACTGATGAGTACCGGAACTGCCCTCGGCAGGGCACGGGACGCGGCACGCGGGGTGGCGTGGTTCTTCAAGGGCGTGCTGGGCGAGAACGCCTACGCGGCGTACCTTGAGCACCACGAGGCCTCGCACTGCTCCGAGCCGCCCATGACCGAGCGGCAGTTCTGGCGGGACCGCACGGACCGCCAGGACGCCAACCCCGAAGGGCGCTGCTGCTAGGCTCCCACCGAACGGCGCGGCTACGCGCCCACCGACCGGGCCGGCCGGAGATGCCCTTGGGGGGACGTCTCCGGCCGGTCCTTTTCACGGGTCGGCACGTGCGGAGCCGGCGGAGCGTCACCAGCACCCCTCCGGCCGCCCGTGAGAACATAAACCCATGACCGAACAGCAGCCAGGCAGTTCTTCATCCGGCGTCCCCGACTCCGAACCGGTACTTGGCGGCGACGGCCCGCTGTCCGGGCCCGCGGTGCCGGGCTCGGCCTCCGATAACCCGGGGTCGGGCCCCGACGCGCCGGGATCGGCCTCGGACGCACCCGGGCCGGCCCGCGCGTCGCTGGCGGATCTCGTGGACCAGCCGGCCAAGGTCATGCGGATCGGCACCATGCTGAAGCAGCTCCTCGAGGAGGTGCGCTCGGCACCGCTCGACGACGCCGGCCGCACCCGCCTCGCCGAGATCCACGAACGCTCGGTCAAGGAGCTCGAGGACGGCCTCGCGCCGGAACTGGTGCAGGAACTCCACCGCATCAACCTGCCTTTCGAGGAGGATTCCGTCCCCACGGACGCAGAGCTGAGGGTTGCCCAGGCACAGCTCGTCGGCTGGCTCGAGGGTCTCTTCCACGGCATCCAGACGGCCCTCGCCGCCCAGCAGATGGCCAACCAGCAACTCGCCGCGAAGCTCCAGCTCCGCCAGCTTCCGCCGGGTACCGTCATCGCCCCTGGCGTCGTCGTCGGCGCGGACGGCGAACCCGTCCGGACCCCGGGCAAGCAGGCACCGGCGGACCCGGAGCACCGCGGGCCCGGCCAATACCTTTAGCGGACCATGGGACTGTTTGCTGCGGCCCGGCAGGGCCGCAAGGATGATGCCGACCTGGGAAACGGGGTGTGGCGCCGCGCCCACGACCGGTTCCGCCGCGGCCTCGACCGGTACCACCAGATCCTCGAGGGGGTCGAGGACGACGACGTGTACAACGAACTCGTCGCCGTCGCCAACCAGCTGGGGGACCTGCTGCCACGGGTCCGCGCTGTGTGCGCCCAGGCCCAGGCTCGATGGCCCAGCGAGGGCCTCGATATCCCCGGCGCCGTCATTTCGGTCCATCGGGCTCTTTCCCGCGCCGGCAACACCCTTGCCACGACGGCGGAGGCCGCGGCCATGACGCGCCTGGACGGGGAGCGGTGGGGCGTGGCCTCGGCCGGGCTCGACAACGTCCGGCGGCGCGCCGAACTTGTGGTTGAGGACGTGCTCGAAGCGGAACGTCAGCTTCCGGGCTAGGCACACTACCGGTACTAAGGGTGCTGAAGATTGACGTTGTGAAATAGCTGCCGGATGTGATTAGTTAGGTCCCTATGACTACATCACCGGAACTGAAATTCAACGACGGACTCTCGATCCCCCAGCTCGGCTTTGGCGTGTGGCAGGTTAAGGACGACACCGCAGAGAAGGTGGTGGGCCAGGCATTCCAGGCCGGCTACCGCCACATCGACACCGCGATGATCTATGGGAACGAGGCCGGGGTAGGACGTGCGATCGCGGCCTCGGGCATCCCCACTGAGGATCTGTTCATCACGACCAAGCTCTGGAACTCCGACCAGGGCTACGAAAGCACCCTGCGGGCCTTCGATGAGTCGATGGAGAAGCTGGGCCTCGAAACCCTCGACCTGTACCTGATCCACTGGCTCCAGCCGAAGCAGGGTAAGTACCTCGACACCTGGAAGGCGCTCATCGAACTGCAGAAGCAGGGGCGCGTGCGCAGCATCGGCGTCTCCAACTTCACCATCGAGGCGCTCCAGGAGATCATCGACGAGACCGGCGTCGTGCCGGTCATCAACCAGGTCGAGTCCCACCCCTACTTCAGCCAGCCCGAGCTGAGGGCCTTCCACGCGGAGAAGGACATTCTCCACGAGGCCTACTCGCCCCTCGGCTCCGGCAAGGGCCTTCTCGAGGACCCCGTGCTGAAGGACATCGCCGCCAAGCGCGGCGCGACCCCGGGCCAGGTTGTCCTCGCCTGGCACCTCGCCCTCGGCAATGTCGTGATCCCCAAGACGGTCACCGAGTCGCGCATCGCGGAGAACTGGGCCGCACTCGACGTGGAGCTCGCCGACGAGGACATCCAGGCCATCTCGGCGCTGGACAAGGGTGAGGCGGGCCGTATCGGAACCGACCCCGCGACGGCGGACTTCGCCTGATTCCAGCCAGGCGCCGCGCGTGGGCCGAGCCCGCGCGGCTCCGTAGGCTAAGCCACATCAAGGGACCTTGTCCCTTGCAGGAAGGCCACCCGGTGTGCCGGGTGGCCTTCCTGCGTCTTCAGCCGGGTGGCGCGCGACAGTGCCCCGGATGCGCTCGGGCCAGACCGGGCCCGCGATGAACTGAGGCTGGCGCGCCCCGGCCGGGGCTGCGTCAGGTCCCGGCCGAGGCGAGCGCCGGCACGGCGAGGAGGACCGGCAGCTGCCATTCCTCGGCCGGCTCCAGCTCGATGGCGACATGGTGGTGTGGTGCGCCCCGCCCCACAAGGATCGGCCGCATCGTCCTGCCGTACACGCTGCGCAGCGGGACCAGCTGCCGCAGCGGCTCGGCCGCACCCGGCAGGGCCGAGGCGAGCACCCAGAACCTCCCCGGCGGGACATTGACGAACGCGAAGGTGTCGACGCCGTCGAGCAGTGAACTGGTCACGGGCCGGCCCTTCGCCGAGGGCGTGGTGAACAGCCCCACGTACAGGGCGGGGTTGGGCCCGACGGCCTCCGTGGCCGCGCGGCTCAGGACGGTCACCCCGGAGATGGTTCCTCCGCTGGTAAGTCCGGTGGGCAGGTGGAGGGGGCGCGGTGGATGGTCCGCGAGGATGTGGGGCAGCACCCGGAAGCGCCCGGGACTGTACCCGACACCCTCGGCGAAACGCCGGCTGAAGGTGCCCAGCGAGGTGAAGCCGACCTCGAAGCAGATGTCGCGCACCGGCTCACCGCTGGTGAGCAGCAGGGTCTTGGCTCGTTCGAAGCGCAGCTGGGCCAGGTATCGTCCGGGCGGCACTCCTACGACGGATTCGAAGAGGCGCACGAGATGGGACGGGCTGTACCCGACGTGGTCGGCGACGTCGCCCAGGGAGATCGGGTCTGACGCCTTGGCGCTGAGGAAGTGGGCGGCGCTCAGCGCTGCGCCGTCGATGGTGTTTCTAATCTTTTCCACATCAGCTCCCGCAGTCGATGATCCCTCCAACGCCGCCGGGCGTAAAGGCGTTTCCCTGAGGGCGTGATGGCGGGAGCGGAGACAGAAAACCCCGCGGCTTCGTCGAAGCGCGGGGTTCCGGTGGAGCCTCCTGCCAGAGTCGAACTGGCGACCTTCTCATTACGAGTGAGACGCTCTACCGACTGAGCTAAGGAGGCACGCTTCATGAGCCGGACCGATTGGTCCCTCAATCCACAAGAAGCAACTCTATAAGAGCCTGCGCCCGGTGGTCAAAAGCACGCCCACCTGTGCCCGGGCTTGCCCGTTCAGCAGCGGACCCCGTCCTTGGGGACAGCGCCCTCGAGGAAATAGGAATCAACGATGTCCGTGATGCAGTCGTTGGAGCGTCCGTAGGCGGTGTGCCCCTCACCCTCCCAGGTGACGTGCACGGCGGACTCAAGCTGCTCCGCCAGGGCCAGGGACCACTCATACGGGGTGGCCGGATCACCGGTGGTCCCGATGACCAGCAGCGGGTCCGCCCCCGGCGCTCTGGCAGGGGCCGGTTCTCCCACCGGGCCGTACTTCCATGCCTCGCAGGTCAGCCCGCCGTAGGCGAGGAACGCACCGAAGGTGGGCGACGCCGCCACCAGCGCCGCCTCGTCCCGGCGCATCTGGTCGGGATCGGACACCATCGGGTAGTCGAGGCAGTTCACCGCGAGGAAGGCGTCGGTCGCGTTGGTGCTGTAGGTGCCGTCGGCCTCCCGCTCGAAGGCGAGGTCCGCCAGGTACATCATGTCGGTGTAGTCGCCCTGCAGGGCGGTGTTCACCGCGCTGGTGAGCGTGGGCCAGTTCGAGTCGTCGTACAGGGGAAGGATGAAGCCCTGCACGAAGCTGCCGATCGTGACCAGGCGCCCGTCCTCGGCCGGCTTTGGGTTCTCCTCGACTTCCTGAAAGAGGTCCTGCAGGGCGGCGACGCCGGCGTCGACGTCGCCGGGCAGCGGGCAGTCGTCCCCGGCCTGGCATCCGGCGACATAGGCGCGCAGGGCCTTCTCGAAGGCGGCGGCCTGCCCCAGGGTCACCTGCTCGTTGCTCAGGGCAGGGTCCAGCGCGCCGTCGAGCACGAGGCGGCCGGAGCGTTCCGGGAACAGCCCGGCATAGGCGGCGCCCAGCTGCGTGCCGTAGGAGAAGCCAAGGTAGTTGAGCTTCGCATCGCCCACGAGGGCGCGGAGGATGTCCATGTCCCGGGCGGCGCTGTCCGTGTCGACGAAACCGAGCAGCTCCCCGGTCCGCTCCGCACAGACGTCGGCATACTCCCGGGCCTCGGCCCGCAGCAGCTCGAGCGCCTCCCCGTCGGGGGTGTCGGCCGGAATGAACTCCTCGCGGGCGGCGTCCTGCTCCTTGTCCGTGCGGCACTCGACCGCCGAGGAA
The DNA here is from genome assembly GCF_009828605.1 of Arthrobacter zhaoguopingii. Taxonomy (NCBI): domain Bacteria; kingdom Bacillati; phylum Actinomycetota; class Actinomycetes; order Micrococcales; family Micrococcaceae; genus Arthrobacter; species Arthrobacter zhaoguopingii. The sequence continues at coordinate 27,685 of NZ_WIAE01000003.1, read as the reverse complement.
CGGTTGACTCCGCGCGGGTCGAATCCGACGACGTCGTAGCCCCCGCGGAGCCGGTCGCTGACCACCCGGTCGAGGGCGTCCCGCACGATGTTGTACCCGGACCCACCCGGGCCGCCCGGATTGACCAGGATCGTGCCCTGCGGCTCACCCTTCGTCGCGTCGGCACGGATGGCCGCGACCTCGATGGTCGCCCGTCCCGGGTCGCTGTAGTCCAGGGGGACCTCCACCCGGGCGCAGGCGAAGTCGTCCTCGCACGGCTCCCACTCCACCTCCTGGCTGTAGAAGGGCTCAAGGCCGGCGGGGACGTCGCCGACGGCGTCCGGGTCCGCCGTCACGGCTCCGGTGTCCGGGGCCTTGTCCGCCGACGGCCCGGGCAGCAGCGTGCAGCCCGAGAGCAGCAGGGCCGCGGCTGCACCGGAGGCCACCCAGCGGCGCAGCCGGGGCGTTCGCCCGGGATTCTCGGTCATGAGGCAAGGTCCTTCCGGGACAGGAGGCCGACGGCCATCGCCTCGATCGCCAGCAGTGGCGAGACGTTGGTGCTGACGAGGCGTTCGCGCACCTCGTTGATCACGTCGATGCGCCGCAGGGTGTCCTCCGCCGATTCCCGCCGCGCGAAGGCCTCGAGCTCGGGGCGCAGCGGTTCATTGACGAGGTCGCGGCCGCTGGAGACCTGGAGCATCAGCACATCCCGGTAGAAGGAAATCAGATCGGTCAGGGCGCGGTCGAAGTAGTCGTTTTTCGACCGCTTGGCCCGCCGCGTCTGGTCCTCTTCGAGGCGCTTGACCTGGCTGCGCATCGAGGGGGGAAGGGTTCCCGATTCCGGTGCGCCCAGGGCGGTGAGCAGGGCGGCCCGCTCGGAGGCGTCGCGCTGCTCGAAGGAACTCTGCGCCTCCGCCTCGGCAAGCTTCACCAGGTCAGCCGCGGCCTGCATGGCCCCGGAGACCGAGCGCAGGGTCAGCGGCAGCCGCACAATCTGGTTGCGGCGCTCACGGGCGCCGTCGTCGGTGGCGAGCCGCTTGGCCACCCCGATGTGGCTCTGGGCGGCCCGTGCCGCCGCCTCCGCGGTGGCCGGATCGATCCCGTCACGGTGCACCAGCAGGTCGGCGACATCGCGCACCGGCGGCAGGCGCAGGCTGACGCTGCGGCAGCGCGAGCGGATCGTGACCAGGACGTCGCCGGGGCTCGGGGCGCACAGCAGCCAGATGGTCCGCGGAGGCGGTTCCTCGATGGCCTTCAGCAGCACGTTGGTGCTGCGTTCCTGCATGCGGTCGGCATCCTCGACGATGATCACGCGCCAGCGGCCGGTCGAGGGCTTGTCCTGGGCCTTGCGCACCAGCTCCCGCGCCTCGTCGATGGTGATGGTGACCTTCTCGGTGGTGACGTTGGTCAGGTCGGCGTGCGAGCCGGCGAGCACGGTGCGGCAGGACTTGCACGTGCCGCAGCCCCGCTCCGTCACGTCCCGGTCGCACAGCAGGGCCGCGGCGAACGCCCGCGCCGCGTTTGAACGGCCGGACCCGGGCGGGCCGGTGAACAGCCAGGCGTGGGTGGGTGCGCCGGACCGGGAGGCCCGCTGCAGCTGCTCCACCACGGGTTCCTGCCCGCGCAGGTCGGTCCAGACGCTCACGCGAGGCGCTCCCGGACCGCGGCCAGCACGCGCCGGGCCAGGTCGCCGACGGGAGAGGCTGCGGGGAGCACCAGGTAGCGGGCCGGATCGCGGTCGGCCGCCTCGAGGAAGGCGCTGCGGATCCGCGCGTGGAAGTCGTCGGGCTCGGACTCCATCCGGTCCTCGGGGGCATCGCCGGCGGTGCGCCGGTTGCGGCCCTCCTGCGGCTCCACATCGAGCAGCACGGTCAGGTCCGGCCGGAGCCCCCCGACCGCCCACACATTGAGGTCCTCGACATCCCGGGCACCCAGCCCGCGGCCCGCGCCCTGGTATGCCACCGAGGAGTCGATGTACCGGTCGCAGACGACGACGTCGCCGCGCCGCAGGGCGGGCAGGATCACCTGCTGCACGTGGGCCGCACGCGAGGCGGCGAACAGCAGCGCTTCGGTCCGGGCGTCGATCTCGCCCTGCCCGTGTTCAAGCACCAGGGCCCGCAGCTTCTCGCCCACCGGGGTGCCGCCGGGCTCGCGGGTCCGCACCACGGGGACGCCCTCGGCCTCCAGCGCCCGGACCAGCGCGCCCACCTGGGTCGACTTGCCCGCGCCGTCGCCGCCCTCGAAAGCAATAAAAAGCCCCGGCAGCGGATGCGGATTCGACAGAGTCACACGCCCAGCCTACCGAGTGCCGCCCCCACTTGCCGACGCCGCCGGTGCGGCAGGGACAAACCCTCCGGGCTACCCTTTCCCCATGGCTAATTCCGACCCCGACCTGGCTCCCGATACCGTCGTCGTCGCGGCAGGTCGGCCCGCCCGGGAGCATGACGCCCCGGCCAACCCGCCCCTGGTGCTGTCGACGACCTTCCACGAAACCCGGGCGCCGGAGCCGGGCGACCGGATTTATGGGCGCATGTCCAACCCGAGCTGGGACCCCTTCGAAGAGGCGCTGGGCCGGCTTGAGGGCGCGGCCCTCCCTGCCCTGGTGTTCAGCTCCGGGCTGGGCGCCGCCGCCGCGGCCCTCTCCCTCGTGCCGGCCGGCGGCACCGTCATCATGCCGCGCCACGCCTACGCCGGTTCCGTCAGCCTCGCCACGGCCGAGGCGGCCTCCGGCAGATTCACACTGCGCACCGTCGACATCGCCGACACCGACGCCGTGCTGCGCGAGATCGACGCGCTGCCCGGCTCACCGGCAGGCATGCTCTGGCTGGAAAGCCCTACCAACCCCATGCTCGAGGTGGCCGAGACCACGCGCCTGGCCGATGCCGCGCGCGCCGCCGGGGCGCTGGTCGTCACCGACAACACCTTCAACACCCCGCTGCTCTCCCGGCCGCTCGCGACCGGGGTCGACATCGTGCTGCACTCGGTGACCAAGTACCTCTCGGGCCACTCCGACGTCGTCCTGGGGGCGCTCGCCACCTCCGATCCTGCCCTGCGGGAGCGGCTGCTGGCCCACCGGACCCTGCACGGCGCCGTCGCCGGTCCCTTCGAGGTGTGGCTGGCGCTGCGCGGGCTGCGCACCCTGGCGGTGCGGATGGAACGGGCGCAGGCCAACGCGGCCGAACTCGCCGCCCGGCTCTCCGCCCACCCGGCGGTTGACCGCGTCCGTTTCCCCGGACTGCCGCAGGATCCCGGCCACGAAAGGGCCAAGGCGCAGCTGAGCGGATTCGGCGCCATCGTCTGCATCGAGCCGGCCGGGGGCGTCGAAGCCGCCGAAGCGCTGGTCGGGGCGGTGCGCCTGTGGCTGCCGGCAACCTCGCTCGGAGGGGTCGAATCCCTCATCGAACGCCGGCGCCGCCAGCCGGGGGAGCCGGCCACGGTCCCCGAGGCCCTCGTGCGGCTGTCGGTGGGCATCGAGAATGTCGAGGATCTGTGGGCGGACCTCGAAAACGCGCTCAAGGCATCCCAGCGGCTAAGCTAACTCCGTGGGTATCATCCTGACTTTCGAGTTCTACCTGTACCTCGTTCTTGGCTATGTTGCGCTGGGTCTCGAGCTGTGGGCCTTTGCCGACTGCGTGCGGCGCCCGGCGGCGTCCTTTGAGGCGACCCTCAAGCGCACCAAGGGCTTCTGGATGGCCATCACCGGCGGCGCCGTGGTCGTCGGCATCTTCAGCGCACTCAGCCCGGGATTCGGCCTGTTCAAGCTGGTCGCCGTCGTCGCCGCGTGCGTCTACCTCGCCGACGTGAAGCCGGCGGTCAGCGAGATCCGCGGCCGCGGCAACCAGGGTCCGTACGGCCCCTGGTAAGGCCCCGGGAGCTATACCGACCTCTACGCTGCCAGCCCGGCTGTGCCGGCCGGCTCGACGGCGCTCCACGCCACGGTGACCTCGCCGAGGCGCCAGCGCGACGGCGAGTCGAGCAGGGGCCAGCCTGCCTCCGCCAGCGCCGCGCACATCGCCGTCCACCGCTGGCGCGCCCCGAAGGCGGCCAGCGGAGCCGCATCAAGCCAGGCCCGGTCCATCGCCAGCAGGAAGCGGTGAATGTTTTCGCCGGGAACGTTGCGGTGGATCAGGGCCTTCGGAAGGCGCTCGGCGACGTCCGAGGGCAGGGAGAAGGCGCCGAAGCGCATCGAGATGCTCAGTGACACTGGACCGTGCCGGTCGATGGCGGCCCAGGTTGACCGCCTGCCGATCTCATCGCACGTTCCGTCGATGAACAGCCCGTCCTCGGAGAGCCGGGACCGCACCGTGTCCCAGTGCGCCAGATAGTCCTCCTCGTCGTACTGGCGGAGCACATTGAACGCGCGCACCAGCACCGGGCGGCGTCCGGCCACCGGAACTTCGAAGCCGCCCTGGCGGAAGCTGAGGCCCGCCCGCTCCAGCGGCCGCGCCGCCTCGACCCGGGCCGGGTCAATCTCGATGCCGATCAGTTCGCTGTCGGGGCGCACCCGGCGCAGCCGGCCGAACAGTTCGACGGCGGTCACCGGTGCGGCGCCATAGCCGAGGTCGACGACGAGGGGGTCCTCCGCGCGGCGCAGGCGCCATGCCTGCGGCCCGGCCAGCCACCGGTCGACCCGGCGGAGCCGGTTGGGATTCGTGGTTCCGCGTGTGATGGCGCCTACGGGCTTCCCGGCGCGGAGGTGAAAGTGCACCGTCCAAGGGTACTTGCACCACAGGTGCACGGATGCCCGCCGGCGCCGGATACGGCAGACTAGGACCCATGACTTCTCACAAACTGATTCTGCTGCGCCATGGACAGAGCGAGTGGAACGAAAAGAACCTGTTCACCGGCTGGGTCGACGTGGCACTGACGGAAAAGGGCCGTAAGGAAGCGATCCGCGGCGGTGAACTCCTTGTCGAGGAGGGCCTCCTCCCGGACATCGTCTACACCTCGCGGCAGAAGCGCGCGATTATTACGGCCAACCTCGCCCTCGAGGCCGCCGACCGCACCTGGATCGACGTCAAGCGCAACTGGCGCCTCAACGAGCGCCACTACGGTGCCCTCCAGGGCAAGGACAAGGCCCAGACCCTCGCCGAGTTCGGTGAGGAGCAGTTCATGCTGTGGCGCCGCTCCTACGACACCCCGCCGCCGCCGCTCGAGGACTCCAGCGAGTACTCCCAGAGCAACGATCCGCGGTACGCGGACCTCGGCGAGGACCTGCCCCGCACCGAGTGCCTCAAGGACGTCCTCGACCGGTTCCTGCCCTACTGGGAGTCGGATATCAGCAAGGACCTGCTGTCCGGCAAGACGGTGCTCGTCGCCGCGCACGGCAACTCGCTGCGCGCCCTCGTGAAGCACCTGGACGGGATCAGCGACAAGGACATCGCCGCCCTGAACATCCCCACGGGCATTCCGCTGGTGTACGAACTGGACGAGAACCTCACCCCGATCAAGGCCGGTGGCACCTACCTCGACGCCGAGGCCGCCGCTGCCTCAATCCGGGCCGTGGCCAACCAGGGCAAGCACTAGGCACTTGAGCTTAAAGGCGACGGCGGCTTCCTTCCGGAAGCCGCCGTCGTCGTCTGTTCAGTCCGCGCTGTTCAATTCACGCCGTCAATTCACGCCGTCAGTCCACGCTGCTCAGTTGAGCGGGGCGCTGGGCTGCCACTCGCCGGTGACGAGGTAGGTGACCTTGCGGGCCACGGAAACCCCGTGGTCGGCGAAGCGTTCGAAGTACCGGCTGGCGAGGGTGACGTCGACGGTGGTCGGCGCCGACTCGTTCCAGTCGGCGGCGGCGACGGCCTTGAACACCCCTGCGTGAAGCTCGTTCACCCGGGCGTTGGCTGCGTTGATCTCGTTGGTGAGGTCGAGGTTCCGCGTCTCCAGCAGTTCGGTGACCTTGCCGGCGATCTGGATGTCCAGGACGGCAAGCTCATCGAAGGTCGGCCGGATCTTTTCGGGGATGACGTGGGCCGGGTAGCGCAGGCGTGCCAGCTGGGCCACGTGCCGGGCCAGATCACCCATCCGCTCGAGGGAGGCGCTCATGCGCAGGGCCCCGACGATCATCCGCAGGTCGCTGGCGACCGGCCCCTGCAGCGCAAGGATGTCGATCGCCCGCTCGTCGAGGGAGTTCTGCAGGAAGTCGATGCGGGCATCGGCCGCGATCACTTCCTGGGCAAGCTCGGTATCGGCACCCTGGAAAGCGCTGTTGGCTTTTTGGATGGCCTCCGACACCAGCTGCGAGATCTCAATCAGTTCCTCGCCAATCTGGTGGAGTTCGGCCTGAAAAACCTTACGCACGTGGGCGTCCTTTCCGTAGGAAGTTTCTACTCACCTGCGGGAACAGGTCCGCGGGCCAGCTTTTCAGCCCCTCATGAACGTTCCCGCAGCTTTAGGTGAACGTTAGTTGAACCACCCGCCTATTGCCACCGGATGCGGGCCCGGCCGGGATTCCAGCGCATAAGCTATGACCGTGGACCCAGTACTGCTCAGCCTGGTCACCGGGCTCGTCGGCTTGGCCCTTGGCGTGTTCGGGATGCTGGCCTACCGGGCCAGCGAGGCCAAGCACAGCCAGCTCCTCTTCGATGACGAACCGACCCTTCCCGAGGGTGCGGCGGAGGTGCTCTCCATCATCGGACGCGCCTACGTGATCGTCGACGCCATCGACGGCGTCGTCCGCGCCAGCCCCGCGGCCTACGCCTTCGGGTTGGTCCGGGGACACACGGTGGTGCACGACGAGCTGCTGAACCTGACGGCGCGTGTCCGCCGCGACGGCGTGATCGAGCAGCAGCAGCTCGAACTGCCGCGCGGCCCGCTCGGCAAGGGCACCATCATCCTGCAGGTGCGCGTCGCCTCCCTCGGCGCCGAGTACATCCTGATCCTGGCCGATGACCGGACCGAGATCACGCGCACCGAGGAGATCCGCAACGACTTCGTCGCCAACGTTTCGCACGAGCTGAAGACCCCGGTGGGCGCCATCTCTCTGCTGGCCGAGGCCCTTGACGACGCGGCCGAGGACGAGGTGGCGGTCCGCCGGTTCGCCCAGCGGATGCATAAGGAATCGGGGCGGCTCTCCGCCCTGGTGCAGGACATCATCGAGCTCTCCCGGCTGCAGGGCGCCGACATCGTGCGCAAGGGCAAGCCGGTGAACCTCAACACCGTCATCCAGGAGGCCGTCGACCGGAACCGGCTCCCGGCAGAGAGTAACTCCATTGAGATCGTCGTCCGCGGCACCGTCGACGAGCCGGTCTTCGGCGACCCCGACCAGCTGATGACGGCGTTCCGTAACCTGATCGACAACGCCATCCGCTACTCGCCGGAGGGGACCCGGGTCGGGATCGGCCTGCGCTCCCGGGACGGATTGGCCGAAGTCTCGGTCACCGACCAGGGCACCGGGATCACGGCCGAGGAACAGGAACGCATTTTCGAACGCTTCTACCGCATCGACGCGGCGCGCTCGCGGTCGACCGGAGGTACGGGTCTGGGGCTGAGCATCGTCAAGCATGTGGTCTCCAACCACGGCGGCGAGGTGACCGTCTGGTCGATGGCCGGGCAGGGCAGCACTTTCACCGTCCGGCTTCCCGAGATGGAATCGGCCGACGACGGGCAGGGCGCCGAAGCCCAGCCGGCCGCCCAGCCGACACCGCAGCCGGATTCAAAGCCAGAGAAAAAGGGCGGAACCAACGCCCAGGAGCAGGGAGTGAGCGCTTGACCCGGATTTTGATTGTCGAAGATGAGGAGTCCTTCAGCGACCCGCTGTCGTACCTGCTGGGGAAGGAGGGCTTCGAGGTCGCCGTCGTCGACAACGGGCTCGACGCGGTCACCGAATTCGACCGGGCGGGGGCGGACCTCGTCCTGCTCGACCTCCAGCTGCCGGGGCTTTCCGGGACCGAGGTATGCCGTCAGCTGCGGCAGCGCTCAAGCGTCCCCGTGATCATGCTGACCGCGAAGGACTCGGAGATCGACAAGGTGGTGGGGCTCGAGCTCGGCGCCGACGACTACGTCACCAAGCCCTACTCGTCCCGGGAGCTCGTCGCCCGGGTCCGGGCGGTCCTGCGCCGGCAGGGGGAGCCCGAGGAACTCGTCTCCGGCACTGTCTCGGCTGGTCCGGTCCGCATGGACGTCGAACGGCACGTCGTGAGCGTCGAGGGCACCCAGGTGGCGCTGCCGCTCAAGGAGTTCGAGCTACTGGAGATGCTCCTGCGCAACTCCGGCCGGGTACTCACCCGCGGCCAGCTGATCGACCGGGTGTGGGGCGCCGACTATGTCGGCGACACGAAGACCCTCGACGTGCACATCAAGCGGCTGCGGGGAAAGATCGAGCCCGACTCCTCCGCGCCGCGCCACCTGATCACCGTGCGCGGCCTCGGGTACAAGTTCGAGCCCTGAGCGGGTCGGAGACCTGACCCTAGGGGTCCTGTCCCGGGGTTAAATCGCTGAGCCGGGGCCCGGACTGGGCCCCGGCTCAGCCTGGCGGAGGGGAGCTACTCGCCCCCGTGGGCCTCTTCGGTCGCGGCCGGCTCGCTGGGCTCCGGAGTGTATCCGCCCGGGACGAACTCGCGGTATTCCGCCAGGGTTCCATCGAGCACCGGTACGCCATAGGTCGCGGTCTCGGATTCGACGGTGAAGTCGAGGTCGACGAGGGAGCCCGGGATCTCACTGATGCCCTCGAGGGTGCCGTCGTCGTCGACCTCATCTTCGAACACGTACTTGTCGCCGCCGTCAATGGTGATTTCGGAGGTCTCGTTCTCACCCTCGATGGTGAGCTGCACCGGATCGTCGCTCGTGTTGAATGCGGTGCCGAGGAGGGTCCCCGGCTCGCCCTCGTCGGTGGAGATGATCAGGATGTTCCGCAGCTCCACCGGGCCGAGGTTCTCGACAATGCCGTCGGACGCCGCGTACTGACGGGTGGTTGACTGCTCGTTGATCACGCTGCAGCCGGTGATCCCCAGCATGGCCAGCACGACGCCGGCGACGGCGGCCTGCTGCACTCGGCGGTTCGGTGCAATTCTCACAGCTCAAACTCCTGGGGTCTTCCGGCACGGCGCCGGGGGTGGGTGGTGAAACTAGAAACACACTATCGCCAAAGCGCCCGTTTGGCGGAGTCCGTTTCGCCGCGCGTGACAGGGCCCGATCATCGATTCGCCGCCGCGTCAAGAGGCGAATCATAGCGAAACCGGTCCGTTGGAGGCCGCTGACCTGCGAAAACGCGCCGTCGGCGTGTCGCCGCCGTGATAAACTGACTTGCGGGAAAGGGGAAAGTCCACATGGTTTTTGAGGTTGGCGAAACAGTTGTTTACCCTCACCACGGCGCAGCGAAGATCGAAGAGATCAAGATGCGCGTCATCAAGGGCGAAGAGAAGATGTATCTCAAGCTCAAGGTGGCACAGGGTGATCTAACGATCGAAGTACCAGCAGAAAACGTCGACCTTGTCGGGGTTCGTGATGTGGTGGGCAAGGAAGGCCTGGAGCACGTCTTTGACGTACTGCGTGCCGAGTTCACCGAGGAGCCGACCAACTGGTCGCGCCGATACAAGGCGAACCTTGAGAAGCTTGCATCCGGCGACGTCATCAAGGTGGCCGAGGTCGTCCGCGACCTCTGGCGCCGTGATCACGACCGCGGGCTGTCGGCCGGGGAGAAGAGGATGCTCGCCAAGGCGCGGCAGATCCTGATCTCCGAACTCGCGCTGGCGGAGAAGACCGACGAAGAGAAGGCCGCAAGCGTTCTCGACGAGGTCCTCGCCTCCTAGGCGGCAGGTCCATAGGCACAAGAAGGGCTCCCTGAGGGGGGTCCTTCTTTTGCGTTCGGCTGCCGTAGGGTGATTTGGTGTCCTCCCGCCCCACGCCTTCCCCGAAAGCGCCTTTTCCTCCCAGCACGCATCCAGCCGGAACGGCGGGCGTGGTGATCGTCGCCGCCGGTTCCGGGCAGCGGCTGGGACACGGAATCCCCAAGGCCCGCGTCCTCTGCGGAGGCCTCACACTCCTTGAGCGGTCCCTGCGCTCGGTGCTCGACTCCGGTGTCGCCGCGGAAATCGCCGTCGTCATCCCCGCCGGTGATGCCGTCCTGCGGTCGGTGGCGGAAGGCCTCCCCGGTGCGGTCCCGGTGCGGGTCGTCGACGGCGGAGCCAGCCGGGCCGACTCGGTGCGGGCGGGCATCGCCGCGCTTTCCACCGACGCTCCGGTCATCCTCGTCCACGACGCCGCACGCGCCCTGACCCCGCCCGAGGTCTTCAGGCGCGTGGTTTCCCGCCTCGCGGCGGGCGCGGACGCGGTGATCCCGGTGGTGCCGGTGGCCGACACCGTCAAGGCCGTGCGCGGCGGCCGGGTTGAAGGCACTCCCGACCGGGACGGCCTGCGCGCCGTCCAGACACCCCAGGGCTTCACCGCGCGCCTGCTTCGGGAGGCGCACGCGGGCACCGGCGCCGGGGATCCGCTGATCACCGACGACGCGATGCTCATCGAGGCCACGGGCACCCCCGTCGTCACCGTCGAGGGCGACCCGGCCGCCTTCAAGGTGACCACCCCGCTGGACCTGATGCTCGCCGAAACGCTCGTTCAAACTGCGGCCGGCACGCCCCCTGCACCCACCGCCGACCCCGAAGAGGCCCCCATGACCGAAAGCGCACTGCCCCCGGCGGCGCCCCTGCCCCGGACCGGTATCGGCACCGACATCCACGCCTATGCCCCGGAGGATGCGCCGGCCCCCCTGTGGCTCGCGGGCCTTTCCTGGGAGGGCGAGCGCGGGCTGGCGGGCCACTCCGACGGCGACGTCGTCGCCCACGCCGCCGCCGATGCGCTCTTCTCCGCGGCGGGCCTTGGCGACCTCGGCACCCACTTCGGCACCGACCGCCCTGAACTCGCCGGGGCCTCCGGGGTGGCAATCCTTTCAGAGGCGGCCGCGATCGTCCGGGGGGCGGGCTTCCGCGTCGGCAATATCGCCGTGCAGCTGATCGGCAACCGTCCCCGGTTCGCCGCCCGCCGCAGTGAGGCCGAAGCGGTCCTCTCGGCGGCGGCCGGCGCACCCGTGAGCGTCTCGGCGACGACCACCGACGGTCTCGGCCTGACCGGGCGTGGCGAGGGCATCGCCGCGCTGGCCACCGCCGTCGTCGTTCATACCGGGTAACAGCCCGGTGGGCGGCGGCGGTTCGGCTAATCTGGTGCAGTGAGCCTGAGACTGTATGACACCGCCACCGCCGAGGTACGGGACTTCGTCCCCCTGACCCCGGGAGCCGTCAGCCTCTACTACTGCGGTGCCACCGTTCAGGGCATGCCGCACGTGGGCCACGTCCGCTCGGCCATCGTGTTCGACCAGCTGACCCGCTGGCTCGAGGCCCGCGGGTTCCGGGTGACTTCGGTCCGGAACGTCACAGACATCGACGACAAGATCCTCGAAAAGTCGAAGGCCTCTTTCAACGACGGGGAACCGGCGCCGGGCGGTATCCGGAACGAGGAGTGGTGGGCGCTGGCCTACCGCTATGAGCTCGAGTTCAACCGGGCCTACGACACCCTCGGGGTACGCCGGCCCACCTACGAACCGCGGGCCACCGGCCACATTCCGGAGATGCAGGCCCTGATCCAGGAACTCATCGACACCGGCTACGCGTATCCCGCCCCCGACGGATCGGGGGATGTGTACTTCGACGTCCGCTCCTGGCCCGAGTATGGCGCCCTCACCCACCAGAACATCGACGACATGCAGGCCGCCACCGACGCCGACCCGCGCGGCAAGCGCGACCCGCGGGACTTCGCCCTGTGGAAGGGCCACAAGGACACCGACCCTGCCTCATCGTCATGGCCCAGCCCCTGGGGTGCCGGACGGCCAGGCTGGCACACCGAGTGCTGCGCAATGACGCACAAATACCTCGGGGAGCAGTTCGACATCCACGGCGGAGGGCTCGACCTGCGCTTCCCGCACCACGAGAACGAGCTGGCTCAGGCGCGCGCCGCCAAGCGCGGGTACGCGCAGTTCTGGATGCACAACGGCCTTGTCACCTTCGAGGGCGAGAAAATGTCCAAGTCGATCGGCAACACGGTCAGCCCCGAGGAAATGATCGCCCGCGCCAAGCCGCGCGTGGTGCGGTACTACCTCGGGCAGGCCCACTACCGGTCGGTGCTCGATTACCGCCCGTCCTCGCTCGAGGAAGCGGCGGCAGCGGTCGACCGGATCGATGGATTCCTGGGCAAGGCCCTCACCCGTTTCGGGCCGGCCGCCGGTGCGCCGGCGGACCTGCCGGAGGCCTTCGGAGACGCGATGGATGACGACCTGAACATCCCGCAGGCCCTCGCCGTCCTTCACGAAACCGTGAGGGCCGGCAACACGGCCCTGGCGGCAGGCGACGCCGAGGGGGCGCGCACCGCGCAGGCAGGGGTCGCCGCGATGGTCCGCGTCCTCGGGCTCGATGATGCCACCGACACCGGGACGGCCGACACCGAACAGACCGCCGCACTCGACGCCCTGATCCGGTCCTCTCTGCGCGAGCGTGAGGCGGCCCGCGCCGCCAAGGACTGGGCCCGTGCCGACGCCATCCGGGACGCGCTGGCCGGCGCCGGCATCGCCGTCGAGGACTCCGCCGACGGCGCCGAGTGGAGCATCGCCGGCCGCTGAACGCACCTGTTTCCGTCCGTGAATGCCTCCGGGTGTGGTCCGCGTAAACTGGTGGAGACTTTTCCTCTATTTAAAGGTGTTTCCCCATGGCCAGTCACGGACGTCCAGGCGCGGTGCGCAAGTTGAAAAAGGGCCCCACCATCGGCACGGGGGGCCACGGCCGTAAGGCGCTCGAAGGCAAGGGCCCCACCCCGAAGGCGGAGGACCGCCCGTACCACAAGGCGTACAAGACCAAGGAACTGGCCGAGCGCTCCGCCGCCAAGCGCGGCGGCGGCAAGAACCCCGGTTCGGGCCGGAAGGGCAAGGCCACCGAGGAAATCGTGACCGGCCGCAACTCAGTGGTTGAGGCGCTCCGCGCCGGCATCCCCGCCAAGGCGCTCCACGTGGCCATCCGCGTCGAGATGGACGACCGGGTCCGGGAGGCGCTCAAGCTCGCCACCGAACGCGGCGTCCCGGTGATGGAAACCGGCAAGCCCGAACTCGACCGGATGACCGAAGGTGCGGTGCACCAGGGGCTGATGCTGCAGATCCCGCCCTACGACTACGCCGATGCGCTCGACCTGGTCGACGAGACGGTGGACAAGTTCAAGCGCGGCCACATTGCGAACGCGCCCCTGTTCATCGCCCTTGACGGAATCACCGACCCGCGCAACCTCGGCGCCATCATCCGGTCGGCCTCCGCCTTCAGCGCCCACGGCGTGATCGTGCCGGAGCGGCGCTCCGTCGGCGTGACCGCCTCCGCGTGGAAGACCAGTGCGGGAGCTGCCGTCCGCGTGCCCGTGGCCCGGGTGGGCAACCTCAACTCGGCCCTGAAGTCGTTCAAGGACAAGGGCATCTTTGTGCTCGGGCTCGACGGCGACGGCGACATCTCGCTGCCGGAGCTGACCCTCGGAAAAGATCCGGTGTGCCTGGTGGTGGGGTCGGAGGGCAAGGGGCTGTCCCGGCTGGTGCGCGAGAACTGCGACCAGATCGTCTCGATCCCGATCGATTCAGCCATGGAATCGCTCAACGCCTCAATGGCGGTGGGAATCAGCCTTTACGAAATCTCTCGCCAGCGTTCCGCCTGATCGCGCCGAGCCGGATCCCGTCATGAGCATGTCGCAGCAGGCCCCCGTCGCCTCCAGTGAATTCCCGCAGGGGATGCACCGGCTCAAGGGCCGTTTCTCGGATGGTCTCCACGTCAACGCCGCGGTGTGGGCGCCGTCGATCCCTTCGATTGACGTGCACTTTCAGCGGGAGGACGGCCGGTGGGCCTTCGAAACGCTGCCCGGACTCGACGGCGGCGTCCACCACGGGGTGGTCGGCCCGATCCCTCCGGGCGCCCGCTACGGGTTCTGGCCGACCGGCGAGCCGTTGCCCCCGAGTCCGGGCCCGGGCCCGGGACAGCTGCTGCTCGACCCGTACGCGCGCGCCATCGAGGTGGAAGAGGCCGGCGGGACCGGGGAGGACCCGGTGTACTTCTCGGTCTTCGTTGAGGAATCCTTCGACTGGGGCGGCTCCTCCCGGCCGCGTAGGCCGTGGCGTGACACCGTTATCTACGAAGCGCACGTCAAGGGACTGACGAAGCTGCACCCCGGGATTCCCGAGGAGCTGCGCGGCACCTATGCGGGCCTGGCCCACCCCGTGATGATCGAGTACCTGCTCGAACTGGGCGTAACCGCCGTCGAGCTGCTCCCGGTCCACTTCTCGATCGACGAACCCCACCTCGGGCCGCTCGGCCTCTCAAACTATTGGGGCTACAACACCCTCGGCTTCTTCGCCCCGCACTCGGCGTACGCGACCGCGGCGGCACGGGCCGCGGGCCCGGCGGCGGTCCTCGCGGAGGTCAAGTCGATGGTGAAGGCGCTGCATGAGGCCGGCCTCGAAGTGATCCTCGACGTCGTCTACAACCACACCGCCGAGGGCGGCAAGGACCTCCCGACCCTCTGCTGGCGGGGTCTGGGCGACACCGACTACTACCGGCACGACGGTGCGGGCCGGTACCTCGACACCACCGGAGTGGGCAACACGCTCGACTTCTCGCAGCCGAAGGTGATCGAGTTCGCGCTCGACTCCCTGCGGTACTGGGTCGAGGAGTTCCAGATCGACGGCTTCAGGTTCGACCTCGCGGTGACCCTGGGACGGGACGAGACAAACACCTACACTCCGCGGCATCCCTTCTTGGTCGCCGTCGGCGCATCGAGCGCGCTGCGGGGAACGAAGCTCATCGCCGAACCCTGGGATGTCGGCATGGGCGGCTGGCAGACCGGAAACTTCCCACAGGGCTGGGGTGACTGGAACGACCGTTTCCGGGACACGGCCCGCGACTTCTGGCTGCGGGACCAGGCCTCGCTGCGGGCAGGAGGGCACGCCGGCTCACCGGCTCGCCTCGCCGACTCCCTGGCCGGGTCGCAGAACCTGTTCCGCCACTCGGGCCGGACCCCGCTTGCCTCGATCAACTTTGTCACCGCCCATGACGGGTTCACCCTTGCGGACCTCACCGCCTACGACCGGAAGCACAACGAGGCCAACGGGGAGGAAAACCGCGACGGCTCCAACGACAACCGCAGCTACAACCACGGTGCGGAGGGCCGCACCGAGAATGACGCGATCATCGCCGCACGGGAGCAGACGGCCCGGAACCTGATGGCCACGCTGCTGATGTCGGTCGGAGTTCCCATGATCACTGCCGGCGATGAGCTCGGACGGACCCAGCGGGGCAACAACAACGCCTACTGCCAGGACAACGAGCTCGCGTGGATCTCCTGGCAGCAGGACGCCGCGGCGGAACGGATGATCACCGCCACGCGTGCGCTGCTTCGGATCCGCCGGCGGTTCCTCGCCGGGCAGTCGCCGGCCTTTCCCGGCCGGGTCGCCGATTCGGCGCTGCTGTGGTTCAACGCCTCGGGCCTCCCCATGACTCCGGCCGACTGGGATGACCCGTCCACCCGGGTGGTCCAGTTGATGCTTGCCGATCCGGACGGGCAGGCCGGGGCCCTCATCGCGGTCAATGGCTCGCTCACGGACCGCAAGATCCACCTTCCGGCCGCCTGGATCCTGCAGGGACAGGGCCTGGCGGAGGCGAGGGCCACCACCATGGAACTGGCTTTCGATTCGGCCGATCCGGCGCTGCGTCGGTCCGGGGCCCGTATCTCCCTGGGGGAGTCTGACTCCCTGGCGGCCAATTCGGTCGCCGTCTATCTGTGTCAGAGGTACGTGGGCCGTTCGGCCTCCTGAACGGGCTCGTCAGCCGGGCCTGACCACTGACCCAGCCTCGCCAGTGAACGGGACGCCGGTTTAGGGTGCCTTATGCCCACCGACCTGTCACGGTCACCGGGCAATATCTGCCCAGTGACTCCCTGCGCAGCTACTTCCGCAGTTGTGCGAGATTCACCTCGCTGCGCACGGCCTTGAGGTAGCCCTTGGAGTACCCGGTGGCCGTCGGATGCAGGTCATCGGGAGCGGTGAACCCGGTGAAGGTGATCCATGGATCCTGCGATCCGACGCCGTGCCCGGCGAATTCATCCACGACGTCCACATAGGTGAATCCCGCGGCAGCGGCCCGGGAAGCGATGACCGCGTTCAACGTGTCGGTGGCGTCATTGAAAAGCTGCTGGGCCGCGGCCGGGAACGGGGCCGGGCCGGAGGACTCCGGTGAGAAAAGGTGGGGATAACCGGTCACCACCACCACGGCATTGGGGGCTGCGGCCCGCAGCTGGGCATACACGGCGTCGAGCTTCGGAGCCACGGTCGTCTGCGCGGCGGCGGAGCTCAGCTGGAGCGCGCGGGCACAGGCTTCAAGGGGCTGGACGGCGCACGTGCCGGCCACGGTCGAGAAACCGGCGTCATTGCCACCCACTGAGAGAGTCACAAGTTTTGTTCGGGCGCCGAGTTTGCCCGCGGCCACAAGCCCGGCAATCTGTTCGGGAACATCGACGGCCCCGCCGGGCACCACGGTGGCGGCCGCACCAGCGCAGGTACCGTTGGCCGTCAATTCCACCTTTTTCTTCGAATCCAGCACTCCGGGAAGGCCCAGCGGCGACTGGCCGCAAGCAGTGTAGGATCCCGCGCCGAAGCCCGAGGCGTATGAATCGCCGAGTGCGACGTAGTCGACCGGGGCCTTGGGGGCCGCCGCCGCCGGAACGGCGGCAGGAGCAGCGGCGAGTGCCACCGTCAGGGCGGCGATGAGGGAACAGCGGGTCCTGAGCTGGGTGCGGGGAGTAGTCATGCCCCAAAGCTACTCCGCGTACCGCTCAGGCGGTCCGATCTGCCACAGGTCGCGGTTCATTCCGCCGTCTGGCTGGAACCGACGGGAGGAAGGCATTCTCCGCGGAGCCGGTCCGGGGGCCGGCGGATCGGTGGGCAGCACCGCCAGGCGGCGCTGCCCACCGGAGGTCAGGCGTTGACGACCAGCCCGAGTTCGGCGCTGGAGGCCAGGGTCGCGTGCCGCGGCAGCACCCGGACCGTGTAGCCGAACGAACCCGAGTGTTCGATCCGGGTGTCCCCGGTGAAGAGGTACCGCCCGCTGCCCAGGTTCTCGGCGACCCGCAGTTCGGCCAGAGTCACATCGCTGAGCTCGTCGTCACCGGCGGCCCGGCCGTACGCAACCTCCACCGCAACATCGGAGGGATCGAGATTGCCGAGGGCGACGTAGGCGTTGACCGTGAGCGCGTCGCCGATCTGCGGATCCTCGCTCACGCCGAGGGAATCGACGTGCTCCACCTGGACGGCGGGCCAGCCGCCCTGAATGCGGGTGCGCCACGCGGCCGTGCGCCGTGCCAGCGCGTACCGATCTTCGGAGGCATCCCGGCCGGCCCGCCAGGCCGGCTGGTACAGGTGGCCAACGTAGTCCTGGAGCATACGCTCGGCCGAGACGGCCGGGCCGAGGGTTGCCATGGTGTGCTTGATCATGGCGATCCACTGGTGCGGGATGCCGTCGAGCGACGGCTCCGACGGGCCGGCCGAACCGGCTGCGGCAGCGGTCACCGAACCGTAGAAACGTGGAGCGACCTGGTTCTCGAGCAGGTCATAGAGCGCCGCCGCCTCGATGTCGTCGCGTTCGTCGGCGGAGGCTCCGTTGTTGGCCGTTGGAATTGACCATCCGTTGTCGCCGTCGTACATCTCATCCCACCAGCCATCGAGCACCGAAAGGTTGAGTCCGCCGTTGATCGCCGCCTTCATGCCGGAGGTGCCGCAGGCCTCCAGTGGGCGCAGCGGGTTGTTCAGCCAGACATCGCAGCCGGGAAACAGGACGCGCGCCATGGCGATGTCGTAGTTGGGCAGGAACACGATCCGGTGGCGGACCGCCGGATCGTCGGTGAATCGCACCATGTCCTGGATCATGCGCTTGCCCTGCTCGTCCGCCGGGTGGGACTTGCCCGCGACCACGAGCTGGATGGGGTGCTCGGGGTGGAGCAGCAGCGCCTTGAGCCGGGCGGGGTCGCGCAGCATGAGGGTCAGGCGCTTGTAGGTGGGGACGCGGCGGGCGAACCCGATCGTCAGCACATCAGGGTCGAGCACCGTATCGGTCCATGCCAATTCGGCGTCGGCGGCCCCGCGCTTCTTCCAAGAGGAGCGCAGGCGGCCGCGGACGTCGTCGACGAGGTTGGAGCGCATGCTCCGCCGCAGCGCCCAGATCTTCTCGTCGGCGACGTCGTACACGCGGGCCCACCGCTGGTCGAGGACCGACTCGGCCCCGAAGTTCTCGCGGGCGAAGTCGGCGATCAGCGGGTCGACCCAGGAGGGGACGTGCACGCCGTTCGTCACCGAGGTGATGGGCACCTCGCGGGTGTCGAACCCCGGCCAGAGACCGGAGAACATGCCGCGGGACACCTCGCCGTGCAGCTTGGAGACGCCGTTGGCCCGCTGCGCCAGCCGCAGGCCCATGACCGCCATGTTGAACTTGGCCGGGTCGCCGCCCTCGTAGTTCTCGGCGCCCAGGGCCAGCACCTTGTCGGTCGGCACGGACGGGGCCAGGCCCGCGTTGAAGAAGTGCTCGATCTGCGCCCGCTCGAAGCGGTCGATGCCGGCCGGCACCGGAGTGTGGGTGGTGAACACCGTGGAGGCGCGGCCCGCGGTGAGGGCCTCCTCCCAGCTCATGGGCGATTCGCTGGCCGGATCCATCAGTTCGCGGATCCGCTCGATGCCGAGGAAACCGGCGTGGCCCTCATTCGTGTGGAACACCTCGGGCGCCGGAGCGCCGGTGAGGCGCTGGAAGATGCGCAGTGCCTTGACCCCGCCCATGCCCAGCAGGAGTTCCTGCTGGAGGCGCTGGTCCCCGCCGCCGCCGTACAGCCGGTCGGTGACGGTGCGCGCCGCCTCGTCATTGGCGGGCAGGTTGGAGTCGAGCAGCAGCAGCGGAACGCGGCCGACGTCGGCGCGCCAGATGTGCGCGATCAGCTGCCGCCCGTTGGGCAGCGGGAGGACCACGCGGGCCGGCGTGCCGTCCTCCTCGCGGAGCAGAGTGAGGGGAAGCCCGTCCGGGTCAAGCACGGGATAGGTCTCCTGCTGCCAGGCATCGCGGGAGAGCGACTGCATGAAGTAGCCGGCCTGGTACAGCAGTCCGACGCCGATCAGGGGCACCCCGAGGTCGGAGGCCGCCTTGAGATGGTCGCCGGCAAGGATCCCGAGGCCGCCCGAATACTGGGGCAGCACGGCGCTGATGCCGTACTCGGGGGAGAAGTAGGCGATGGAGCGGGGAGCGTCCTCGCCGAGGGACTGGTACCAGCGCGGCTCGGTCAGGTAGCTGTCGAGGTCGGCGCCGAGCTGCTGGATGCGGGCGACGAGCTCCTCATTGGCGGCGAGCTGCTGCAGGCGCTCGCGCGTCACCGAGCCGAGGAAGGTCACGGGATCGCGGTTGCTCGTTTCCCAGGCCGCAGGGTCTATGTCCTCGAACAGGCGCGTTGTTGGCAGATGCCAGGACCAGCGCAGATTGCCCGCCAGCTTGCCCAGCGGGGCAATGCTTTCGGGGAGGACGGTTCGGACTGTAAATCTACGGATTGCCTTCACTTTGGTTACGCTAGCGCACTTGCGTTCCGCTGGGGGAGCCACGGGCGTAACCGCTTACGTAATCGCCGAACATCTCGTTGTATTACGCCAAGCCCCCTTAGCATTTCGCTTCAATACTCGCTAACGTGCTGTGGGTGACCCTATCTAGCGAACTACCACGTCAAGGCACGTATGCGGAAGGCCTGCGGTTCGGCCGCATTCCCATCACGGGCGTCAGCCCGGTCGTCGAGGGCGGCCAATTCCCTGCCAAGGCGGTGCCCGGGGCGGACATCGTCGTCGGCGCGACCGTGTTCCGTGAAGGCCACGATCAACTGGGTGTTTCAGCGGTGCTGTACGGCCCGGAGGGCAAGGAAGCGCAGCGGATCCGGCTGCAGCCGGTGGGCGCAGGCCTGGACCGGTGGCAGGGGTTGCTCCGCCCCACCACCGTCGGACTCAACACCTTCACCATCGAGGGCTGGTCCGACCTCTACGGGACCTGGGTCCACGATGCGACGGTGAAGATCGCCGCGAACGTTGACGTCGAACTGATGCTCGCCGAAGGGGCCGCCCTGTTCACCCGGGCCGCCGCTGACCGCTCACCCCGCGACGCCGAGCTGTTCCGCCGCACCGCCGCAACCCTCAAGGACACGGCGTTCAGCGTCGAGGAACGCCTCTCGGCAGGCAGCACCCCCGAAATCCTCGATGCGATCGAGCGCGAGCCGATCCGCTCCATGGTGACCCCGTCGAAGGCCTACCCCATTCTGGTGGAGCGCGACCGGGCCGGACGTGGCGCCTGGTACGAGTTCTTCCCCCGCTCCGAGGGCGCCGAGTATGACGCCGCCGACGCGCGGTGGATCTCCGGCAACTTCCGCACGGCCGCCAAGCGGCTCGACGCAGTTGCGGCCATGGGCTTCGACGTCGTCTACCTGCCCCCGATCCATCCCATCGGTGAAACGCACCGCAAGGGCCCGAACAACACCCTCACCGCGGCCCCGGGGGATCCCGGCTCGCCGTGGGCCATCGGCTCGGCCGCCGGCGGCCACGACGCCATCCACCCGGACCTCGGCACCTTCGAGGATTTCGACGCCTTCGTGGCGCGGGCCGCGGAGCTCAACCTTGAGGTCGCCCTCGACTTCGCGCTTCAGGCCTCCCCCGACCACCCCTGGGTCACCGAGCACCCCGAGTGGTTCACGACGCGTGTTGACGGGTCGATTGCCTACGCGGAGAACCCGCCGAAGAAATACCAGGACATCTACCCGATCAACTTCGACAACGATCCGGTGGGCCTGCCGCAGGAGATCCTGCGGATCGTGCTGCTGTGGGTGGAGCACGGCGTGAAGATCTTCCGCGTCGACAACCCGCACACCAAGCCGGTCCAGTTTTGGGAGTGGCTCATCGGCAAGGTCAATGCTCAGCACCCCGACGTCGTCTTCCTCGCCGAGGCCTTCACCCGCCCCGCGATGATGCACGCCCTGGGGCGCGCCGGATTCCAGCAGTCCTACACCTACTTCACGTGGCGGAACACCAAGACGGAGATCGAGGAGTACTTCACCGAGGTCAGCAAGGTCTCGGCACCGTACTTCCGGCCGAACTTCTTCGTGAACACCCCGGACATCCTCACCGCGTTCCTGCAGTTCGGCGGACCGGCCGCCTTCAAGATCCGCGCCGTGCTTGCCTCAATGGCGAGCCCGCTGTGGGGCGTGTATTCCGGCTACGAGCTGTTCGAGCATGTCGCCCGCCCGGGCGCCGAGGAGTACATCGACAACGAGAAGTTCGAATACCGTCCGCGGGACTACGCGGCGGCCGAGGCCGCGGGGCGTTCGCTGGCCCCGTATCTGACGCGCCTCAACGCCATCCGGCGCGCGCACCCCGCGCTCGGTGATCTCGAGAACCTCACGGTGCATTCGAGCACCGACTCTGCGACCGTCGTGTTCTCCAAGCACAAGGAGACCGCGGAGGGCAAGGACACGTTCATCATCGTGGTGAACGTCGATCCTCACAGTGCCCGGGAGAGCACCGTGTCCCTCAATCTCGACGCCCTGTCGATCGATCCGGGCGACCGCAACGAGGACGGCACGTTCCGCGTCGACGACCTCCTCACCGGTTCGAGCTGGAACTGGGGCGAACATAATTACGTCAGGCTGGACGCCCATGTGGAACCGGCACACATTCTCTATGTCAGGAGGAAGCACTAGTGCCCAACCCCTTCCAACTCAATGCACCCGGACTTGCGCACGACCCCCACTGGTACCGCAAGGCCGTCTTCTACGAAGTACTGGTGCGGGGATTCGCGGACGCCAACGGCGACGGGTCGGGTGACTTCTCCGGGCTGATCGACAAGCTCGACTACCTGCAGTGGCTCGGCGTGGACTGCCTCTGGCTGCCCCCGTTCTTCAAGTCACCGCTGCGCGACGGCGGCTACGACATCGCCGACTACTACGACGTACTCGATGAGTTCGGCACCATCAGCGACTTCAAGCGGCTGGTGGCCGAGGCGCACGCCCGCGGCGTACGCGTCATCATCGACCTGCCCCTGAACCACACCTCGGACCAGCACCACTGGTTCCAGGAGTCGCGCCGGGACCCCGAGGGCCCCTACGGCGACTTCTACGTCTGGAGCGACACCGACGAGAAGTACCAGGACGCGCGCATCATTTTCGTCGACACCGAGGAGTCCAACTGGACCTTCGACCCGGTCCGCCGACAGTTCTTCTGGCACCGGTTCTTCAGCCACCAGCCGGACCTCAACTTCGAAAACCCGAAGGTGATCGAGGCGATCTTCAACGTGGTGCGGTTCTGGCTCGATCAGGGCATCGACGGGTTCCGTGCCGACGCCATCCCCTACCTCTTCGAGGAGGAGGGCACCAACTGCGAGAACCTGCCCAAGACGCACGAGTTCCTCAAGGACCTGCGCGCCATGGTCGACGAGAACTACCCCGGACGCGTGATCATCGCCGAGGCGAACCAGATGCCGGAGGAGGTCGTCGAATACTTCGGTGACGAGACCGGGCCGGAGTGCCACATGGCGTTCCACTTCCCGATCATGCCCCGGCTCTTCTACGCGCTGCGGGACCAAAAGGCCGCCCCCATCATCGAGACGATGAAGGAGACCCCGTCGATCCCCGGCGGAGCCCAGTGGGGGACCTTCCTGCGCAACCATGACGAGCTCACCCTTGAGATGGTCACCAACGAAGAGCGCGAGGCGATGCTCGGCTGGTACGCGCCGGATTCCCGGATGCGCGCCAACGTCGGCATCCGGCGCCGGCTGTCGCCGCTGCTCGACAACTCCCGGTCCGAGGTGGAGCTGATCCACGCCCTGCTGCTGTCCCTGCCGGGCAGCCCGTTCCTCTACTACGGGGACGAGATCGGCATGGGGGACAATATCTGGCTCGAGGACCGGGACGCCTCCCGGACCCCGATGCAGTGGAACCCCGACCGCAACGCCGGGTTCTCCACCGCCGACCCGGGCAAGCTGTACCTGCCCGTGGTGCAGTCCCTGGTGTACCACTACAACCACGTCAACGTTGAGGCGCAGCTTGCCACCTCCAGCTCCCTGCTTCACTGGATGCGCCAGATGCTGGCCGTCCGCCGGGCCAACCCGGCCTTCGGGCTGGGGGACTACCGCAATGTGCCCACCGAGGCGGATTCCGTCCTCGCGTTCGTCCGTGAGGTCCACGAGGGCAACTCCGAGGCCGAGCGTCCGGAAGTGGTGCTCTGCATCTTTAACCTCTCCCAGCACCCCGTTGCAGCAAACCTTCATCTGCCCGAATTCGCCGGCCGGGGCCTGCGGGACCTGTTCGGCGGAATGCCCTTCCCGGCCTTCGCCCAGGACGGCAACATCACCCTGACCCTTGGAAGCCATGCCTTCTACTGGCTCCGGCTGCGATCGGCAAGCTCGAACAGCGCATCGCCCCACACTGCGGCGCTGCCAGTCATACCTATCCCGGAGGCTATTAAGTAATGGGAACCCACACGCCTTTCCTTCCAGAAATCCTCACCGAGTGGCTCCCGGCACAGCGCTGGTTCCCGGCCCGCGGCAAGGACATTTCACTCACCGTTGTCGGCGGGACCGTCCTGGACGATCCGACCGGCCAGGCCGCCCTCGAGGTCAACTTCCTCGCCGTCGGCTCCGGCCGGCGCACCGACGTCGTCCACGTCCCGCTCAGCTACCGGGCGGAGCCTCTTCCGGAGGCGGCCTCCGGGCTCGTCGGGCAGATTGACCATCCGGAACTCGGCAGGCGCTGGGTCTACGACGCCACCCACGACCCGGCGTTCGTTAACGCCTGGGTCGAGCTGATGCGCGTTTCGGGCGCCAGCGCCGACGGACGCGTGAAGGGCCTGGCCCTCGAGAACCTGCCGGCACCCACCCCGAAGCAGCCGATCAAGGTGCTGAAGGGCGAACAGTCGAACACCTCGGTCGTCGTCGGCTCCGGACCGTCATCGATGATCGTGAAGTTCTTCCGCGTGCTCGCGGCGGGGAAGAGCCCCGACGTCGAGGTGTGCGCGGGGCTGACGGCTGGAGGTTCAACCGATGTACCGGCCACCTTCGGCTGGGTCACCGGCGAATGGCAGCTGCCGCACGCGGAGCCCGGAAATCACGTCACCGGCCACCTGAGCGTGCTGCGCGACTTTATCGAGGACAGCACCGACGCCTGGCGCGTCGCCGCCCTGGCCGCCTCGGCGGGAACCGACTTCAGCGCAGAGGCCCACGAACTCGGCGCCCTCGTGGCGCGGATCCACCGGCAGCTTGAGGGAGCCTTCGGCAGCAGCCAGGCCTCCGCCGCCGAGCAGGAGGCCTTCAAGGATGCACTCACCCGGCGCATCGAATGGGCCTGGGCCGAGGCAGGCACGGCCGTCGGGCCGCTTGAAGATGACATCGAGGCCGTCCTCGCCCAGGTGCGCGGACTTGAGGCGCTGCCCGCCCTGCAGCGGATCCATGCAGACCTCCACCTCGGGCAGATCCTGCGGGCCCCGGACGGCTCCTGGCTCATGCTCGACTTCGAAGGCGAACCGCTTCGTCCCACCGCCGAGCGGAGCGTCCCGGATGTGCCGCTGCGCGACGTCGTGGGCATGGTCCGCTCCCTCGAATACGCCGCCGCGTCCCGCGGCGCATCACCCGAAGGCTCTCCGGAGGCACTTGCCGGTGAGCAGTGGGCCGCCGCGGCCACCTCGGCATTCCTTGCCGGATATGCCTCCGAGACGGGCGGCGAGGTCGATCCCGCTTCGCCCCTGTTCCGGGCACTTTGGCTCGACAAGGCCCTCTACGAGGTGGTCTACGAACTGCGGAACCGGCCCGAGTGGGTTGAAATGCCGGCGCGCGACGTCCGCCACGCCCTGACCGGGCAGCCCCTGGCCGTGCCCGTAGGCGTCATGGCGGCCGCGGTGCCCAGCGGTACTCCCGCTTCCTCAGGTGCCGCGGCCGAGCCCCCTACCGCACCGCCCGCTCCCACCGGAGCCGAATCGGGTGCCGGCTCCACCTCCGGCACCCGACCAGCTCGCGGTGGTGCGCCGGCGTCGTCGTCGCTGGCCGGAGGTTCCGCATCCGGCGCGCCGAAGGGCACCTCGGCGTCCTCCGGTCCGCCGTCGGACCCCACTCCCATCCCGGTGCCGCAGGATGTGCTGCAGCAGGTCTCGGACGGCATGCACCACCAGCCGCATGCGGTGCTCGGTGCGCACCTCGACGATTCCGGGACCGTCACCATCCGCACCCTGCGCCGGCTGGCGCGTTCCGTCGTCGTCGTGACCGGCAGTGGGCGGGCAGAGCTGACGCACGAGCACAATGGAGTCTGGGTCGGGACAGTCGCGGCGGAAACTCCGGGCCACGTTCCGGATTACCGGTTGGAGGTCGCCTACGACGGCGAGCCCCAGCTGGTGGATGACCCCTACCGGTTCCTCCCAACCCTCGGCGAGATCGATATGCACCTCATTGCCGAGGGCAGGCACGAAACCCTGTGGACCGCCCTGGGCGCCCACGTCCGGCATTACTCCTCGGTGCTCGGGGCGATCGACGGCGTCTCCTTCGCCGTCTGGGCGCCCAGCGCTCGAGCCGTGCGGGTCAAGGCCGACTTCAACGGCTGGGACGGCAGCATCAACGCCATGCGCGCGCTCGGCAGCTCGGGAGTGTGGGAAATCTTCATCCCCGGCGCTCAGGCCGGTGCCGTCTACAAGTACGAGATCCTCGGCAGCGACGGGCAATGGCGGGAGAAGGCCGACCCCATGGCACGCGGCACCGAGGTGCCTCCGCTGACCGGTTCGCGCGTCGTTGAGTCACGCTATGCTTTCGAAGATGACGCCTGGATGACCGAACGCGCCTCAAAGGACCCGCACAACGGGCCAATGAGCGTCTATGAGGTGCACCTCGCCTCCTGGCGCGTCGGCCTGAGCTACCGCGACCTCGCGGAGCAGCTCGTCGAGTACGTCACCTGGCAGGGATTCACGCACGTCGAGTTGATGCCCGTCGCGGAGCACCCGTTCGGCGGATCCTGGGGCTACCAGGTCACGTCGTACTTCGCGCCGACGTCCCGGTTCGGGCACCCCGACGATTTCAAGTACCTCGTCGACAAGCTCCATCAGGCCGGCATTGGCGTCATCATGGACTGGGTTCCGGCGCACTTCCCGAAGGATGAGTGGGCTCTGGCCAAGTTCGACGGCGGGACCCTCTACGAGCACGGCGACCCGCTGCTGGGCGAGCACATGGACTGGGGAACGCTGATCTTCGACTTCGGGCGCCGGGAGGTGCGGAACTTCCTCGTCGCCAATGCCCTGTACTGGCTTGAGGAGTTCCACATCGACGGGCTGCGGGTCGACGCGGTCGCCTCCATGCTCTACCTCGACTACTCGCGGGAGGAAGGCCAGTGGCGGCCCAACCGGCTGGGCGGACGGGAGAACCTTGAGGCCATCTCCTTCCTCCAGGAAGTGACCGCCACCGCGTACAAGCGGGCACCGGGGATCGTCATGATCGCTGAGGAATCCACGGCGTTCCCGGGCGTCACCCGGCCAACGAGCGCAGGCGGTCTGGGCTTCGGGCTGAAGTGGAACATGGGCTGGATGCACGACACCCTCCAGTACATGGCCGAAGACCCGGTCAACCGGTCTTACCACCACGGTAAGGCGACGTTCTCAATGGTGTACGCATACACCGAGAACTTCCTCCTCCCCATCAGCCATGACGAGGTAGTGCACGGCAAGGGCTCCCTCCTGCGGAAGATGCCCGGGGACCGCTGGCAGCAGCTGGCCAATGTGCGGGCCTACCTTGCCTTCCAGTGGGCCCACCCGGGCAAGCAGCTGATTTTCATGGGCTCGGAGTTTGCCCAGGAGTCCGAATGGGCGGAACAGCACGGCCTCGACTGGTGGTTGTGCGATACCCCGCCGCACCGCGGTGTGCAGGAACTCGTGCGCTCGCTCAACACGGTGTACCGGGAGACCCCGGCGCTGTATGCACGGGACAACGAGCCGGCCGGCTTCCAGTGGATCGATGAGAACGACGGCGGACGCAACACCCTCTCCTTCATCCGGTGGGACCACCAGGGCAACCCGCTCGTCTGCATCGCCAACTTCGCCGGCGGCCCGCACGAGGGTTTCCGCGTCGGCCTGCCCTGGGCGGGGGAGTGGACCGAGGTCATCAACACCGACGCAGAGCAGTTCGGCGGGTCAGGGGTCGGAAACGGCACCATCACCGCCATCGAAGGTGGGCACAACGGCCAGCCGGCCCATGCGGATCTGCGCGTTCCCCCCTTGGGTGTCCTGTACCTGGCGCCCCGGACCGCTAAGGCGTAACCCGCTTATCCGGCCTCCGCCGGGCCTCACCGAGGTCCGGCGGAGGTTTACATTCAGCGCTCAAGGGTGCTAGTGTTTATATCCGCGCTGATCGAAGTTCTCGGTCGGATGGCGACCACAAGAACGGTTGGGTACGGGATCTGTCGATCCCAGAATCCAGCCGGTTGGGGGTCCAGCTGGAAACAGCCGGAACGGTGGAAACCAGCCGATTTGCGGGGATGGTTGGGTGCGGGTAGGCTTGTAAAGTTGCTCCGGAGCGAGGATGGCCTGGTTTTGTCGGGTTGTGTGGTGCCGGTAGTGCCTGTTGTTTGAGAACTCAATAGTGTGCCAAGTTTGTTGATACCGATTGTTTTTTGATTGGTT